>JBEKCQ010000012.1:0-57540 GCA_050014795.1 Terriglobia bacterium | reverse complement strand
CGACTGATCATGGCGAGCGCCTGCTGACCGGAATAGGCCACGTCACCTTCGCAGTCCAAGGCTGCCAGCAGAACGTAGAGAATGTTGCGGATGGAGGGCTCGTCCTCGATGATCAGCACTTTTCGGCGTGCCGGGGCTTTGGTCACGGAATACTCCACGTCGGTAACTTGAGGTTGGCTTGCCCGCTCCGTCCATCGGCCAACCGCCAACCTACCGGCAGGTCGGTACTGCAAACGTTTACTCCTTAATTTATCCAAAGTCAAGAAAATTCTGACAGGGCGGGAGATAGCCAGAGCCTAGTACGGTCTCGATCACCTCGCAAGGGGTCTCGTGCGGACTATCTGTCCTTCCGGCTGGGGTCGGGAGGCAAAAACCTGTTGCCCTACTCGTATCGTAGCGCTTGCACGGCGTCGAGGCGGGCGGCGCGCCGGGCGGGGTAGTAGCCAAAGAAAATGCCGACGCTGGCAGAAACCGCCAGGGCGAAGGCCACGGAAAGCGACGAAATAGGCACTGAAACATCGAAGAGGGCAGTGAGGAGGACCGGCACACCGCTGCCAATGAGGATGCCCACCACTCCCCCTGCCAGGCTGATGATGACGGCTTCCAGGAGGAACGCGTCCAGGATTTGTCGTGGCCGCGCCCCCAGCGCCTTGCGAATACCGATCTCCGGTGTCCGCTCGCGGACGGTCACGAGCATGATGTTCATGATCCCCACGCCGCCCACCAGAAGCGAAATGGCTGCTACGATGGCGACCACCAAGATGAGGCTGCGCGACACGCGGTGGATGACGTTCAAGACTTCGCCCAGGTTCCCCACACGGTAGATGACGCCGCTCCCGTGGTTGCGGGCCAGGATTTCCGCCACCTGCCGCGTGGCCCGGTCCACCAACGAGCGGTCGCGCGCTTGGCCGTAAATGCGGTCGATGCGGTTGCTGTTGTTCAACGCCGTCAGGACGCTTAGAGGAATGATGACGGCATTCTGGGAAAGCTCGGTGGGAATGCTGAAGCTCTGCACGTCCTGGAAGATGCCGACCACCTGGAAATCGAAAGTCTCGACGCGCACCGTCCGCCCCAATCGCTGGCCGTTCCCGAAGAGCTTGGCGGCGATGGACTCCGAGAGGACGCACACCTTGTGACGACTCGTGACGTCGGCGTCGCTGATGAAGCGTCCCTGACGCACCAGGATGTTGCGCACTCGGGCATAAACGCCGTCGGTGCCGACCAGAGTGGCGTCGTACTCCTCACCGCGGATATCGAGGGTGGTGTACTCGGTGGCCAGGCGACTCACCTGGACGAGCGCCGTGGCGCGGGCAGCCACGTCGCGGTAGTCGTCTTCGACCAATTCATTAGGAGAGGGCGAGGGGCCATCGTACCAGGCGTAGATAAGGTTGGTGCCCAGCGTCTCCAGCTGCCGGACGGCGTATTCGCGCCCCGTCAGGCCGACGGACGTCACCGCCACCACCGCCGCCGACCCCATGATGAGTCCGAACATGGTCAGCACGGTCCGGCGGAGGTTTCGTTCCAGGTCTCCCCGCACAAGTTTCAAGAGGTCGCCCAAGCGCATGGTTCTGCCTATTCGTACCGCAGAGCGACGACCGGGTCGAGCCTGGCCGCCTTCAGGGCCGGGAAGATGCCAAAGGACACTCCCACCGTGACCGAAACTACCAGCGCCACGAGGATCGAGAGCGGCGAGACCGGCATGGGGACATTGAAGACGGCGTGCACGAGTAGGGGCCCAAGCGACCCCAACAGAATGCCCACCAGCCCACCCGTCAGACTGATCACCAGGGCTTCGAGGAAAAAGAGCCGGAGAATTTCCTGGTGCCGCGCCCCCAGGGCCACGCGGACGCCGATCTCGCGCGTGCGTTCGCTCACCGAGATCAGCATGATATTCAGGATTCCGACGCCGCCCACGAGCAACGCCAGGATGGCGAGAAGAACCACGACCCCCATCAAGCTGGCGGAGATGCGGTTGACCACCCGCACGAAGTAGCCCAGGTTGCCCACTGTGTAGAGATCGCTCCGCCCGTGCAGCCGCGCCAGCACCTCCCGGATTTGGACGGTGGCGGCGTCCACCAGTTCCCGGGAGCGCGCTTGCGCGTAGATGGTGTCGATGCTGGTGTCGTTCGAGAAGAAGCGGGCCACGGAGATCGGCACCAGGACGGCGTCGCGGCTGATTTCTGTCTCGACGCCCGGGGTGCGGACGTCGTGGAAAACGCCGATCACATCGAAGTTGAAATCCTCGATCTTCAAACTGCGGCCCAGGGGACTCTGCTGCCCATAGAGTTTGTCGGCGAGTGACTTGGTGAGCACACAGACCTTGCGCCGATCGCTGACGTCGGAAGCGGTCAGGGCGCGGCCGTCCGTCAGGCTCAGGTTTCGTACGCGCGCGAAATCCCCATCCGTCCCCACCAGTGAGATGGGATAGGTCTGGCCACCCTGGGAGACCGTGGTGTAGAACACGACCACGCGCGTCGCTGCTGCCAGCGCCGAGACGCGCTCCTGGATTTCCTGGAAGTCGCGTTCGTTGAGTTCGCGCGTTCGGCTGCTCGTGCCGAGGCCGGCGGACTGGTCAGAGGGGCCGTGGTAAGAAACCCACATGAAATTTGTGCCGAGAGTTTCGAGTTGCTGGATGGCGTAGTCCCGGCCCGTCAGTCCCACGGATGCCACGGCCACCACCGCCGCCGAGCCGATGACCAGTCCCAACATGGTCAGCAGGGTTCGCCAGGGATTCCGTTCCAGGTCCTGGAGCACCATGCTGAAGAGGTCAGACCAGGAAATCAGCGGCCAGGTGGCCAGCCTCTGTGCCAGCCCGCGTGGGGGAGGGGTCGGAGCTGTAGAGACGGACATGGTTATCTCGCACTCTCTGTGGGCTCAGGTTTTGCCCGGCCCTTGGCTGGCGGGGGCGGACTTCTCGGAGGCGAGGAATCCGGCGTCGTGTCCCGGAAGGATGTGCCCGCCGAGCGAGAGAATCCGGGCGCGGTCAAGGTGATACTGCCGACGATTGAAAGGGATCATCGTCAGAACCTGCTCGTCGTGCTCGTGGCTCAGCAAGGCGTCGGCAGCAATCACCGTCGGCACTTCGCTGGAGTGAACGATGATCGAGGCGTGCCCCGGCACGTGACCTGAAGTGACCAGACTCTCCAGCCCTGCTGGCAGAGGTTGTGTTTCAATCCAGCGAAAGCGGGAAGGCTCGCCCAGCCGCTTCACGTCCCACCAGCGCAGAGCGAACTTGCGCAGTTTCCCCATATTGTCCGCGGACTTCTCGTAGTCGTGAGTCTCGGGGTAGTACTTCAGCGCAACGCGCTCCCACCCCGTGTCATTGAGAATGTCAGAGTAGAGCGAGCAGCACCAATCGTAGGACTGCTGTGTGGCATAGACAATGCTCGACGGAAACAGGATGTTGTTCAGGACGTGGTCCACATGAAAGTGAGTGTTGATGAGCGCACTGATGTCCGTCGGCTTGAGCCCCTTCTGCTCTAAGGCGCTCACCAGTTGATGAGCCTCGTGAGGCAGGCCTGTGTCTACGACGATGTGATGGCCCCGGTTCGAGAGCAGGACCGATGTTGCCCCCCGCCAACTCCCGGTCAACAGCACGCTGACTTTCCAGCCTGAGTCCGTCATGGCACCTATCGGATGACCTCGTCATTCTAGCACGCAGGAGCGAGGACGGTGGCACGTAGCGCCGGCGTGGCAGCGAGCGTTCAACAGGGCCAGTCGGCCATTCCCGCGTCAAGAACGTGCCGTTTTCGGCTCATTTCTGCCCATTTCCCAGCCGCATTCTGCATGCCATTTCTTGAGATTATCTTTTGTTTTCAACAATATGCCAGCTTTGGCAGGCCCCAAGAAAACTATCTTTTTGTTTTTTCGGGCCAGTTCAATGATGCTAATCGAGCCAAATGGGCTGGTACCAGTTCCTAGCCTCGGCCCGGCAGCAAGGAGTGAATGAAGGTCATGACCCATGGACAGAGCCTTTCCTTATGAAGGAGAGGCTATAATTATAGCATATCTTCTTGGTTTTGTCAAGCAAAAAGTGCAGCGCCGGCCGCGTTGTCTGCTCCTGCCGCTTTTGCGGACCAAGGAAGAACCGCACGACTGAAAGAGGAGGCTGGCCTTACACGGTGTCGCCCTCTTGGGTGACGGCGGGTAGGTCAATGCGTCGCGCCGGGGAAATCAGTTGACAAAATTGGGCCTGTGCAGTTCTAATAGAAGTTTGCCGTTCAGTGATCTTACCGGAGAGTGGAGTGGGGACTTACTTTGCCAAGACGCGTCGCGGGAAGATTCGGTGGCGACTTCTCGACGCGGAAGGTTGGGTCTTGGGGCGGTTGGCGGCGCAGGCTGCGCACGTTTTGACGGGGAAGACCAGCCCGGACTTTACGCCACACGCGGATCATCGCGACGGCGTTATCGTGATCAACGCGGAAAAGATTCGCTTGACCGGAAGGAAGCTCGACGAGAAGTTGTACCGGCACTACACCGGGTACCCCGGCGGCTTGCGTGAAATCTCAGCGCGCCGGGTCCTGGCCACGAAGCCGGAACGATTAGTACGTGACGCTATTCTCGGCATGCTCCCCAAGACTCGCTTGGGGGATCGCCTGGCGCGGAGACTGAAGGTTTACACCGGGCCGGCGCATCCTCACCAGGCGCAGAGCCCGGAGCCGCTCTCCCTGAACCGGTAGTCTTTATCCCCACGGCACTGATTTCGTAGAAGGAGTTCTAGTGACAGATCAAGTCCAATTTCGTGCTACGGGTCGCCGCAAGACGTCCATCGCGCGGGTAATCCTCCGGCCGGGCGAAGGCAAGGTGGTGGTGAACGGTCAGCCGTTTGACCAGTACTTCGCCTCGGAGGCGCTTCGCACGGAGGTGCAGCAGCCTCTGGTCGAGACCGAGAACTCGGGGAAGTTCGACGTGCTGATTAACGCCTGTGGAGGCGGCATCCATGGACAGGTGGGAGCGGCGCGGCTGGGTATCGCGCGCGCGCTGGTGGTTTTCAATGCGGAGCTGCGTCCCCGCCTGAGGCAAGGCGGTTTCCTCACGCGCGATCCGCGCGCCAAGGAGCGGAAGAAGTACGGGCAGAAAGGCGCCCGGAAACGGTTCCAGTTCTCGAAGCGGTAAAGGCAGTGACTAGTGACAAGTGACGAGCTCTCTGGCTGGGCACCTGTCACTGTTGTTGAGCGAGGAGGAGTATTGGCGAACATCACGATGAAGGAATTCCTGGAGGCCGGGGTTCACTTTGGCCACCAGACCCGTCGCTGGAATCCCAAGATGAAAGAGTACATCTATGGGGAGCGGAACGGGATCTACATCATCGACCTGCAGAAGACCCTCAAGCTTTTTAAAGAAGCCGCCAAGTTCATCTCCGATCTTGCCGGGGAGGGCAAGATCATCCTGTTCGTGGGGACCAAGCGCCAGGCACAGGAGGCGATCGCCGAGGAGGCAGCTCGCTGCGCTATGTACCACGTGAACCACCGCTGGCTGGGCGGCCTGCTGACCAACAACGCCACCATTCAAAAGTCCATCCAGCGGCTGAAAGATTTGGATGAGATGAGCAAGGACGGGCGGTATGACCTGCTGACCAAGAAAGAAGTGCAGAGGCTGGAGCGGGAACGGAAACACCTGGAACAGAACCTGGCGGGCATCAAGGAAATGCAGGGCTTGCCGGATGCGTTGTTCGTGGTCGACTCCAGCAAAGAGGACATTGCGGTCAAGGAAGCCCGCAAGTTGGGAATTCCCGTGGTGGCCATCGTGGACACGAACTGCGATCCGGACGTGGTGGACTACGTGATCCCGGGCAATGACGATGCCCTGCGAGCCATCCGCCTGTTCACTTCCCGGATTGCCGACGCGGTGCTGGAAGGCAAGGATGCCGCGCTGCAAAAACAGTTGGAGGCGGAGAAGATCGCGGCGGAGAAGGCTGCCGAAGAACTGGAGGCCGCGCGCGAGGCCGCGGCCATCGCCGCCGAAGAGGGCATGGCAGCGGCCGGTGGATTTGCCGAAGAGTTCTCCGCGGCGGAATCGGTGGCGGGGCTTTCTCCCGCGGTGGTGCAGGCGGAGGAAGCTCTCGATGGTCGGGTGCGGGTTCCCAAGACCAAGCGCAAGCTGCCGGAAGTCAAAGGGCGAGTGCGCCAGGATGAAGAGGCGGAAGACTTGCCGCCGACCGATGTGTCGTAGCGCCCCAGAATCTGAATCGGGACCTTAGGGTAGGCAGACCGGTGACGGGCGCCTACCTTTTTCGTGTGAAAAGGACGGTTGACGGAATGAGTGTGTCCCCGGAGCTTGTGAAGAAGTTGCGCGAGATGAGCGGCGCTCCCATGATGGAGTGCAAGAAAGCCCTGGATGAGGCCCAGGGAGACCTGGAGCAAGCCTTCACGGTCCTGCGGAAGCGTGGGCAGGCGACGGCAGCCAAGAAAGCGGGTCGTCTGGCCACGGAAGGGCAGGTGGGTTCCTACATCCACGCCGGCGGCAAGATCGGAGTGATCGTGGAAGTGAACTGCGAGTCTGACTTCGTCGCCCGCAACGACGAGTTCCAACAGCTGGTGCATGACTTGGCAATGCAAATCTGCGCGACCGACCCGCGCTTTGTGCGCAAGGAAGAGGTTACGCCGGAGACGCTGGAGCGCGAAAGGGAAGTCCTGCGCGTGCAGGCGGCAGCCACCGGAAAGCCGGAAGCGGTGCTGAACCGGATTGTGGAAGGCAAGCTGGAGAAATTCTATGAGGACACCTGCCTTTACGAGCAGCACTTCATCAAAGACTTGTCGGGGAGTCTCACGGTCCGGGAGCTCATCAACTCGAAGATCGCCAGGTTTGGTGAGAACATTACCGTGCGACGCTTCGCGCGGTTCAAGGTTGGCGAAGGCCTGACGAAGCCCGTCTCGGAAGGCACCGAGAGTGCGTAAGGTCCCCGGCGGAACATCGCCAGATCACGGAAAAGGCTGGACAGCCCGAAGGATTTCATGAACGAACCGGTTTATCGGCGCATTCTCCTGAAGCTGAGCGGGGAAGCCCTCATGGGGGGGCAGGGATTTGGGGTGGACCCCGTGGGCGCCACGCGCATCGCCCAGGAAGTCCATGAGATTCACCAGTTCGGTGTGCAGGTCGCCATCGTGGTGGGGGGCGGGAACTTCATTCGCGGCGTAGCCGCTTCGGCGCACGGGATTGACCGCGTGGTGGCCGATCACATGGGCATGTTGGCGACAATCATCAACGCCCTGGCCCTCCAGGATGCCCTGGAAAAGCTGGGCTCGTTCACCCGGGTGGTGACTGCCATCGAGATGCGGGAAATCGCCGAGCCGTTCATTCGTCGCCGTGTCATCCGTCATCTTGAGAAGGGCCGCGTGGTGGTGCTGGCGGGAGGGACGGGCAATCCTTACTTCTCGACGGACACGGCGGCGGCCCTGCGCGCCATGGAAATCAAAGCCGAGGTCATCTTGAAAGCGACCAAGGTGGACGGCGTCTACGATGCGGACCCGCAGAAGGTGCCCGGCGCCAAACTCTACGACCGGATCTCCTATCTCGACGTGCTCTCGCGCGGGCTGGCCGTCATGGATACCACGGCGATTTCGATGTGTATGGACAACAGCTTGCCGATAGTCGTTTTCAATCTGAACGTCCCCGGCAATCTCAAACGCGTGGTGCTGGGTGAGAAGGTGGGATCGCTGGTTACCCGTTGACGCTCCGGGAAGGAGGCGGCTCGCATGGTCAAGGAAACGATGGCGCAGGCGAAAACCCGGATGGGTAAGGCGTCGGAAGATTTTCGTCATGAGTTGGCGACCGTTCGCACCGGCCGCGCTTCGGCTTCGCTTCTGGAGCACATCAAGGTGGAGTACTACGGCACTCCCACGCCGCTGAACCAGGTGGCCACGCTGGGGGTACCGGAGCCCGCGCTCCTCACCGTTCAGCCTTGGGACCCGAGCCTGCTGGGGGCCATCGACAAGGCGATCCGGTCCTCCGACCTGGGACTGAACCCGGTGAACGATGGGAAGATTCTGCGGGTTCCTATTCCGCCGTTAACCGAGGAACGACGGAAAGAACTGGTGAAGCACCTGCACAAAGTCCTGGAAAACCACCGGACCGCCATCCGCAGCATCCGCCGTGATTCGAACGAGGAGTTGAAGCGGCTCCTGAAGGATAAGAAGATTTCCGAGGACGAGGAAAAGCGGGCTCTGGACGACGTCCAGAAGCTGACCGACGAATCTATTGAGAAGCTGGACGCGCAAGGGATCAGCAAGGAAAAAGAGATATTGGAAATGCGCTAGGTGGCTGCGAAGTCCCCTGACTTGGTACGAATCCTGCTTGACAGTTCTGGCGGTGGTCTGTTAAATTTGAAAGGTTTATGCGAGAACAAGTTTCCGCCCCGTAGAGCCGCCCGAACGATGTCGGGCGGGGGGGGTGGAGCATGAAAGGCCTGGATGCCGACGTTTAGTCAACTGGTACGGCTTGGCCGGCAACGGACGCGTTACAAGACCTCCAGTCCGGCGCTGGAAGGCTGCCCGCAAAAGCGGGGAGTCTGTGTCCGCGTTTATACGCAGACACCTAAGAAGCCAAATTCGGCCCTGAGGAAAGTGGCGCGCGTCCGGCTGACCAACAGCATGGAAGTCACGACCTACATTCCGGGGGTCGGCCACAACTTGCAGGAACACTCGATCGTGCTGATCCGAGGGGGACGCGTCAAGGACCTGCCGGGGGTACGGTACCATGTGATTCGAGGCACGCTGGATTCGGCCGGCGTCGGTGACCGGCGCCAGGGACGGTCCAAGTACGGTGCCAAGCGGCCCAAGGCTTCTTAGTCGGGAGATTGCGGAACTAGCATATGCCACGCAAGGGGACCATCGAACGTCGCGAAGTGAGTTCGGATCCGATTTACGCGAATCCGCTGGTGCAGAAGTTTGTCAACTGCGTGATGCACGAGGGAAAGAAGACCGTGGCGCAGCAGGCGGTTTACGGCGCTTTTCAGTTGATGAGGGAACGCGCCAATGATGACCCCTTGAAGATTTTCAAGAAGGCCGTAGACAACGTGAAGCCAGCGCTGGAAGTCAAGAGTCGCCGGGTGGGGGGCGCGAACTACCAGGTGCCGGTGGAAGTGAATCGGAATCGGCAGACCTCGCTGAGTCTCCGCTGGATCATCGGCTATGCACGGGAGCGGGGCGAGAAGTCCATGAGGGAAAGGCTGGCTGCGGAACTGCTGGATGCTGCCAACAACCGCGGCGGGGCCATCAAGAAGCGCGACGATACGCACCGCATGGCTGAGGCCAACAAGGCTTTTGCCCACTACCGCTGGTAATTCGCCAGCTGGCGAATTAGCTATGGCGAGGCGGGAGGTGGTTCCACCCAGGACCACGATCCGCCTTGTGCTCCGCGTCTGCGGAGCCCCATTGCTCAATAGGCTGGGGGTACCGGATCTTGATCCGTGGGATGAAGATCGGGTGGGAGTCTCTTTACGTAAGAGTTTATGCCGCGACAAGTGCCGCTCGAGAAAACCCGGAACATCGGCATCATGGCGCACATCGATGCCGGGAAGACGACCACGACGGAGCGGATCCTCTACTACACGGGGATTACGCACAAGATGGGCGAGGTGCACGAAGGCACCGCCGTCATGGATTGGATGGAGCAGGAGCAGGAACGCGGCATCACCATTACGTCCGCTGCCACCACGTGTTTCTGGAACGATCTCCGCATTAACATTATCGATACGCCGGGCCATGTGGACTTTACGGCGGAAGTTGAGCGGTCGCTCCGGGTACTGGACGGAGCGATTGCCATTTTAGGGGCCGTGGAGGGCGTCGAGCCGCAGACCGAGGCGGTCTGGCGGCAAGCGGACAAATACCGCGTTCCGCGCCTTGTCTTCGTCAATAAGATGGACCGGGTGGGCGCCGATTTCGATGCCTGTATCAGCCAGTTGCGGAGCAAGCTCCACACTACGCCCGTCGCTGTCCAGTTACCGCTGGGCGCGGAAGATCAGTTCCAGGGCGTTATCGATCTCCTTCAGCAAAGGGCCATCGTTTACAGGCACGAAACTCTCGGCGCGGATTATGACCTCACCGACGTGCCGCCTGCCCACGTCGAGAAGGCCAAACGGTATCGCGAGCAGATGATCGAGACGCTCGGAGAGATCGACGACCACATCATGAGCAAGTACGTTCACGGCGAGCCGGTGACGGCGGAGGAAATCCAAGCCAGCCTGCGGCGTGCCACCGTGAGTATGAGAGTGGTTCCCGTCCTGTGTGGCGCGGCTTTCAAGAACAAGGGGATTCAGCCGCTGCTCGACGCGGTGGTCAACTACTTGCCTTCACCACTGGATATTCCGCCGGCCGAAGGTCAGTCGGTGGAGGGAGAGCAAACGCTGACCCGCAACGCCGATGACGAGGCGCCGTTTGCCGGGCTGGTCTTCAAGATCGTGACCGACCCGTTCGTGGGCCAACTCGTATTCTTGCGGGTTTATTCCGGGTCCCTGAATATCGGAGAGTTCGTCTATAACCCGCGCCGGGACCGCCGGGAGCGCGTCAGCCGTCTGCTGAAGATGCACGCTAACAAGCGGGAAGAGATCTCCGAAGTCTATGCGGGCGACATCGCGGCCGCCGTGGGACTGAAGAGCGTCGCGACCGGCGATACGATCTGCGCCGAAGATGCGCCCATCGTCTTTGAAGCGATGGAGTTCCCTGCGCCGGTGATCTCGGTCGCCATCGAGCCCAAGACCAAAGCAGACCAGGAAAAGATGGGCTTGGCCCTCTCGAAGCTGACTCAGGAAGATCCGACCTTCAAGGTTCACACGGACCCCGACACGGGGCAAACGCTGATTTCCGGCATGGGCGAGTTGCACCTGGAAATCCTGGTGGACCGCATGCTGCGCGAGTTTAGCGTGGGTGCCAACGTGGGGCGTCCGCAGGTGGCCTATCGCGAAACTATTGGCGCCGCGGCGGAAGGGGAAGGGAAGTACATCCGCCAGACGGGCGGCCGCGGCCAGTATGGCCACGTTAATGTGCGGATCGACCCGCTGCCTCATCCCGATCCACGCGTCATCGCCGAGCTCACCCGAAAGAAATCCACGAACAAATTTGACCCCGATTTCAATCTGCTCTTCATCGACGAGATTGTCGGCGGCGTCATCCCGCGCGAGTACATCCCAGCGGTGTATCAGGGAATACGCGAGGCGATGGAGACGGGTGTCCTGGCGGGCTATGAGATGACGGGTGTGCAGGTAGCCCTCCAGGATGGCTCCTACCATGAAGTGGATTCTTCCGAGATTGCTTTCAAGATTGCGGGCTCGCTGGGCTTCAAAGAGGCGGCCCGGAAAGCGCAGCCGATCCTGCTTGAGCCGGCCATGAAAGTCGAAGTGGTGGTTCCCGAGGAGTATATGGGCGATGTCCTCGGCGACCTGAGCGCGCGGCGCGGACGGATCGAGGGTCTGGAGAAGCGCGGCTCGACGCAGATTATCCGCGCCATTGTGCCCTTGGCGGAAATGTTCGGCTACGCCACGGACTTGCGCTCGCGGACCCAGGGACGCGCTTCCTACACGATGCATTTCCTGCGGTACGAACCCACCCCGGCCGCGATCGCCGAGGAAGTGATCGCGCGTGTACAGGGGCGGATGGTGGGAAAGTAAGCGGGTATTGACCGGAATGCGGAGTCTCGAATTCTGTTGATGAGGCGAAGAGACCATGGCCAAGGAAAAATTCGATCGTTCGAAGCCGCACATGAACGTGGGGACGATCGGGCACATTGATCACGGGAAGACGACGTTAACGGCGGCGATCACGAAGGTGCTGGCGAAGGAGAACCCGAAAGTAAAGTTTCGGGCCTTCGACTCGATCGACAACGCGCCGGAGGAGAAGGCGCGGGGGATCACGATCGCGATTGCGCACGTGGAGTACGAGACGAAGAACCGGCACTACGCGCACGTAGACTGTCCGGGGCACGCCGACTACATCAAGAACATGATCACGGGCGCGGCGCAGATGGACGGGGCGATCTTGGTGGTGGCGGCGACCGACGGGCCGATGCCGCAGACGCGGGAGCACGTGCTGTTGGCGCGGCAGGTGAACGTGCCCTACATCGTGGTGTACATGAACAAGTGTGACGCGGTGGAGGACCCGGAGCTGCTGGAGCTGGTGGAGATGGAAGTGCGGGACCTGCTGACGAAGTACCAGTTTCCGGGGGAGAAGATTCCGGTGGTACGGGGCTCGGCGCTGAAGGCTTTGGAAGGGGAGGCGGAGGGCGAGAAATCGATCCACGCCTTGATGGAAGCGGTGGACAGCTACATTCCGATGCCGCCGCGGGAGATTGACAAGCCGTTCCTGATGCCGGTGGAAGACATCTTTTCGATTTCGGGGCGGGGCACGGTGGTGACGGGGCGCGTGGAGCGCGGCAAGGTGAAGATCCAGGAAGAAGTGGAGATCGTGGGCCTGCGTCCGGAGCCGTTCAAGCGGGTGGTGACGGGCGTGGAGATGTTCAAAAAGCTGCTGGATGAAGGGCAGGCGGGAGACAACATCGGAGTGCTGCTGCGTGGTACGGAGAAGGACGACGTGGAGCGCGGCATGGTGTTGGCCAAGCCCGGGTCGATCACGCCCCACACCAAGTTCAAGGCGGAGACTTACATTTTGACGAAGGAAGAAGGGGGACGGCACACGCCGTTCTTCACCGGCTACCGGCCGCAGTTCTACTTCCGGACGACGGACGTGACGGGGGTGGCAACGCTGCCGGAAGGGACGGAGATGGTGATGCCGGGGGATAACGTGAACTTGGAGATCGAGCTGATCACCCCCATCGCCATGGAGAAGGGGCTGCGCTTCGCCATCCGCGAGGGCGGCCACACCGTCGGCGCCGGCAGCGTCGCCGAAATCATCCAATAAGCGAGTGCTGATGCTGCATGAGAAAATAAGAATCCGGCTGAAAGCGTACGATCACAGAATCCTGGACCAGTCCGCGATAGAGATTGTCTCGACCGCGAAGCGGACGGGCGCGCAGGTGACGGGGCCGATTCCCTTGCCCACCGTCAAGAACAAGTACTGCGTCCTGCGCTCACCCCATACCGATAAGAAGTCGCGGGAGCAGTTCGAGATTCGGACGCACAAGCGCCTGATTGACCTGCTGGAGCCAACGCCGGCGACCATCGAGGCGCTGACCAAGCTGGATTTGCCGTCCGGCGTGGACATCGAGATCAAGGCATTTGGGAAGGAACACACGAAATAGGGGCCAGGTTCTACGGGCTGGGAGCTAGGAATCCCTGCGGCGGCGATTTCAGTGAATGATCCGGACCCCGAGAAACGACAATGGTTGATGCGATCTTGGGAAGAAAGCTGGGCATGACCCAGATCTTTGCGGAAAACGGCGACGTCGTGCCGGTGACCGTGCTGAAGGCTGGACCCTGCGTGGTCACTCAACGTAAGACGGCCGGCAAAGACGGCTATGAGGCCGTGCAACTCGGGCTGGTCGAACTTCCCGGGCCCAAGCACCTGACCAAAGCGCTGGAAGGACATTTCAAGAAAGCCGGCGCCAACCCTGTTCGTTTCTTGCGTGAGGTGCGGTTGGCTCCGGGAGGTGGTGACGTCAAAGTTGGTGACAAGGTGCTGGTGGACCGGTTCGCGGTCAACGAGTACGTGGATGTCACCGGAGTTTCTAAGGGAAAGGGCTTTGCTGGCGTTCAGAAGCGGCATCACTTCGGCGGTGGCGGCGGGAGCCACGGCTCCATGTTTCACCGCGCGCCGGGCTCAATTGGCGCGTCGGCGTTTCCTTCCCGCGTGCTGAAAGGGATGCGCGCCGCTGGGCACATGGGAGTGGACCGGGTGACCGTGCGCAATCTGCGGGTGGTCCAGGTGCTGCCCGATGACAACACGCTTCTAGTCAAGGGCGCCGTGCCAGGTCCTGATGGCGGATACGTGGTCGTGCGTAAGGCGAAGGCGCCGCACAGATAAAGTGGGCAGTAAGCAGTAGGCGGACAGGCGAATAGACATGGCGACGGTGGAAGTCAAGAACCTCGAAGGACAGACGGTAAGGCAGCTCGAGTTGGCCGATGCAGTCTTTGCTGTCAAGCCCAACCAGAGTTTGCTTTGGGAGGCAGTGAAGGCTTATCTCGCCAGCCGGCGCCGCGGGACGCACTCGACCAAGAGCCGCGGGGAAGTACGCGGGGGCGGCAAGAAGCCCTGGAGACAGAAAGGGACGGGACGGGCTCGCGTGGGGAGTATCCGGAGTTCGCTGTGGCGGCACGGCTCGATTGCGCACGGACCCAAGCCGCGCGATTACGCCTACAAGATTCCCCAACAAATGCTGCGCGGCGCGCTGCGCTCAGCTCTGGCGGCGAAGTATCAGGACCAGAAATTGATCGTTATCGATCAGTTTGACTTAAGCGAACCCAAGACCAAGACTTTTGCCGGAGTCCTGCACAAACTGGGGTTAGAGAAGACGGTGCTGGTGGTCAACGACCGCGCGAATCAGAATTTGGAATACTCCTCGAGGAACATTGTGGGTTGCGATCTGATTCGGCACCACGAGGTTCACCCTTACCACCTCTTGAGCCACGACCGGGTGTTGATCTCCGAGGGCGCCCTGACGCGCCTGCAGGAGGCGCTGCAATGATCAAGAATCCGTACCAGATCTTGAAGAAGCCTGTGATTACCGAGAAGAGTGTGGATGCGAAAGAGCGTGCCCGGACGCTCTGTTTCCAGGTGGACCGGCAGGCGACCAAGGTGGAAATCCGGGAGGCTGTGCAGACCGTTTTCAAGGTCAAAGTCGATTCGGTGCGCACGGCGATTTACCATGGCAAGACTCGTCGGCGAGGCCGAACATTCGGAAACCAGCCCGACTGGAAGAAGGCCTTCGTCAAGCTGAAGGCTGGGGAGAAGATCCCCGAGTACGGGGATAACGTTTAGTTGCTGGGGCTGCAGGGTGGGCTGCGGAAGACGGAAGTTATGGGAATCAAAACTTATCGACCCTACACGGAAACACGGCGGTTCCAAACCGGCCTGACGTTTGAGGAACTCACTACCTCTCAGCCGCACAAGCCGTTGCTGGAGCCAAAGACGCGGATTTCGGGCCGCAACAACCAGGGTGAATTGTCCATTTGGCACCGCGGTGGCGGCCACAAGCGGATGTATCGGATCATCGATTTTAAGCGTGACAAGTTCGGTGTCCCGGCGCGCGTGGCGAGCGTTGAGTACGACCCGAACCGCTCCGCGTTCATTTCACTGCTGCATTACGCGGACGGGGACAAGCGTTACATCCTCTACCCACTTGGGCTGAAGGTGGGCGACAAGGTGGTTTCCGGCCCCGATGCCGATATTGTCGTGGGGAACGCGCTTCCCCTGAAGAACATCCCTGCGGGGACGATGATTCACAATATTGAACTGCGGCCGGGGAAGGGCGGACAACTCGTGCGCTCGGCCGGGGGAGCGGCGCAGTTGCTGGCCAAAGAGGGCGATTACGCACAGGTTCGGCTGCCCTCGGGGGAAGTCCGGAAGGTCTATATGGACTGTATTGCCACCATCGGACAGCTCGGAAATGTCGAGCATGAGAACATCTCCATCGGCAAAGCAGGACGCAAGCGCTGGATGGGCATCCGACCCACGGTCCGCGGTGTGGCGATGAACCCGGTGGATCATCCACACGGCGGGGGCGAAGGCAAGACCTCCGGCGGGCGCAATCCTACGACCCCTTGGGGAAAACCCACACGCGGTTACAAGACGCGCCACAACAAGCAGACCGACCGGCTGATCGTGAAGCGGCGCGAGAGGAAGTGAGCGGGAGGGCAATTTGGGAAGGTCGCTAAAAAAGGGTCCTTTCGTGGATGACCACCTGATCAAGAAGATCGAACTGCTCAACCGACGGTTTGAGAAGAAGGTGATCAAGACGTGGTCGCGACGCTCCACCATCGTGCCCGAGATGGTGGGGCATACCATCGCCGTTCACAACGGGAAGAAGTTTATTCCCGTCTACATCACGGAGAACATGGTGGGCCACAAGCTGGGCGAATTCTCGCCCACGCGCACCTTTAAAGGGCATGGCGCGAGGGTTGCTGCCGAAAGAGCCGCCACCGCGGCACCGGGCGCTCCGGTTGCTCCGCGGCCGGCGGCGCCGGCGAGCGGCAGCCCAAGTTAGTCGATGGCCGGATTCTGAATCTGGAGTCGGGAAGAAGCGATGGAAGCACGAGCCACAGCCAAGTACATTCGGGTTTCGCCGCAGAAGGCGCGTCTGGTGGTTGATCTGATCCGTGGCAAGAACGCGGGCGAGGCGATCAGTATCCTACAATTCACGAAGAAGCGCGTCGCGCAGGAAATAGAGAAGGTGTTGCGGTCGGCTATTGCGAATGTCGAGCAGAAATCGGAACACGCGGATGTGGATCGGCTGGTGGTCACCAAGGCTTACGTGAACGAGGGGCCGCGTGCGAGGCGCATTCGACCCGCGCCCATGGGCCGGGCGTATCGCTACCAGCGGCGCATGAGTCACATCACTGTGGTGGTTCAGGAAAGCGGAAGTTAGGCTGGCCAGGGCAGCGCCCGGGAATGCCCGGAATAAACCAGCCCGAGCTAGGCCCGGCTCAAGCCGGGTGAAGGAGGGAAGCGGTGGGTCAGAAGGTTCATCCTTACGGATTCCGCCTGGGGTACAACAAGACGTGGCGTTCTCGGTGGTTTGCCAAGAAGGACTACCCCGAGATGCTGCACGAAGACCTGGGACTGAAGAAGCAGCTCAAGGAGCAGTTGCGCAGCGCGGGCGTGGCGTCGATCGAAATCGAGCGACCGGGAAACAAGCTGAAGATCACTATCCACACGGCGCGGCCCGGTATCATCATCGGCCGCAAGGGTGCGGAGATTGACCGGTTGCGCCAGGAAATCCAGAAGCGAACCGGGCGCGAGGTGCTGCCCATCAATATCCAGGAAGTGCACCGGCCGGAGTTGAATGCGCAACTGGTGGCCGAATCCATCGCCCTGCAACTGGAGAAGCGTGTAGCCTTCCGGCGGGCCATGCGCAAGGCTGTGGATTCAGCTCTGCGCTTTGGCTGCAAGGGGATCAAGGTGCGCTGCAGCGGGCGCCTGAACGGGGCCGAAATCGCGCGTTCCGAATGGTACCTGCAGGGCCGCCTCCCGCTGCACACTCTGCGGGCGGACATTGATTACGGGCTCGCCGAGGCGATGACGACATACGGGCTCATCGGCGTGAAATGCTGGATTTACAACGGCGAGATCCTGGAGCAGAAGCGCCGACCCGAAAAGGTCGAGGAGCCGGTGGTCGCGCCTGCCGCATAGGGAAGCTGTTGGCGTTCGGCGGTCAGAGAGCACGATATCTTAGCTGACGGCCGCATGAAGTGAGCGCAACGATATGTTAATGCCCAGCAAAGTGAAGTATCGCAAGCAGCAGCGAGGCCGGAGACGGGGTAAGGCCTGGCGGGGATCCAGCCTCTCGTTTGGGGACTACGGGCTAAAGGTTTTGGCCCCCGGCTGGATTACCGACCGCCAGATCGAGGCGAGCCGCGTGGCCATCATGCGCTTCATCAAGCGCGGTGGGAAGCTCTGGATTCGGATCTTTCCGGATAAGCCCGTCACCAAGAAGCCGGCAGAGACGCGCATGGGCAAAGGGAAGGGCGCGCCGGAGTTCTGGGTGGCGGTGGTGAAACCCGGCAGAATCCTGTTTGAGATGGAAGGTGTGACGGAAGCGGAAGCACGGGAAGCCATGCGTTTGGCCAGTCACAAGCTGGCCCTGCCCACGCAGTTCGTGGCGCGCGCGACGGCGCTCTAGGGAACCGAGTGGAGTAGATGGAATGAAATTCGAGAAGGTCCTGAAAGCGGAGAAAATTCGCGAGTGGAGCCCAGACGAGCTCAAGGCTAGGGAGCGCGAATTCGCCGATCAGCTATTCCGGCTGAAGTTCCAGTTTGCCAGCGGGCAGACGGATGTTCTCTCCAACCTCCGCGTGCTGCGCAAGAATCTCGCCAAGGTGAAGACGGTCCTGCGGGAGAGACAAATCGAGACGGCGGGCGCTGAGAAATCGTAGGGGGCGCTGAGAGGCCGGAGGGACCCGGCGGAAGGCTATGGAAACCAGGCGACAGCAAAAAGTCGGAATCGTGACGAGCAACAAGATGCAGAAGACCGTGGTCGTCACTGTGGAACGCCAAGTGAAGCACCCTTTCTACAAGCGGGTGATCCGGCGCTCCAAGAACTTTCTTGCCCACGACGAGAAGAACCAGTGCCAGGTGGGCGACACGGTGCGGATTGAGGAGACGCGCCCCGTGAGCCGCAGGAAGCGGTGGCGGGTGATTGAGGTAGTGGCCAAGGCGGCGCAGGTCGCTCCCCTGCCGGAGAGTGTCCTATGATCGGAATGCGGACCATCCTTCAGGTGGCGGACAATTCCGGGGCGCGGAAACTGGCCTGCATTCTGCCTGTGGGCGGCGATGCGGGATTGCAGGCGGGGTTGGGAGACATAGTGACAGCCTCCGTCAAGGAGGCGGCGCCCGACAGCCCCATCCCCAAGGGCAAGGTGGTGAAGGCCGTGATCGTCCGTATGCGGAAGGAACAACGCCGGCGGGACGGTAGCTATATCCGCTTTGACGAAAACGCCGCGGTGCTGATCAACGAAGCCGGTGAGCCGGTGGGCACGCGCGTTTTCGGGCCTGTCGCCCGTGAACTGCGTGAGAAGAGATTTCTGAAGATTGTTTCTCTAGCGCCCGAGGTTTTGTGATGGGAGTGGCACTTGACATCCGAAAGAATGATCAGGTCCAGGTGATCGCCGGACGGGACAAGGGCAAGGTGGGACGGGTCCTGGAAGTTGTCCCGCGGAAGCGGTGGGTGTTCGTGGAGCACGTGAACGTGGTGAAACGTCACACACGTCCGAATCCCGCCAAACAGATCCGGGGTGGCGTCCTCGATAAGGAGGGCCCGATCCATGTTTCCAACGTAGCGCTGATGTGTGACGAATGCGGGCCTACGCGCATCCAGCACCGCACGAAGGTCGAAGGCAAGAAGGTGAGGACCGTGCGAATCTGCGCCAAGTGCGAGAAGGTCTTGGACCGCTAGGACCAGGGAGGCAGCGAACCGGAATATGGTGCCGCGATTGAAAGAGCGCTACCGAACAGAAATCGTTCCGACCTTGATGAAGGAATTCGGCTACCGGAACGTCATGGCGGTACCGCGACTTCGCAAGATCGTGGTGAACATGGGCCTGGGTGAAGCGATCCAGAACGCCAAACTACTCGACGCGGCGGCCCTGGAACTGGCCCAGATCACGGGGCAGAAGCCGGTGATCACACGGGCGCGGAAGTCGATTGCCAATTTCAAGCTGCGCAAGAACATGCCGATTGGAGCGATGGTCACCTTGCGCGGCGACCGGATGTACGAGTTCATCGACCGTCTGATGAATGTGGCGCTGCCGCGCGTCCGGGACTTTCGCGGTCTTTCCACCCGGGCTTTTGACGGCCGGGGCAACTACACCCTGGGATTGCGCGACCAGATGGTGTTCCCCGAGGTTGAGTACGCCAAAGTGGAAAAGATCAAAGGCATGAACATCTCAATTGTGACTGATTCTCGGACGGACGCCGAAGCGCTGGCTTTACTCCGACACCTGGGCATGCCGTTCCGGGCGGAGGTCCAGCGCCGGCAAGCTGCCGAGCCGTCCAACGAAAAGGCAGGAGGGTAATCTGTGGCGCGTACTTCTCAAATGGCCAAGTTGGTGAGAAAGCCCAAGTTCAAGATTCGCCACAGGAATCGCTGCCGCATTTGTGGCCGGCCGCGCGGCTATCTTCGCAAGTTCCAGATGTGTCGGCTCTGCTTCCGGCAACTGGCGCTGCGGGGCGAGATCCCCGGCGTGGTCAAATCCAGTTGGTGAGCCGGAGTTCTGCCGTAACGCACTTTTGAATGTGGGAGTCTTATGTCAGCCATTAGTGATCCCATCGCGGACATGCTCACGCGAATCCGGAACGGAATTGGAGCTCGGTATCAACGCGTGGACATGCCTTCCTCCAAATTGAGGGTGGAGATTGCGCGGATTTTGAAGGAGGAAGGCTACATCAGCAACTTCAAGATGGCCGAGGAAGAGAAAAAGAAGGTCCTGAAGATCTTCCTGCGTTACGGCCCCGACGGGACGAGCGTCATTTCATCATTAGAGCGAGTCTCGAAGCCCGGACGGCGCGTGTACGTGGGCGCTCGCGAGATCCCGAAAGTGCTGGGGGGTATGGGAATCAACATCCTGACCACGCCGCGCGGGCTGATGACTGGGAAGCACGCCCGGAAAGCGGGTGTGGGCGGCGAACTGCTTTGCAGCGTGTCTTGAAGTTGCGGCCTTAGGAGTTGGTGAAACGTCAGCCGCCGGAGGGTTCGGGGTTTGACCTTGGATCCCGGCTTTGGATGCAAGCTTATGTCGCGAATTGGCAGAAAAGTGATCGAGATACCTTCCGGCGTCACGGTGACCGACGAAGGTTCCGCAATGGTGGTGAAAGGGCCAAAAGGGACCTTGCGGGTTCCCGTTCCACCGGGCATTCAGTTTGAGAGGCAGGACGGGCGCCTGGTGGCCCGGCGCGAGGATGATGAACACACGGCTCTGCACGGCTTGGCGCGCAGCCTCGTGGCGAACGCCGTCCGAGGCGTGACCCAGGGCTTTGAGAAGCATTTGGACATCGTAGGCATTGGCTACCGTGCCGAACTCAAGGGACGCACGGTTCAGTTCACGCTGGGATATTCGCACCCCATTGATTTTCCGATTCCCGAAGGGATCTCGGTCACGGTGGAGAAGCAGACGCACCTCGTGCTCAGTGGTGCGGATAAGCAGCAGGTTGGCGAGGTGGCGGCTGAGATCCGTGCCTTGCGGCCCCCGGATCCATACAAGAACAAGGGGATCCGCTACACGGGCGAGCGCCTGAAGAAGAAGGTCGGCAAGGCGGCTGCTGCTGCCGCGGGTGCGGCCAAGCAGTAACCGATCGACACGAGCGGAGAGCACGAGATAACGTATGTTAACGCTGGCTTCCAAGAACGTGGCGCGTCGACGCATTCACTTGCGTATCCGGTCCCGAGTAAGGGGCCGGCCGCAGGTGCCGCGTCTGAATGTTTTCCGGTCCCTGGGCCACATATACGCCCAGATCGTTGACGACACCCGGGGGCATACACTCGTTTCGGCCTCCAGCCTCGACAAAGAGGTGCGCAAGACTCTGAAGAGCGGGGGGAACGTTGCGGCCGCCAAGGGCGTGGGGCAGGTACTGGCCGCGCGCGCCAAAGCGGCGGGCATTTCCCGCGTGGTATTTGACCGCGGCGGATATGCCTATCACGGGCGAGTCAAGGCGTTGGCGGACGCCGCGCGTGAGGGTGGTCTGCAATTCTAGAGGGAATCGCAAGGGAGCATCGAGTTGGCCAATCGGATTGATCCCAGTACGCTGACATTGAAAGACCAAGTGGTTTCCATTAACCGCGTCACGAAGGTGGTGAAGGGCGGGAAGAACCTCAGCTTCTCCGCGCTGGTAGTGGTGGGGGATGGTGCCGGCCACGTTGGCTATGGCTCGGGCAAGGCACGCGAAGTGCCTATGGCCATCCGTAAGGGCATCGAGTCTGCCAGGAAGTCCTTGGTGAAGGTCAACATTACGCCCACCACAATTCCGCATGGTGTGGTAGGCCGTTTTGGCGCCGGCAAGGTCCTGTTGAAGCCCGCCGCGGAAGGCACAGGCGTGATTGCCGGGGGCGCAGTGCGGGCCGTGGTGGAGGCCGCCGGGATTCAGAATGTGCTCACGAAATCACTCGGCACGACGAATCCTCACAACGTGGTCAAGGCGACCATGGATGCTCTTTGCAGGTTGCGGAACCCGGAAGAAGTGGCGGCAGCGCGGGGGAAGACGAGAGAAGAAATCTAAAGGGTGAAGAGAGCCGTGACGGAAAAAGCTCAACGGACGATACGGATCAAGTGGGTACGCAGCGGGATTGGCTTTACCTATCACCAGAAAGAAATGGTCCGTAGCCTGGGATTGCGTCGTCTCCACCAGGTAGTGGAACGCCCGGATACCCCGCAGATCCGCGGTTTGGTGGCTCAAATACCGCACTTGGTGGCCATTGTCGATAAGGCGAGCCAGCCGGCGGCGTGGACTTTGCTGCCGGAGTACACGATCCGACCGCCTGAGGTTGCTCCTGTCGAATTGCCCGTGCCGCCTGAAGCGGTGCCTGTACCGGAGGGGGCGAGCGCCGTCGTGCCGGCCGAGGCAGGGGCGCCAGTGGCTGAACCGGTTGCGCTTGAGCCGCCTGTGAAAACTGCGAAGGAGACCCCGGCGAAGGCGAAGGCGACTAAAACCAAGAAACCGGCAAAGTCCGCGGCGGCGGAAAAGAGTAAGGCGGCCGCAACGAAAAAGGGCAAGCCTGCGCCCGGCAAGAGCGCCAAGCCATCCAAGCCAAGCAAGAAGTAGGCGACGAGATTATGGCGATACACATCGGAACACTTCACCCTCCTCGGGGAGCCCACAAGCGGCCGAAGCGCATTGGCACCGGCATGGGTTCGGGGCACGGCAAGACGGCCACGCGCGGCTCCAAAGGGCAGCGTTCGCGGGCAGGTGCGCGGATGCGCCCGGGCTTTGAGGGTGGGCAGATGCCGCTCCAGCGCCGCATCCCCAAGCGGGGTTTCACCAACATCTTCAAGAAGCACTACGCGCTGGTCAACTTGAGGGACCTTGCGCAGTTCGGGCCGGAACAAAAGATCACCCCCGACGTGCTTATTCAGCGGGGTCTCATCAAGCGGCTGCGAGACGGCCTCAAGGTTCTGGGGGATGGTGAACTGAAAGCGCCGCTGAACATTTCGGCGCACGTCTTCTCCAAACCGGCCCTGGAAAAGATCCAGAAAGCCGGGGGTACGGCCGAGGTAATCCGGGCATGATGGAGCAGGTCAAGAGCATCTTCGAGATCCCGGATCTGCGGAAGCGTATTCTGTTCACGCTCGGGATGCTCGCCTTGTACCGGTTGGGTTCGTTCATCCCTACTCCCGGCATCAATGCCACGGTTTTTGAGCAGGCCTTCGCGGGATTGGCCGGGGGGTTGCTGGGCTTGCTGGCTATGTTCTCCGGTGGCAGCCTGCGCCGGCTGACCGTGCTGGCCCTGGGCATCATGCCCTACATCACGGCCTCGATCATCCTCCAGTTGCTGACGGTCGTTTTCCCTCACCTGGAGAAGCTGAAAAAAGAGGGCGAACTGGGCCGCCGGAAGATCACTCAGTACACGCGCTACCTGACGGTGGCGATTAGTGTTTTCCAGGCTTTCAGCATCGCCGTGGCCCTGCAGCAGGCCACGCTGACGGGTACTCCGCTCGTGACGAGTCCGGGTCCCGGGTTTATTTTCCAGACGGTGTTGACGCTCACCACGGGCGCCGTGTTCGTCATGTGGTTAGGGGAGCAGATCACGGCGCGCGGCATAGGCAACGGGATGTCGTTGCTCATCTTTGCCGGCATCGTGGTGGGCTTGCCGCGGGCCGTCGCCGACCTCTATAACAAGGTTTTCGTGACCCGAGTCTGGAGTTTTCCTGTTGCCCTGGTCCTGATTGTGTTCATGTTGGTGGTCGTGGCGTTTATTGTGATGGTGGAGCGCGGTGAGCGGCGTATCCCGATTCAGTACGCCCGGCGCATCATCGGCCGCAAGATTGTGGGCGGGGTTTCCACCCACTTGCCGTTGAAGGTCAACAGTGGTGGCGTCATGCCGATTATCTTCGCGGTCTCGATCTTGACCTTTCCTCAGACGTTGGCATTGTTCAGGCTGGACCAGAGTAGGATCGCGGCAATGGCGGCGATTGGCCGGGGTCTGCGGCGGTTTGGCGAGATCTTCGCTTGGGGTGAGCCCCTCTACACCGTGACTTACGTCATCCTGATCTTCTTCTTCGCGCACTTTTATCTTTCCATCGTCTACAACCCTGACGAGGTTGCTGACAATGTCCGGAAGCAGGGCGGATTCATTCCCGGGATCCGGCCCGGTAAACGCACGGCGGACCACCTTGACGATGTCCTGACCAAGATCACTTGGGTGGGGGGCGCCTATCTGGCCCTCGTGGCGTTAATTCCGGAAATGATGCTGGCGGGCGTGCGCCTCCACCATTTGCCTTCCTGGTTGGGAGCGGGGTGGTTTGACGCCCATCTTCCCACCTGGGTACTCAACGGTCTCAATATAAACTTCTACTTCGGCGGCACTTCGTTGCTGATTGTAGTGGGGGTCGCCATGGACACAGTCAATCAAGTGAACGCCCAATTGATCATGCGGCACTACGAAGGATTCATGAAGAAAGGCCGCCTGAGAGGACGGAGAGCCGCGTCCTGACGCGTAGAAACGGGGGAGCGATGAAATCACGCGCCTTGATCTTTTTAGGAGCCCCAGGGGCAGGAAAGGGAACACAGGCACGGGAAGTGGCCAGGGAGTTCGGGATTCCGCAGATTTCGACGGGCGACATTCTCCGCGACGCGGTTAAGAAGGGAACGCCGCTGGGCTTGGCCGCGAAAGTGAAGATGGAAGCCGGCCAATTGGTTCCCGACGAAGTCGTCTGCGGCATCGTGGAAGAACGAATCAGCGAACCGGATTGCGAAAAAGGCTTCATTCTGGACGGTTTTCCGCGCACGCTGCCCCAGGCCGAGTTTGTGGATCAGATGCTGGCAGCCAAAGGGCGAGGCAGCCCGCGGGTCATCAATATCCGCGTCGACCAGGAAGTGCTGATGAAGCGGTTGACCGGCCGCCGCACTTGCTCGGTCTGCGGAGAGATATACAATGTCTATTACGGCCCCCCGAAACTCGAGGGGGTATGTGACAAGGACGGCGGGAAGCTGCTCCATCGGGCGGATGACAACGAGGGCACGATTCGCCAGCGGCTGGTGGCTTATGAGAATCAAACCAGCCCGCTCATCGGCTACTACCGGCAGAAGAATCTCCTGCACGACGTGGATGGCAACCGGGATCCGGAGCCTATTGCCCAAGAACTCTGCCAGTTCCTGAAGGATGCATGATTATCTGCAAGTCTGCGACGGAAATTGAGAAACTGCGATGCAGCGGTCGGTTGGTGAGAGGGCTCCTGGAAGAAATCCGCGAGCGAATTCGGCCAGGAGTCAGTACACTGGAACTTGAGAGGTACGCGGAAAGAAGACTGGGCGAGGTGGGGGCCAAGTCGGCGTTCAAGGGGTACCGGGGTTATCCGTGTTGCCTTTGTGCCTCGGTGAATGAGCAGATTGTGCACGGTATCCCCTCCGAGCGGCGGCTGAAAGAAGGTGACATCCTGAGTCTGGACCTGGGCCTCATCCTGGACGGATATTATGGCGATGCGGCGGTCACCGTACCCGTCGGGCAGATTTCCGAGCCTCTCCAGAAACTGCTCCGCGTGACCGAGGAAGCGTTAGACCTGGCCATTGACAAGGCGCGCCTGGGAAATCGCCTGGGAGACATTTCCGCCACGGTGCAGACCCACGCGGAAAAGAACCACTACTCGGTGGTGCGGGAATTCGTGGGACACGGGATCGGTCGGGACCTCCATGAGGAGCCGCAAATCCCCAATTTTGGCCTGCCCGGGCACGGGCCGGTGCTGAAAGCCGGCATGGTGCTGGCTATCGAGCCGATGGTTAACTCGGGGCAGCCGGACGTACGGGTGTTGGACGATCATTGGACGGCCGTAACGGCGGATGGCGGATGTTCGGCGCACTTTGAGCACATGGTGGCCGTCACCCGCAACGGACCGGATGTGTTGACGCGATTGTAGTCCGCAGGCACCGCTTCCTCGAGGAAGCGGTGCCGCGGTCACGGGGTTTGTCAGACAGTTTATGGGTAAGGAAGACGCGATCGAGGTTATAGCCACGGTGATTGAGCCTCTGCCGAACGCGATGTTCCGGGTCGAGTTGGATAACAAGCACCGGGTCTTGGCGCATATTTCGGGAAAGATGCGGAAGAACTTCATCCGCATTCTCCCCGGCGACAAGGTGGCGGTGGAGCTGTCTCCCTACGACCTGACGCGCGGGCGGATTGTGTACCGGTACAAGTGATCCGGAGGGGGCCGTCAGCGGAGGAAGGAAGCGGCTCTCGGGTGGCTCGTAGCGCCCCGGGCGAGTAGAAGAACAGAACTGTCTGCGGAGAAGGAAGTCGATGAAAGTGCGTTCTTCCGTACGCAAGATATGCGCCAAATGCAAGATTGTGAAGCGCCGAGGCGTCGTGCGGGTGATCTGTGAAAATCCCAAGCACAAGCAGCGGCAGGGATGACATGCGGAATCCGAAGCTCGACGGTAGTTGGTCGGCGTGGAGATCCTGCCGATTTGCAGGTTTCGATTCCTGAGTTTCGGCTGTAAGGGAGGAAGGCAATGGCACGCATAGCTGGTATTGATTTGCCGCGCACGAAGCGGGCGGAAATCGGCTTGACGTACATCTATGGGATCGGCCGGGCGCGGTCGCTTTCCATCCTGATGCGCGCCGGGATCGACCCGAACAAGAAGGTCAAGGATCTGACCGACGAAGAGGTCAACAAGATCCGGCAGATCATTGAGGAGGAGGGAGGAGTCGAGGGTGATCTCCGCAAGGAGACCGCTATGAACATCAAGCGGCTCATCGAGGTCGGCTCCTACCGCGGCTTCCGGCATCGGCGCAATCTTCCGGTCCGGGGGCAACGCACCCACACCAACGCGCGCACCCGCAAGGGACCGCGGCGGGGTACGATTGCTAATAAGAAACGGTCGGCCGCCAAGACGTAGAATGGCACGGCGGGCCGGGAAATTGTGGTTGAGGTGACATGGCAAAAGCGGCAGCGAAACCGGGTAGAAAGAAAACCTTCAAGAAGAAGGAAAAGCGGATCGTCCCGATCGGGATCGTCCACATCCAGGCAACGTTCAATAACACGCACGTGGCCGTAACCGATCCGGACGGGAAAGTGGTGTGTTGGGCTAGTGCGGGCTCCCTGGGCTTCAAAGGTTCGCGGAAGGGAACGCCGTTCGCGGCCCAGCAAGCCGGCCTGCGTGCAGCTAACGCGGCGCGGGACCACGGCATGCGAACCGTGGAAGTGCGGGTGAAAGGGCCCGGGTCGGGGCGGGAGTCGGCCATCCGAGCACTGGCCACGGCAGGCCTGGAAGTGCGGATCATCAAGGATGCAACGCCGATTCCGCACAACGGGTGTCGGCCGCCGAAACGGCGGAGAGTCTGAGAAAACAGTAGGCAGTTGGCAGTAAGGGCGCCCCACGGTGCGCCTGAGGGAGGAGAGTTTGGCGAGATATCGTGACGCAGTATGCAGGCTTTGCCGCCGGGAGGGTGTCAAGCTGTTCCTGAAAGGGCGGCGCTGCCTGACGGACAAGTGCGCGATCGAGAAGCGCAATTTTGCCCCCGGCCAACACGGCAAGGCGCGCCGTCCCAAACTGGTGGGTTATGGCTTACAGCTTCGGGAGAAGCAGAAGGTGCGGCGGCTCTACGGCATTATGGAGGACCAGTTCCGCTCCTACTTTGAGAAAGCCGCGGCCATGAGGGGCATCACGGGCGAGAACCTGCTTCGCCTGCTCGAGCTGCGCCTCGACAACGCCGTTTATCGTCTGGGGTTGGCCACCTCGCGCGCCGCAGCCCGCCAGCTCGTTCGTCACGGACACATCCGGGTCGCCGGGCGCAAGGTGAACATTCCCTCTTTTCAGGTTGTGCCAGGCCAGGAGTTGGCGGTACGCGAGGCCAGTCGGAATTCGACTGCCATCCAGCGCGCGCTGGACCTCACGGGGGGCCGCGGGATTCCTCCCTGGCTGGAGTTTGACCGCGCCAATATGAAGGGACGAGTGATCTCTCTACCCAAACGAGAAGACGTGAATTTCCCGATTGAGGAGCAAATGATCGTCGAGCTTTATTCCAAGTAGTCAGTTGCGAGAGAAGAGTTGAGGAAGTCCGCCGCAGGCGGACTTCGGGGAGGTAAGAAGGAGATGCTCTGGAAAGGATTTCAAAAACCGAAGCGCTTGGCGTGCAATACGGATACGCTGACCGACAAGTACGGTCAATTCACCGCCCAGCCGTTTGAACGCGGCTTCGGCACGACCATTGGCAATGCGCTGCGGCGGGTGTTGCTCTCCTCGATTGAGGGTGCGGCGATTACGGCCGTGAAGATTGAGGGCGTGCTGCACGAGTTCTCCTCCATTCCCGGCGTGGTGGAAGATGCCACCGACATTATTCTGAACCTGAAGCAGATTCCCCTGAAGATGAACGTGGAAGGGCCGAAGACTCTCCACCTTCACGTCGAGCAGCCGGGCGAGGCGACCTCCCGCATGCTCCAGGAGGATCCGGACGTCGAGATTCTCGACAAGGACATCTACGTGGCTACTGTCAGTGAAGGCGGCAGCCTGCACATCGAGATGCGCGTCAAGATGGGTCGGGGCTACGTTTCTGCGGAGAAGAACTTCGACGAGGACCTGCCCATTGGCTACATCCCGGTGGATTCGGTCCACTCCCCCATCCGCAAGGTGAACTACACGGTGGAAGCCGCGCGGCTGGGCCAGATGACCGATTACGACAAGCTGGCCCTCGACGTCTGGACGAACGGCGCGATCGCCCCCCAGGACGCTATCGGCCTGGCGGCCAAGCTCCTCAAAGACCACATGAACATTTTCATCAACTTTGAGGAAGAGCCCGAGGTGGAAGAGGTCAAGCTGGAGAAACCGACGGCGGTCCGCAATGAAAACCTGGATCGCTCGGTTGAAGAACTGGAGCTCTCGGTTCGCTCCTACAACTGCCTGAAGAACGCCAACATCTCGACCATCCGTGAGCTGGTGCTGAAGACCGAGCAGGAAATGCTGAAGACCAAGAATTTCGGCCGCAAGTCGTTGAACGAGATCAAGGAGATTCTGGCGGCCATGGGGCTGAGCCTGGGGATGAGATTCGACGACAAGGGCAATCCCGTCCTGCCCACCCCGGAAGCCTCTCACCCGCAGGCGTAGCGACAGGAAGCAAACGATGCGACATCGGAACTATGGCAGGAAGTTGAGCAGAAAGACGGAGCACCGCCGCGCTCTGCTGCGGAACTTGGTGACTTCACTGATTCTGGAAGAACGCGTGGAGACGACCGTGGCCAAAGCCAAAGCGGCGAGGGCGGTCGCGGAGGAGATGATCACCTTAGGGAAGCGCGGCGATCTCCATGCGCGGCGCTTGGCCGCCAGTTATTGCCTGACCGCGCCGGCCGTGCAGAAACTCTTTGGGGATGTTGCCAAGCGCTTCTCCGCCCGGCCCGGTGGCTATACGCGCCTGGTTCGCACCGGTTGGCGCAAAGGCGACGGGGCCGACACGGCGGTCCTGGAACTGATTGGCACCGAGGTGTTGCGGAAACGCGCCGAAGCGCGCGCCAAGAAAACCGAGGCCCTGCGCAAGCGCGAAGAAGAAGCTGCCAAGACCGCCGAAAAAGCCGGCCCGCCCGAAGAAGGCGAAGAGAAAGAGAAGAAGTAACGCGGCAGCTTGGCAAGACCTCGGGAAGTCCTTAGTATCATCCCGGTCCAGGATGGTTGAATGCCTGGCCGGGATTTTCTTTTTCTGAGTCGGATGATTTCGTCTATTCCCCAGCCCGGTCAACCCGCGCCCGTCTCGCCGGCGCTGCCCCGCAATGTCCGCGCCCTGGGCTGGGTGGCCTTGTTGAACGACACGGCCACAGAGATGAGTTATTGGCTGCTCCCGCAGTTTCTGGTCACAGTGCTGGGTGCGGGACCCATGGTCTTCGGCCTGATCGAGGGAGCGGCGGAAACCGTGGCAAGTCTAGGCAGGCTGATCTCAGGCTTCCTGGCAGATCGGCTGCGGCGGCGCAAACCGCTGGCGGCCGTCGGCTATACCGTCGCCAATCTGGCCAAGCCGCTCCTCGCCCTGGCGCAGTCGTGGGCCCAGGTTTTCTGGATTCGCTTCGCCGATCGTGCGGCGAAGGGGTTTCGCGCCGCGCCTCGCGATGCCTTGGTCGCTGACTCGGTCCCTGCCACGCAGCGGGGTGCGGCGTTCGGATTTCGGCAGGCCATGGATTCCGCAGGAGCCGTGGCGGGGCCGCTCGCTGCCGTCCTGCTCCTGCCGCTGTTTCTCGGAGATGTGCGCAAGGTGTTCTGGGCCGCGACAGTCCCGGGCGCAGCCGCCATTCTTCTTGCCTGGTTTGCGGTACGCGAGATTCGCCCTGCGGCCTTACCTGCGGACGCCTCCAGGCCGGGCCCGCTCCGCGCCTTCGCCGGGACGGACAGACGGCTGTTGCTGATTCTCATCGCCGTTGCGCTGTTTTCTCTGGGGAACTCCTCGGACCTTTTCCTGATCCTGCGTGCGCAGAACCTGGGCGTGCGGCCCGAACTTGCGCCTGCCCTGGGGCTCGTGTTCAACATCGTGTACACAGTCTTCAGTTGGCCGGCGGGCAAACTCTCGGATCGCATTCCTCGCCGGTTCCTCGTGGTGCTCGGCTATCTGGTCTACGCGGGTGTGTACTTTGGGTTTGCCCACTCGAGCTCATCGCGTGCGGTGTGGCTGCTTATGCCGCTTTACGGCCTGTACTACGCGTTGACTGAGGGCGTGCTGAGGGCCTGGATCGCCGACTTGGTCCCCAGCCATTCTCGGGCTTCAGTCTTTGGCGTGTTCAATTGGGTGTTGGGTGTGGTCGCCTTCCCCGCAAGTCTGATGGCGGGATGGTTGTGGCAGCACTACTCTCCTGCAACTCCCTTCTACGTTTCCGCTGGGCTGTCGTTCTTGGCTGCTGTTCTCCTGGCTCTGGTCTGAGAAATCCGGCTGCTGGCGTAAAGGAAGAGCATGGCCAGCGCCGCCCCGGCCGTGTCGATTGAGCAGTCAACGAGTGAGGCCCCGCGCCCCGGCACAAACGACTGGTGCAGCTCGTCGGTCAGGGAGTAGGCTGCAGCGATAGCCACGCACCGCCACCCCGTGCGGGCGCGCCACGCGAACTGCTTGCCGCCGCTCAGGCCACCGTAGAGGAGGAGACTGAACATCGCGTATTCGGTCAGGTGCGCGAGCTTGCGCACCAGAAAGTGGAGCGTGGCGAACTGGTCTGCTGAGATATTAACTCCGATGAGATTCAGAATTGTTCGGAGTAGCCAGGTTGTAAATTCACCCCCAAAGGTTCCGGTGGAAAGGTAGAAGATCAGCCCGGCCCAGCCCAGGGTAGTAAACCACCAAAGGAGGGAAGAGAAATCCCAGGGGCGGGCGCGGCGCGTGGAGGAGTTATTCAAGCCGGTAGTTGGGCGCTTCCTTGGTGATGATGACGTCGTGCACGTGGCTCTCGCGCAGCCCGGCGGAGGTGATGCGCATGAAGTGAGCCTTCTGTTGGAGTTCCTCGATCGTGGTGCAGCCACAGTAGCCCATGCCGGAGCGTAGCCCACCCACCAGTTGCAGCACCATTTCCGCCAGCAGGCCCTTGTAAGGGACGCGGCCTTCAATCCCTTCGGGCACCAACTTCGAGACCTCTCCCTCCTGGGCGTAGCGGTCGCCGGAGCCTTGGGCCATGGCGGAAATGGAGCCCATGCCGCGGTAAGACTTGAACGTGCGCCCCTGGTAGAGGATGGTCTCGCCAGGGCTTTCCTCCGTGCCGGCAAACAGGCTGCCGATCATGACGGTGCTGGCGCCGGCGGCGATGGCCTTCGTGATGTCGCCGGAGAACTTGATTCCTCCGTCCGCGATAATCGGGACACCGGCCTTCCGTGCCGCCCGAGCGCATTCGGCAACAGCGGTGATCTGCGGCACACCCGCTCCGGTCACGACGCGCGTGGTGCAGATGGACCCGGGACCGATGCCCACCTTCAGGCCGTCCACGCCGAGCGCGATCAGGTCGCTGGCACCCTGGAAGGTGGCGACGTTGCCAGCCACCAGGTCCACCTCGGGGAATTTCTGTTTGAGCAGCTTGACCGCCTCCATCACCCGCGCCGAGTGTCCATGGGCGGTGTCCACGACGATCAGGTCCACTTTGGCCTTCACCAACTCTTCGGCCCGCTCGACATAATCGCCGGTAACGCCCACGGCCGCGCCGACCCGCAGGCGGCCCTGGGGGTCTTTGTCGGCATTGGGATACTTAATTCTTTTCTGAATATCCTTGACGGTAATGAGTCCTTTCAGGTTAAACTCCTCATCGACCACGAGAAGTTTTTCCACCCGATGCCGATGCAGGATCTCCTCCGCGTCGTCCAGGGTGGTGCCCACGGGCACGGTAATCAGGTTCTCCTTGGTCATCGCCTTCTCGACGGGAAGGTCGAGGCGCGTTTCAAAGCGCAGGTCACGGTTGGTGAGAATCCCCACCAGCTTGCCACTCCGCGTGACCGGGACGCCCGAAATCTTGTATCTCCTCATGATTTCCAGGGCATCGGCAATTCGACTGTCCGGGCTGATGGTGACCGGGTCCACGATCATCCCGCTCTCCGAGCGCTTCACCTTGTCGATTTCGGAGGCCTGCTGAGCCACCGACATCGTCCGGTGCATGATGCCGATGCCGCCTTGCTGCGCCAGGGCAATCGCCAGGCGAGATTCCGTGACTGTGTCCATGGCCGCGCTGACGATGGGAATATTCAGCCGAATGTTGCGGGTCAAATGAGTCTGCGTGTCGACCTGGGTGGGCAGGACGGCGGACTTGGCCGGCACTAGGAGAACATCGTCAAAAGTCAGGGCCTCCGGGATGGGACCATCCAGCATAACTCCCCCTTCAGTTAGTCGCGGGGCTACAAGTCTGAACATCGATTCTAGTCGCCCACCCCAAGAGCGTCAAGGGAAGCTTGGTCGCGGTTCTTCCTGCGTGATGGGGATGAAAGTACCTTTTGCCATGCGCATTCCGTCAAGAACGCCGTGGGCCAGTAGGACGAGCAGCGGCATCGCGGTTACCATGCTCGCCGTGGCGGCAGTGTCTCCGTCGTCGGTCGTGGGCAGTCCGCGTGACAGGGCACTCCCGAGCGGCAGGGGCGCGGAAGCGACGGCTAAGAGCGTATAATGCGACGCATACGCTGAGCTGGAAAGGTGACTCTGAGGTGGAGGGATGAGGTTATGAAAAAGTGGTTTGGCGGTTGGCTGGCATTCATCGTGATCGCAGGCGCGCTGGTGACCGCGGCATGGGCATCGGGCGATCCCGTGACAAGTTCCATGCTCAATTTGCGGGAGGGGTGGGCGATCCAGTCCTCGGCAAAGGTGCAAGAAAAAGGAGAAGTTCTTTCCACGACGAAGTTCACGCCCACAGGTTGGTATTCGACCGGCGTTCCGGCGACGGTTCTGGCGGCGCTGGTAGCGAACAAGGTCTATCCCGACCCGTACTTCGGGATGAACCTGAGATCCATCCCGGGCACGAGCTATCCAATCGGGCAGAATTTCTCCCCGCGGCCGATGCCGCCCGACAGTCCTTTTCGTGTGTCCTGGTGGTATCGCACCGAATTCCGCTTGCCCGCTGAGTTCCAGGGCAAGACCCTCTGGCTGCATTTTGGCGGCATCAATTTCCGGGCGAACATCTGGCTGAACGGGCATCAAGTCGCGGGCTCCGACCAGGTGGCGGGTGCGTATCGCGTTTATGAGTTCGATGTCACTGGTGACGTGAATGTGGGTGAGGCGAACGTATTGGCGGTGGAGGTGTTTCCGCCGCAACCGACCGATCTGGCTATTAACTGGGTGGATTGGAACCCCACACCTCCCGACAAAGACATGGGACTTTGGCGCGGCGTGTACATCACCGCCAGCGGGCCCGTGGCCCTGAGATATCCGCAGGTGATCACTCGTTTCGACTTGCCTTCTCTCCAGACAGCACATCTGACGGTGACAGGTGACCTGCACAATGCCAGCCAGCAGGCGGTGAAGGGAACCCTGAAAGGACAAATCGAGAACATCCAGTTTTCCCAGCCAGTCGAGTTGGCGGCGGGGCAGTCGAAGGTTGTGACTTTTGCTCCCGAACAGTTCCCTCAGGTCAATATTGGGCAGCCTCGCTTGTGGTGGCCGGCACAGCTCGGGCCGCAGAACTTGTATGACTTGAAGATGGAGTTTGAAGTTGATGGCAAAGTCTCCGATCGCCAGGCGATCCGGTTTGGCATCCGGGAGGTCACGTCGGAGCTGAACGAAAAGGGCTACCGGGTGTTCAAAATCAACGGCAAGAACATCCTCATCCGCGGCGCGGGCTGGGCTCCAGACATGTTGCTGAGGTCCACGCCGGAAAGGCAGGAAACGGAAATCCGGTATGTCCGGGACATGAACCTCAACACGATTCGGATGGAAGGCAAGATGGAAGACGAGCACTTCCTGGAGTTGTGCGACCGGTACGGCATCCTACTTCAGGCCGGCTGGTGTTGCTGCGACCACTGGGAGACGTGGGCCAGCTGGGACGCGGAGGACTACACGGTTTCCGCAGAATCCTTGAAGGACCAGATCCGGCATCTGCGGAGCCACCCCAGCCTGTTTGACTGGTTGAATGGCAGTGATGGCCCGCCTCCGCCCAAGGTCGAGGAAACGTACATCAAGATTCTCAAAGATTATCAGTGGCCGAATCCCTTCCAATCTTCTGCGACGGCGAAGCCCACAACGGTTACTGGCCCGACCGGCCTCAAGATGACGGGCCCGTATGAGTACGTCGCCCCCTCGTACTGGTTGACCGACACCAAGCGTGGCGGCGCGCACGGATACAACACTGAGACCGGTCCCGGTCCCGCGGTTCCTCCGCTTGAGAGTCTTCGCAAAATGCTGCCGAAGGAGCACCTCTGGCCCATCGACGAATACTGGGATTTCCACGCCGGCGGCGGGGCCTTCAGGAACCTGAAGGTGTTCACGGAAGCCCTGAATGCTCGCTACGGAACAGCCACGAGCGTGGAAGACTACGTGCTGAAGGCGCAGGTGCAGGCTTACGAAGGCCAGCGGGCGATGTTCGAGGCTTTTGGCCGGAACAAATACACTTCCACGGGCGTGATCCAGTGGATGCTGAACAACGCCTGGCCCGCGATGATCTGGCACCTTTACGACTACTACTTGCGGCCGGGAGGGGGCTACTTCGGCTCCAAGAAGGCTTGCGAGTTGCTGCACGTTCAGTATTCCTACGACGACAAATCAATCGTGGTCGTGAATAGCCTCTACGAGCCATTCAAAGGCATGAAAGTCACGGCAAAGGTCTACAACCTGGATTTGGCGGAGAAGTTCACCAAAGAAGCCACGCTCGATGTTGGTCCCGACAGCAGCCTCACCCTGCAAGATTCCGCTGGCAAGCTGGTGAGTTCGAATTTCTATTGGCTATCAACCACTCCGGAGGTCCTCGATTGGGAGAAGTCCAAGTGGTACTACACGCCGACGAAATCCTTCGCGGATCTTACTGCGCTCCAGAATCTGCCCAAGGTGGAACTGAAGGTTGCGACCCGCATTGCGCATAAGGACGACGAGGACGTTGCCCATGTGACCGTAACGAACCCGGGACCGCATCTGGCTTTCTTCGTCCATTTGCGCATCACCAAGGGTCGAGGGGGAGAGGAGCTGTTGCCGATTCTATGGCAGGACAATTACTTCTCGCTGCTGCCGGGAGAGAAAAAGGAAATCACCGCGACTTATCGAATGGAGGATTTGGAGGGCACCCACCCTGTCGTGGAAGTGGACGGTTGGAACGTCGCGGCAAAACCTCAGTAGGCTACCGCTGCGTGCGGGGCCCAGCAGGGCGGATTCTCCCGCCCAGAAGACTTGGCTAGAGCTTATCGCCCTCAGTCAGGTTCGCCCAGAATGATGTAGGGGCGCATGGCGTGCGCCCCCCTCGTCTCACCAGATAGCTTTGGCAATGCTCTTGGCCACTGCTTTTGTGCCTCGACCGAGAACGCCAGGGGTCGCCTTAGCGCTTTTCGCGAACCCGCCTGCGCCTGTGGCAACCACCCCGCCGGTGGCCTTGCCAGCAGTGGCTACACCTCCAGCCGTGGCGCTGGCGACGGTGGTCGTGCCCTTAGCGAGCTTTTTCCCTGTGTACCGGATAACACCGGCCTGAACGTCTTGCGCTGCCCAAGAGAAAGCCAAGGCAGTCAAAAACATCACAAGAATCCTGAGTCGCACCTTGCACCTCCTGCCGAGAAATCGCGGCACCGTGGGCCGGCGCGTACCCTTAGCCTCTGTCCACGCTGCCCATCGTTCCCCTTCTGCTGTACTTAGACGCTACGCAGGCTCATCGGGTTGGCAACTCGCCGGGAGAATCGCTGCCCAGCGGCACGAAATTGACACCCCTCGGAGCGTGTGCTAGCGTGAGAATTCCGGCACGGAGTCTGATCGCTTATCGAGAGGGCGCTGACCGAGAGACTGAAACATGGGCAATTCAGACCGCTTCTTCTATGAGCGTTACGGCCTGACCGAACCCGACCTCGAACGGTATCTTGCCGCGGCGGTCTCGGAGGGTGGCGACTACGCCGATCTCTATTTCGAATACACGACCACATCCTCCCTTCTCCTCGATGAATCCTTGGTGAAGAGCGCCACCGAAGGCATCTCCCTGGGCTGCGGGGTGCGGGTACTCGCGGGAGAGCAGACAGGGTATGCCTATACGGATGATCTCGCGCCCGAGAAAATCCTCAAGGTGGCCCGCATTGCGGCGCGCATTGCCAGCGGCCCCGCGCGCCTTTCGACGGTCGGGCTGACCACGGTCGAACCCTCCCACGATTTCTACCCGGTGCTCTTGCCGTCGACGGATCGTGACCTGGCCGAGAAGCTCGCGCTGGTCGAGCGGGGCGACCGCGCCGCCCGGGGCTACGACTCGCGCATTCGTCAGGTGCGCGTGAGCTACGGCGACCAGATTCGCCACATCTTGATTGCCGGTTCCGACGGGCGCGTGGTGATGGATCTTCAGCCCTTGGTGCGGCTGGGAGTCTTCACCATCGCTCAAGAAAATGGCAATCTCCAGTCCGGCTCGAGCGGCGGCGGAGGACGCGTCGGACTCGAATTCTTCCAGGGTGAGCAGAGTCCGGAACATTTTGCTCGTGAAGCGGCGCGGCAGGCCATCGTGCAACTCACGGCACGCGCGGCGCCCGCCGGAGAAATGGAAGTGGTGTTGGGTCCCGGTTGGCCAGGCATCCTGCTGCACGAAGCCATTGGCCACGGGCTCGAGGCGGACTTCAACCGCAAGGGCATCTCGGCGTTCAGCGGACGTATTGGCCAGCGCGTGGCCTCAGAACTTTGTACCGTCGTGGATGACGGGACGATTCCCGGGCGCCGCGGCTCGCTCAACATGGACGACGAAGGCGCGCCTACGCAGCGGACAGTCCTGATCGAAAACGGGATCCTGCGCGGCTACCTTCAGGACAGGCTGAGCGCTACGGTCTTGAAGGGGACCAGCACCGGCAACGGACGTCGGGAGAGCTACGAGCACATCCCGATGCCCCGTATGACCAATACCTGTATGCTCGCCGGAGCTGAAGATCCTCAGGATATCATCCGTTCGGTCCGGCGCGGCCTTTATGCGGTCTATTTCGGCGGCGGTCAGGTGGACATCACTAATGGCAAGTTTGTTTTTTCCGCCTCGGAAGCCTATTTGATCGAAGATGGGAAGATTACTGCGCCCGTGAAGGGCGCAACGTTGATCGGCGACGGGCCCACCGTGCTCACGCGCGTGACGGCGGTGGGAAACGACCTTCAGCTCGATCCAGGCATCGGCACGTGCGGCAAGGACGGGCAGAGCGTGCCGGTCGGCGTCGGCATCCCCACGATCAAGGTGAGCCGGTTGACGGTGGGAGGGACCGCGCCGCGCAGTGTGCAGTCTTTTCAATGATAAGTGGCAAGTGACGAGTGACGAGTGACGAGTCAAGAAGACCCATTGGTTGCTCGTCATGGCTCTGCGGATGGCTGAGAATTCTCTAGAACACGTCGCCAGTGGGCTAGTGGCGCGGGCCGTCAGCGCGGGCGCGACGGCCGCCGATGTCGTGGTGCGTGAGGCCGACGAGTTTTCTACTGTCCTGCGTTTGGGCAAGATCGAGAGTCTGAAAGAAGCGGCTTCCAAGGCGCTTGGGCTGCGGGCGTTCGTGGGCACACGCAGCGCCACATCGTTCTCCAGCGACTTCTCCGCTTCCTCGCTTCTCCGGCTTGTGGAGCGGACGCTGGCCATGGCCAAGGTCACCTCCGAAGACCCGGCGAGCGGGCTGCCGGCAGCGGAGTTGCTGGGCCGCTACGCCGGCGATCTGGAGCTTTACTCTCCCGACGTGGGTGAGCTTTCCACCGACGATCGTATTCAGTTCGCGCGACGAGCCGAGGAGGCTGCACTCAGCGCTGACCCGCGGATACAGAATTCTGAGGGAGCATGGTTCGAAGCGAGCTGGGGCACCAAGGCCTACGCAAACTCTCTGGGCTTTGCGGGCAGCTACCGTTCCTCCTATTGCGCGGTTTCGGTGGCGCCCATTGCGCAGAACGGCGGCATGCAGCGCGACTACTGGTACTCGGTAGCCCGGCGGGCCTCAGCCCTTGAAGACCCTGCCGCCGTCGGCCGTAAGGCAGCGGAGCGCGCGCTGCGTAAGCTGGGAGCGCGCAAGGCATCTACCTGCCGCGTACCGGTCGTCTTTGACCCGGAAACTGCCCGCTCGCTGCTGGGGCACGTGTTTGAGGCGGTGCGGGGCGACGCTATTTATCGCAGCGCCTCCTTTTTAACCGGCAAGCTGGGCCAGCGTGTGGCCAGCGGGAACGTCACCATCCTGGATGACGGGCTGCGCCCGAGCGGATTCGGGTCGCGGCCCTTCGACGACGAGGGTGTCCCTGCCTGCATTACACCAGTGATCGAGAAGGGCGAGTTGCGGAACTACCTGCTGAATTGCTACACGGCGCGCAAGCTCAACATGAGGACTACCGGCAATGCTTCCCGCGGGCTGGCCGGGCCGCCCATGGTGGGGCCGAAGAACTTCTATCTGGCGGCCGGCCAACCTCCGCCTGCGGAGATTCTGCGTTCGGTTCGTAGCGGCTTCTACGTGACGGAACTGATCGGGTTTGGCGTGAACATCGTGACCGGTGATTACTCGCGTGGAGCTTCTGGCCTTTGGATTGAAAACGGGGAACTCACGTTTCCCGTCCAGGAGGTGACCATCGCCGGGAACCTTGCGGAGATGCTGAACCACATCGAGGCCATTGGTTCTGACCTCGAGTTCCGCAGCGCCCTGGCCGCGCCAACCTTGCTGGTTGAGGGCTTGACAGTCGCGGGCACGTGAGAGTGGCAAACGAAGTACGAAACTGGAAAATCGAAACTCGAGCGAGTTCCCAATTTCCAGTTTCTAATTTCCAATTTCCAATTTCGGAGTGACCTTGGCTGAAGAGCGATCGACTCTCACTTACGTTCTGATGGCGGCGGGAGCGCTGGCGATCATAGTCACCGCCCTGGTGCTGCTCGTGCGAATCGGATCCGGTCCCTCGTCATCTGAAGCACGCCTTAGCGAAGAACAGAAGGCCTACCTGCAACAGATCGCTATCACCGACGCGCGGATGAGCGCCGCGGAGAACTTCCTGGGTCACACCGTGACCTATCTGGATGCGCGGGTGTCCAACAAAGGTGGGAAGGAAATCCGGGAACTTGAACTCGAGTTAGTCTTCGTGGACACGTTTAACCAGGTAGTCTTACGCGAAACGGCGCGTCCCATCACGCTTCAGACGCGTCCCCTCGAGCCTGGTCAGACGCGGCCTTTCCAGGTCTCCTTTGAGCACATGCCCCTGGAGTGGAACCAAGCCCCGCCTACCATTACGCCCAAATCAGTTCAGTTCTGAAAACGCCACGATGCAGGACGACGTTCGGCCGAGGGGGCTCTCATCACGGCAACAGCTATCTATCGGCCGTATTCGAGCCGCCGGATAAGCGGCTCGGGCAGCCCAGCTTTACGCATCTTTTGCTGGACCTGGAGACGGTCGTAAGGGGTGCGGTAGTACTCGACTTGGTTCTTTTCTCTATCGAAGATCGCAAAGGCGGCGCGCCAATCTCCGTCGCGCGGCTGGCCCACGGAGCCCGGATTGATCAGATAGCGGGCGTCATCCTCGAGCGACAAAGTCGCTGTAAGCCCGTCCTGCTTTGAGGAACAGCGGATCGACTGGAAGCGGCCGGTCGGAGTGAGCATGAAGCCGCCTTGATAGTGCGTGTGGCCGAAGAAGATCGCCTGCATGGCCAGGTTCCGGAGTTCCGGAAGCGCCTGGCCGGGACCCAAAATGTAATCATCCTCGTCGAGGACGGTGCCGTGCACAAGCTGGACACCAGCGACCATCACCGGGCCCATCGGCAGATCGCGAAGATATTTGATGTGCCCCGCAGTAAGTTGCTCCCGAGTCCAATCGGTCGCCTGGCGCGCCAGGGGATTGAACTCGGCAGCGTCAATGAGGCCGGAGCATGCCCTGTCGTGATTGCCCCGGATGATCACCGTGGCGACCGCGCGCACGCGTTCGATGACGGGGTTCGGGTCCGGGCCGTAGCCCACCAAGTCCCCCAGGCAGAGGGCTTGGTCATACTTGCCCTGCGCCATCTCCATGCAAGTGTCAAACGCTTCCAGGTTCGAGTGAACATCGCTGAGGATTAGGTATCGCAAGCGGGGCTCCGAGAGACCAAACATTATACATCTCACCTCTTCAAGTGGAAGGACTGGCATAGGGTCTGACGAAAAATTGCCTTCTGGGCTTGGGAAGGGAGCCCTCGTTCCTCAGGCTGGCAGGAGTTGCCGCCTGGCAAGCCTGGCTCAGCCCCCATGCCAGATAGTCCTTGCGTTGCTGCAAGCTTCCCGCGGCCCTCCGGCGCGCACCTTGACGTGATACATCCGCATCCAACGGCAATTCATTGGTAATCAAAGACTTATTGACGTGCTTCGGAAAGTGACGGTTGGGTACGGGCCTGCTTGCCTCCCTCGCCAGGAGGTGGAGCATGTCCCCCAAATTCTGGTTCCGGACGTTCAGAAACCTGGCTTTGCGCCGTCGGCCCTACTTTGCCCACTTAGCCCTGACCCATCGCTGCAACCTTCGTTGCCACTTTTGCCACATCCCCGCCCAGCACATCCCGGAGCAGGACACAGCCGGAATGAAGCGCATCATTGACCGGCTCGATCACCTGGGGGTAGCGGTCTTGAGCATCTCGGGGGGAGGCGAACCCCTGTTGCGATCAGATTTTGCCACTCTATTGAATTACGCGGTCGACAAGGGCTTGTACACCAAGATCACTTCCAACGGGACCATGCCGACTGCGAAGTATGCAGAGCTCCTTGCCTCGCGCGTCTCGGAGATCGCCATCTCGCTCGACGGAGTGCTGGGCAACGACCTGCCTTACAGCCATGTAGGTCCCAAAATACTGGAGTCCATTCGATACCTGAACGATCACCTGCCGCAGGGCAAGCGCCTGACCGTGAACATAACCGTATCGTCCAGCAATCTCGACCAAGTGGGAGGAATTGTGGCCTACTGCACGCGGGAATTCCCCAGGGCCCGCCTGTGGTTGAACCCTGTGGTGGTCGGCCAGGGCAATCTCCGGGTGCCGACCGAGCTCAAAGTGAGTCCTGATTTCTTGCGGCGAGTCGATTCACCGACCCTCCTCTCACCGGGCTTCTACAAGCAGGGCTGCGAAGACTACTATCGCCAGGAGACCTACAACTGGGGCTGCCTGGCCGGCGAGCTGTTCTTCGACATCAAGCCCAACGGCGAATTCTGGATGTGCCAGGATCACCCGTCCCCAACACCGCTCAACATCCTGGACCCGGATTTCGAGCCTAAGTACCGCCAGGCGGATTTCAGCCAACGCCGGGCGTGCCACGGTTGCACCTACTCGTGCTACTGGCTCACGCAGAAATCCTTCCAGCCCGCGGCCTGGCCGGGCATGGCGGGCGTGTGGTGGAAATCAACCACGCAGCCTGACGAACCCTGCCGAAAGACCGCGACGAAGCACGGCTGGCTGGCGGGGCTTCTGTATTTGGGCGGGGCACGTTTTCTCAAATACGCTCGGTCGGCAGTGCAAGTATCCCTGTGGCTCGCGCTGATCGCGGTGCTGACGGGTGCAAATCCGATGAGCGCTCCGAGTGCTTTGCTCCCTGGCGAGGGCGAGGAAATTGTCGCCCGGATGGAACAAGCGAACGCCCAACGCCGCGAAGCGCTCCGCTCCTACCTGAGCCGGCGGCGCTACACTGCAACCAACCCGCGCTTGCGCCGAAAGGCTTACCTGGTAGTGGAGGCACGCTTTGAGGCGCCGGATGGCAAACGGTTCCGGGTGGTTGAACGTGGCGGGTCGCAGTCGGTCGAACGCCGTGTTTTTGTGCCCCTGCTGGAGACTGAACAAGCGAATGCCCGGTCGCCCGCGCGCGAGGTGGTGGAGATTTGCCGGCGCAACTACACCTTTGCCTACCTGGAGTACGACACCGTCGTGGGGGCCCACGTTTTCCAGGTGGAGCCCCGGACAATCAACAAGTACCTCTTCCGCGGCAAGATCTGGATAAATCCGCACGACTTTGCCATCCAACGCATCGAGGGAGAACCTGCGCAGCGGCCATCCTTCTGGGTCCGGCGCACCCACTTCGTGCACGACTACGCCAAGTTCGGGGACTTCTGGTTTCCGGTTCACAATCGAACGGAAGTGGAGTTGCGCCTGTTTGGGCGCTCCACGATGGGGATCGACTACTTCGATTACGAATGGCAGCCGCGGCCGGAATCCGCCCGCAGTGCGCAGAGCTTCCCGCTTGAGACCTTGCCAGTCACTGTCGCTGCCTCGCCCGAAGCGCGGTATTGAAGTCCGGCAACGCGGTGGGGTAGGCAATTCTTTGACCTCCTGGGCGGATTTGGCTAGAATGCAGATTCTTGAGCGTTCGGTAACGCATTGTCTCTAAATTCTATGCTGCGATTTCAAACAGCGGGCGAGTCGCACGGCCAGGCACTGGTGGCGTTCCTTTCGGGGTTGCCAGCAGGGTTGCGCATAGACTTTGACTATGTGGGGCGCGAACTGAAGCGCCGCCAGGGCGGCTACGGGCGCGGCGGGCGAATGAAGATTGAGGCGGACATCGCGCAATTCTTTTCCGGGGTCCGGCACGGCATCACTATCGGCTCGCCGATAACCATCCTTATCGAGAACCGCGACTGGGAGAATTGGAAGGAAGCGCTGGCGGTCGAGGCCAGTGCCGAAGCCTGTGCCCAGGTCAAGCCCCTTGCGGCGCCGCGGCCGGGTCACGTGGATCTGGCGGGATGCTTGAAGTACGACTTCCACGACGCACGCTACGTCTTGGAGCGGGCCAGTGCGCGCGAGACTGCGGCACGAGTTGCCGCGGGCGCGGTGGCGAAGCTCTTTTTGAAAGAGCTCGGCATCGACGTGGCCAGTCACGTTATCGCTGTCGGCCGAGTGAAGCTCGAGAGCGCTAGCGTGCCTTTCGCGCAAGTGCTCGCCTTACGGGATCGGGAGGAAATCGTTCTGAACTGTGTGGACGCGGACGTGGAAGCGCGCATGAAGGAGGAGGTGGACGAGGCGCTTGCGACACGTGATTCCGTGGGTGGGACGTTTGAGGTGGTTGCGCACGGTGTCCCCCCAGGTCTCGGCTCCTGCGCCCAGTGGGACGAGCGTCTGGACGGGCAACTGGCTCAGGCGATGATGTCGATTCAGGCGGTCAAGGCCGTGGAGTTGGGGAGCGGAATCGCCAACGCTGCGAGCTTCGGCTCGCGGGTGCATGACGAGATTGGGTATGACCGGGCGGGATCGCGCTTCACGCGCAAATCCAACCACGCGGGAGGCTTGGAAGGTGGCATCACAAACGGCGAAGACATAGTGGTGCGTGGTTACTTGAAGCCGATCGCTACGTTACGGCAACCGCTCGAATCTGTGGACTTGAGGACGAAGGAGACAGTGAAGGCGGCCTACGAACGCTCCGACGTCTGCGTGGTGCCTGCCGCAGGCGTGGTCGGCGAAGCCATGGTTGCGCTGGTGCTGGCCCGGGCGGCTCTGGAGAAATTCGGAGGTGATTCGCTCCCCGAGACGCGCCGAAACTTCGACGCTTACTTGGAGCAGGTGCGCCGGTTCTGAGACGTGACCCCAGACCGATCGTGTTGGTTGTTTGTCGTGGCTGACACCTGACAACTGACCACTGACAATTGACCATGATTTATCCCATCGTGAAATACGGCGACCGAGTGCTGGAGATGGCTGCCGAGCCGGTGATGGTCTTCAACAGCGACCTCGAGAAGCTGGTCGCTGATATGTTCGAGACCATGTACGCCGCCAATGGTGTTGGTCTGGCGGCGCCGCAGATTGGAATCCCGAAGCGCCTGGCCGTAATCGACGTATCGCTGGGAGAAAACCCGGACGACAAGATCGTTCTGGTGAACCCGGTGATCGTTTCCACGGAGGGCAGAACGACGCAGGAAGAGGGCTGCCTGAGCCTGCCGGATTTTCGCGCCAGCACCACCCGACCCCAGCGGGCGACCATCCGCGCGCAGGATATCCGTGGCAAGGAATTCACGAGAACCGGGGAGGGTTTGCTCGCCCGCGCCTTCTGCCATGAAACCGACCACCTGAACGGGACGCTTTTCATTCAGCACCTCAGCTTGCTGAAACGCGATTCCATCAAGCGCAAGGTGAAGAAGCTGGTGAAAGCAGGGCAGTGGTAGGTCCGCACTGTTTGTTGTGAGTGGTTCGTTGTCAGTTGAAGCTGGCGACTGACGACTGACAACCAACAACTGATTCATGCAACTCATTTTCTGTGGTACCCCTCAATTCGCCGTTCCCACCCTCGAAAAGCTTCTGGCGGAAGGCTTCACGATCGAGTTAGTTATCAGTCAACCGGACGAACCCTCGGGCCGGGGTTACGAAGTGAAACCTCCGCCGGTCAAGCAACTGGCGGAGAAAGCTGGGATCAGAGTCTTTCAACCCGCCAAGCTCAAGGACCCGGCGACGCAGGAGTTTCTCTCCCGTTATCGACCCGATGCGATCGTGGTGGTCGCTTATGGCCGCATCATCCCGCCCTGGATGATCGACCTGCCGCGGTTGGGCTGTATCAATTTGCATGCCTCGCTCCTCCCCAAGTACCGCGGCGCGGCGCCCATTCAGTGGGCGTTGATTCGCGGCGAGCGCGTTACCGGCGTGACGACCATGAAGATCGATCCCGGCATGGACACGGGCGGCATTCTTCTCATGCGGGAAGAGGAAATCCGTGAGGACGACACAGCGGAGACGCTTGCAGAGCGGCTGAGTGTGCTGGGCGCCGACCTGATGGTCGAGACCCTGCACGCGCTCGAGCGGGGCGAAATCACGCCGCGGCCGCAGGACCATTCCCAGGCCACGCTGGCGCCCATGCTGAAGAAAGAGCATGGCCGAATTGACTGGTCATTGACCGCGCAGGAGATCGCCTGGCGCGTGCGCGGGCTGTATCCCTGGCCGGGGGCGTACACGACATTTCGCGGCAAGAACCTCCACGTCTGGGCCGCGGCCGTATCACCTACGCCAGCAGCGGGCCCACTGGAGCCGGCAACACTCGCGGCCGAGCGAGGCAGACTCTTCGTTGCCTGCGGCCAAGGGACGCAACTCGAAATCAAAGAACTCCAGGTGGAGGGGCGCAAACGGCTTGCGGCGCGTGACTTCCTGAACGGGGTCCACCTCCAGCCCGGCGAAAAGCTTATATGAATGGTGAATTGTGAATGCTGAATTATGAATTGAAGAACAGAGGAACTGGCTCACACTTGCAGGCTGGGCACATTTTTCGCAATTCATAATTCACAATTCAGAATTCATAATTCGCTATGCCCGTTTCTCCTGCCCGCGAAATCGCCTATCAGATCCTCCGCCGCGTTGAGTCCGGTCGCGCCTTCGCCGTGGACTTGCTTCAGCGCTCGCAGGTGTCTGAACTGCGCGAGGTCGATCGGAATCTGGCCACGGAACTTGTCATGGGCGCCTTGCGATGGCACGGGGAGCTTGACTTCCAGATCGAGCGGCTTTCTGGAAAACCGCTGAAGTATTTCGATCCGGAGATCGCAACCATCCTACGCCTGGGCGTTTACCAGATCCGGTTTCTGGAGAAGATTCCCAAATCAGCAGTGGTGAATGAGGCCGTGGAACTGGCCAAATCCGCGCGCAAGCGGTCGGCGGCGGGCTTGGTCAACGCCGTGTTGCGCAAATGCGAACCGCCCCCGCGGCGTGTCGCGGCGGTGGAAAAGGACGACGCTCGTTCCCTGCCTGGCTGTTGGAGCGCTGGGAGCGGAACTTTGGACCGGCCGCTGCTGATGCAGTTGCGTGGGCAAGCAACGCCGTGCCGCACACAACCCTGCGGGTGCGCCAGGGCGAGCGGGCAGAAATCCAGAGGCAGATTTCCAGCGAGGGCATTCAAACCGAACTCGGCAAGTATGCGCCGCAGGCACTCGTGGTTCAGTCCGGAAATGTCCAGGCCTCCAAAGCAGTAAGCGAAGGGCGATTGGTGATTCAGGACGAAGCCTCGCAACTCGTGGCCGCGCTGGTGGCGCCGGTGCGAAATCAGCGCGTGCTCGATCTCTGCGCGGCGCCGGGAATGAAGACCTGTCAGCTTGCGGAGGCCGTTGGCCGCGGGACCTTGGTCGCGTGCGACCTGAGTGCCCCCAGGCTGCGCACCATGGCGCGGCTCGTGCGGGAGCGCATCCCGACGGGGGTCAGTCTGCATATGGTGCGCCTCGATGGAAGGCGCAGCCTGCCCTTTGGGAATCCTGCTGGACGTGCCGTGCTCGGGGACGGGAACGCTGGCGCGTAATCCCGAAATCAAGTGGCGACTTCAACCGAGCGACTTGCCGCGGCTCGCGGCGGGGCAGGAGGAGATGTTGACGAATGCGCTCGCCGTTCTCGCGCCCGGCGGCCGATTTGTCTATTCGACTTGCTCGCTGGAGCCCGAAGAGAACGAGCAGGTAGTGGAAAGCGCGCTTCAGGCCGCCGGAGGATTTCGCTTACTGACCGCTGCCGAACTCTCGTCTGAATTTCCCGCGCTCGCGCCGCTGTTTGATGCCCACGGCTATTTCCGGACGCGGCCGGACCTGCACTTCATGGATGGGTTTTTCGCGGCGGTGATCGTGCGCACTGCCAAGCTGACCGTGGAAGGGAAGGGGGCAATCTGAAGATGGGCCATCCAAAGCGATTCATTGTTCTCGCGACGTTCATAGGCCTGTTCTCCATCGCCGACGGCATCGCGCAGGAGCGCGCGGGCTCTGCCCCTGATAAGGCAGTTGAAACTGCAGCGGAGAGGACCGCCTGGTTCCGCGAGGCGAAATTCGGCATGTTCATTCACTGGGGACCGTATTCTCTGGCGAGTGTGGAGGCTTCCTGGCCGATCATGACTCCGGGGCCGAATCCGGCAATCAGCGAAGTTGAGTACCGAGCGCTTCCCAGGCGATTCAATCCCGTCAAGTTTGACGCCCAGGCATGGGTTCGTCTGGCGAAGGCGGCGGGCCAGCGCTATATGGTGTTCACGAGCAAACATCACGACGGCTTTTGCATGTTCGATTCGGCATTGACCGACTACCAGATCACGAAGACACCTTACGGGCGGGATGTTGTGGCCGAGCTCGCGGCGGCCTGCCGCGAGGAACGCATGCCGCTCGGTTTCTACTACTCACCGCCGGACATGGACCATCCCGGATTTCGCGACACTTCCAAGTTGGCCAAAGAGAATTGGCAAGGCGAGCCGGAGCGTCCGGAATGGACGACTTACCTCGACTACATGGAAGGTCAACTGCGGGAGCTGCTGACGAAGTATGGGCCAGTCGCGCTGGTCTGGTTCGACGGCCTGGACCATCAGGAGAAGTACGACGGCTCGCGCTTTCACAACCTGATTCACCAATTGCAGCCTGCGACGCTCATCAATAACCGCATTGGTCTGCCGGGCGATTTCGAAACGCCGGAACAGTTTATTCCCGACACGATTCCCACCAAGAGTACGAAGACGCGAATGGCTGGACTCGAGCGTCCCAAGGCTACGGCCAGCACCGCTGTGTTCCCTGCCAGTCCGGAAGACTTCCTGTTATGGGAAACCTGCATGACCATCAACGACACCTGGGCCTACAACAAGAACGACAGGAATTTCAAATCTGAGACTCAGCTCATCCGGAGCCTGGTGGAGGTGGCGAGCAGGGGCGGGAATTTGCTGCTCAACGTGGGGCCGACGCCCGAGGGCACGATTCAGCCGGAATTCGAGGAGCGATTGCGGGCCATCGGCGAATGGCTCCGTGTCAACGGCGAATCCATCTACGGAACAACCTACGGGCCTTTGCAGAACCTCACCTTCGGCAGGACGACGGCCAAGGGTAAGACCATCTACTTGCACGTCTTCGAGTGGCCCAGGGGAAACGTGGAGCTTTCTGGTCTTACCCGGCAGGTTTCGGAAGTCCGCTTACTGGCAGGAGGGAAGCTGTTGAAATACCGTCAGGCTGGCGAGACAGTAACCATCGAAATTCCCGCTCAGCCGCCCGATCCACACGTTAGCGTGGTGGAGATCAAGACGAGATAGCGAAGCGTACCGTCCTCACACCAGTGTAACAGTATAGAACTTGGCTGGCGCTTCGAGCGGAGCGGTGGCGCGAGTCTCCGTCTGGCCCGAGTTGAACTCCGCCTCGACGTAATAATCAAGCAGGGGGTTCGTAGTCTCTGGCGCTTTGATCTCAGCCTCGTATGTTCTTCGTTCCACCAGCTTCATCGCACTGGCACGCCAGGCTGCCGCCCCTGCGGGTCGCGTGAAGAGCGTGACGCCTGTTACCTGTTTCCCGCCGAGGGCGACGGCGAAAATACGCACGCGCTCGCCGGGCCGAAGAGAGGTCGGCCGCGTGGGGATGAACACTCGCGAGGCGGCGTTGGCTGCTGGCCGGCGCGCCTCCTCGAATACTCGCTCGACCTCGGGCGGCAATTCGCCCAGGAATTCCTTCATTGACGCGCGCAGGCGGAAGAGCGCCAGACGCTCGTATTTGTTGTGCATGGACGCGAGCGTTCCCAGATCACTGCGCGTGCTGACGATGTCCTGAAAATCCAGGATGGCTTCGCGCACCAAAGGTGCCAGCTTCAGCCACCACGGCACTCCTTCGCTCATCACCTTCTGGCGGGCCTCCTCCGTTCTCCCTTGCTTTCTCAATTCGGCAGCCTGTTGCAGGACCTGGTGCAGGTGAGACGCCAGGGACCACGATTCCGCATAAGGCACCAGGAACTCGACGTGCCGTGCCAGGTAGTTGAGGCGTTCTCTTTCGGCAGGGCTGGAAGCAGCGTCCGTAAGGGCGCGAAGTGAACGAGCGACTTCTGCCTGCGATTGCTTTACCTCCGCCGGCGGCTCGTAGCCATTCCAGAACTGAAACGCTTCGTCGTAGTCGCCCGAGTATTCGTGGATCTGGTAGTGGCCGTCTTTGATTTCGCCCGTGAACGAGCCAAGGATGCGGCGGTCGCGGTCGGTTTCGTTAAGTACCGGCGCGAGCTTCTCGGCGGCGGGCTGGCGCACGAGTGCTTTGCTGTAGGCGCGATAGTATTGCTCAGGCTGGAGGTCCTTCTCCCATGAGTATCGCGACTGGAAACCAGCGTTGATATCCATGATGCGGTGGCGCCAATGGATTCCTAGCAGCCCCTGGCAGCCGAACGTTTCGGCGCGGTCCATGTCCCGCACAAAGCGGTGCACGTGGAACTGTGGCAGCCACATCGCGGGGTCATCTTCCAGCCAGGGAATGGGCCAACGCTCACGACCTTCGAGTTTGCCGAATTCCTCGCTGACGGGGTCCCAGCCCAGGTTGTCGCTCAGCGATGAGAAGATGATGTCCTCGGGCAATTGCCGGTGGAACGCGGTGAAGTGCCGCACCACGCCACCCCAGCCGGAAATCACCAGCCGCTTGTCGGGCGCGTGCCGCTGCAAGAAATCGTGGGCTTGCTTGAAAGGAGTCACCGAAAGCGGGACGCCGGTCTTCTGGCTGGCCCAGCTCATTCCTTCATCTTCCCACAGCCAAACGTAATCTACCGTGGGGTAGGCTTCGAGAAGCTGTCCCAGCCTGGCTTCGAGGATGTCGCGCGCCGACACGGACTCCGGGTCGAGACGCGGCCCTGGGAGCTGGGGGTCCTTCTGCTCGAGCCGAGCCTCGGGCGGCGTGGCGCGGAAGATTTCGTCTGGAATCTGGTAAGGCTCGAAGCCCACGCCGGTGCGGATCCCGAGGTCGCGCGCGTAACGGAAAGCCTCGCCCCAGAGCTGCTGCGCCAACTCCGCTGCCTCCCATGGGCTTCGTGCCAGCGTGGTGGCTTCGGAGCCAAAGACCTCGCCGTCGTAGAAATCCGCGCCACCCATCCCGTAGCGGGAAGTGCGCTCTGGCAGATATCCCCAGCGGTGCGTCGCACTCGTGTCGGTGAACGCGAGGTGTCCAGCGCCTGCGTACTCGAACGAAAGGAAAGATTCCGCCCACTGATTGGAGCCGGAATAGACATGAATCCCCAGCGTGTTGAAGCGCATGCGCAACATGGCTTCGAGATAGGCGCGGAAATCCTCGCGATTGAAGACGGTGACGCAGTTCAGGAAATCCGGCCAGGGGACCAGACCCCGCACGCCGAATCGCGGCTGAGCCTGCCAGGGCTGATTGGGCGACGGGAGATTGAGCGCCCGCGCGGGCTCCAGCGGATAGACCTCGCCGTCCAAGCCGAAGAAGGCGCCCTGGCGTTCCAGAAAATCGAAAACCGCGTACAGGATCGCTTGCGGTGCAGCGGCGCTGAACCGGACGTGAGCTTGCCCGCCACCGCTTGACTCCCGGGCAACCTGATAAGCCTCGTGATGCTTGAACGCGTCTTGGTTGAGCGTAAGGCTGAAGACGAAATCTGTTGGGCCCGGTGTCGCGCCGGGTAGGGGCGCCTGAACCGGCTCGCGAACCAAACCGAGGCTTCTGAGACCGCGCGCGAGTTCTCGGGCTGCGAGTTGCCCTTTAGGCCCCACGGCTGGCTCGACCAGAATCCAAACCACCTGTGCCGGTTCGAATTTCGCCTGCATTTGCAGGTTGGGGGGACGAAGCTCAGGGTGTGCTGTGGCTGGGCCCGAGGGTTCAGAGGCCAATGATTCAGCCGCCCCGCCCAGGAGTGACCCCGCGCCCAGCGCTGCCGTGGAACCCTGCAAGAATTTTCGGCGACCCATGCGACTCGTGACTTTCATAACGTCCTCTCTCGATTTCCTGGCGGCCGTGCCACAGTCGGTTTTACATCTACAGCTCGTTCTTCACTATCTGTCCACCTTTCATCACAAACTTGATACGTTCCAGCACAGTGATGTCCTTCAAAGGGTCGCTCTCCACCACGATCAGGTCGGCGAATTTCCCCGGCTCGATGCACCCCACGCGATCCGACCAGCCGAGCAAGTCCGCGGCATTCACGGTGGCTGACTGAATGGCCTCGATCGGGGTCAGGCCGTACTTCACCATATAGGCAAACTGCTTGGCGTTTCCGCCGTGAGGATAGACGCCGGCATCCGTGCCGTAGGCGATCTTGACGCCGGCCTGCGCGGCCTTGCGGAAACCCTCGCGTTGCTGCTGGCCGACCATGCGCTCCTTCTCCAGCATCTCGTCGGTGAAGCCGAACTGTTTGCCCAGGCCGAGGATGAAGTCGTCGTTGTAAATATCGGCCACGAGGTATGTGCCGTGCTCCTTCATGGCGCGAATGCCCTCGTCGTCAATGAGGCTGCCGTGCTCGATGGAATCGACTCCGGCCTTGGCGGCATCCGTGATGGCCTGACCGCCGTGCGCATGCGCGGCGACTTTGCGGCCCTGGCGGTGCGCCTCCTCGACCAAGGCCGACATCTCCGCCGGGCTGTACTGCTCGGTCCCCGGCAGGTCGCCTTTGGAGAAGACTCCGCCACTCGCGCAGAACTTGATGACGTCGGCTCCGTACTTGATGACCTCGCGCACCTTGGCTAGGACGGCCGGCACACCGTCGGCTACGCCCTCGTCGTGGTAAGCGAACTCCGGCGCTAGCAGATTCTCATCGCAGTGACCGCCGGTCGAGCCCAGCGCCGGGCCTGACACGAGCATTCGCGGCCCTGGAATCTCTCCAGCGTTGATGGCGTCCCGTAGCGCCACGTCGGAGTAGCTTGCCGCTCCCACGTTGCGAACCGTGGTGAAACCGGCCTCGAGCGTCAGGCGAGCGTTTTTCGCGCCGGTCAGCGTTTGGCGCGGCACGGAAATTCCCAGCGACTTGTACCCGCTGTGCTCCGGATCGCCGGTCAGGTGCACGTGCGCATCAATCAGGCCGGGAAGCAGCGTCGCCGGGCCGAGGTCAATCACCGTTACGCCCGCCGGCACCTGAATCTCCTTCGCCGACCCTACCTTCTCGATCCGCTCGCCCACGATGAGCACGACTTGTTGCTCCAAGACGCGGCCCGCCTTCGTGTCGATCAAATGCGCGGCTTTGACGGCAATCGTTTTCGGCGGCGTCTTGGCCTCTTGCGCCCGAAGGGGAATCCCCAACAGACAAATGACCACGGCAACTTCAAGCCAACGTTTCATAGTGTCCCCACCTGATTTGCTGGTGTGCCTCACGTTTACGCTCGGCTGTTTGCAAGCCGCCCATTATGTCATAGACCGGCCTTTCTGTGACGCGTACGGGCCATCCGTGGGCGCCGGAGTCGCCCGCGCCTGGCGGCGGAAAACTGCGTATTGACAAATGGTCATTGGCAGGCGTACCTTTTTGGCAGTTGGCGGATTCAGCACGTCGATTCCGGCTTAAGCCTGCCTCACCGGGACGGGCGGCCAGGAACGTTCTCGCTTCCTGCCTCTTCACCGCCGCGCGTGCCCGCAGCAGACACTGAGCAGCAAGGTAGTCACCATGTTGCGGAGTAGTCACCATGTTGCGGACGCGAGTACCCTGCGCGCTTGTCTCCCCTAGTTTTCTGCTTCTGGCGCTAGGCTTTCTGGTCCCCGCCCAAGCCAAGGACGAGAAGTATGTATGGCCGCCCATTACGCCGGAGGAGCTGGCGCTGAAGAGCGACCCGACGAATCCGGGCGCGCCGGCCATTATCCTCAATCGGGAAGAATACACCGACGATGTGTATGACTTCGACACCAGCTACTACCGGATCAAGGTCCTCACGGACGAGGGGAAGAAATACGCGGATATTGAAATTCCGTTTGTGAAGGACGTATGGGCCGTCCAGGACCTCCGAGCCCGGACGGTGCGACCGGACGGTTCGGCGGTGGACTTCAAGGGGCAGATGTTTGAAAAGGTGGTTATCAAGGCCGGGGGGTTCAGGTTTCTGGCCAAGACTTTCACCTTACCTGAGGTCCAAGTGGGGAGCATCATCGAATATAGGTACAAGATCGAGCGGGGGCCGTACTCACTCTATGACAGCCGCTGGATTCTGCAACGCGAACTCTCGACGCGCAAGGCACACTTCTCACTTCGGCCCTACGGTGGCCGACCGATAGCGTGGTCATGGTTCGGTCTGCCGGCCAACACGGTTCCCGAACGGCGGAAGGACAACACCATTCACCTGGAGGTGCAGAATATTCCGGCCTTTCCGGAAGAAGAGTACATGCCGCCGGGCGACTCGCTCAAGGCCCGAGTGATGTTCTACTACGTTTCGACTTTCGGTGACGAGAAGCCGATAAAGACGCCGGACGATTTCTGGAGAGAAAAAGGGAAGAGGCTCTACGAGAATAACGAGCGCTTCATTGGGGATCGCAAGGGGATCAAGAGGGCCGCGGCGGAAATCGTCAATCCCGCCGATGCGCCGGAGGCCAAGCTACGCAAGCTCTATGCGCGTGTCCAGCAGATCCGCAACTTGAGCTTCGAGCGCGAGAAGACGGAAAAGGAGGAAAGACGGGAGAAGCTGAAGGACAACGAGAATGTGGAAGACGTGCTCGAGCACGGCTATGGGAATGCTTACGAGATCAACGAACTTTTCGTGGCCTTGGCACGCGCGGCGGGTTTCGAGGCTACGCTCGTTCCCATTGGAGAAAGACGAAGTGCATTCTTTGAACCCAAACTCCTCAGCTTGCGCCAACTCGACACGGATATCGTGCAGGTCCGCCTGGGCGCGCAGGAGTGGTGTTTGGATCCCGCCACGCGCTTCTGCCCCTACAATTTGCTCCCCTGGCAAGAGACAGACACCGGAGGCCTCCGGCCTGGGAAGGAGGGCGGTGTCATTGTGACTACCTCCCGGCCCAAGAGCGCAGACGCCGTCGTCGAACGCACCGCGACGCTGCAACTGGACACGGAGGGGGCGGTGGAAGGGAACGTCCAGGTCAAGTTCGTGGGGCAGGAAGCTCTCGAACGTCGGCTGGATAACCGGCACGCGGACGAGGCCGGCAAGCGCAAGGCCTTGGAAGACGAGGTGAAGGGCTGGCTGCCGAAAGGATCAACGGTCGAACTCAAGAACGTTCCCCACTGGGAGTCCTCGGAAGAGTCGCTCTCCGCCGAATTCACGGTGAAGGACCAAGACTTTGCCACGGCCACCGGCCGCCGCCTCCTGCTGCCCCTGGCGATCTTCCAGGCGAACGAGAAGTATCCTTTCCAGACGGCCAAGCGGGCTTATCCCATCTACTTCCGGTATCCCTACCAGGAACTCGATACGATTACGGTGACGCTGCCGAAGGGTTATCAAGTGGAAAGTCTCCCGGCGCCGCGCAGCAAGGAGTTTCCCTTCTGCCGTTATGACATTACGCGCCGCAGCCAGGACGGGACGTTGCGCCTGGAGCGACGTCTGGTGATGGACGGGCATTTCTTCCGAGTGGAAGGCTATTCGGCTCTGCGGGTCTTCTACGATAGTGTGAGGGCAGGCGATGAAGAACAAGTGGTGCTCAAGGCGGTGGAATCAGCCCCACAGAAGTGAGATCTTTGCGGGGCTGTTGCTGAGTGTCCTGTTCTCGGCCTCACAGGCCCTGGGGGGCGTGCCGGACTGGCTCCGGGCGGCGGCACGTGCTCCTTTGCCCTCCTATCCGAACGACACCAAGGCGGTCGTTCTCCTCAATGAGCACGTGACCACGGTGAAGGACAACGGCGAGATCGAGACGTCCTATCGTCATGCCTACAAAATCCTCCGCCCGGAGGGTCGAGAGTACGGGACCATCGGGGTTTACTTTGACCCGGAAACGCGCCTGACCTACCTGAAGGCGTGGAGCATCTCGGCGCGAGGCGACGAATACGAGGTGAAGGAAAAGGACGCCGTGGAAACCGGAGCTTTCGGGGCGGCCCTGTACGATGACACCAGGCACAAGGTCGTGAGGATACCGGCGGCGGAGGCGGGGAGCGTGGTCGGTTACGAGTACGTGCAGAAGCGCCGGCCCAAGGTCCTCCAGGACACGTGGTATGTGCAGGACGAAATCCCGGTGCGGCGGGCCCGCTACGTGTTGCGGCTGCCGAAGGGTTGGGAGTTCCAATCGGTTTGGCTGAACCACGCCGAGCAGAAACCCGAACCCGCCGGGGAGAGCCAGTGGACGTGGGAACTGGAGAATCTCCCCGCGGTCGAGCAGGAGCCCTCCATGCCGGCCTGGCAGGCGCTGGCGGGCCGAGTGGCCGTCTCCTACTTTCCCCCCGCCGCCAGCACCGGGGCCAAGAGCCATGCCTCCTGGTCTGACGTTGGTCGCTGGTATGGCGAGCTCACGGCGGGCCGGCGGCAGGCGACCCCCGAAATGCGCCAAAAGGTGGCCGAACTTACCGGCGCGTCCAAAGCGACTCTGGAAAAGATAGCGGCCCTGGCCGCCTTCGTCCAAAGTGAGATCCGGTACGTTGCCGTGGAAATTGGGATTGGCGGCTACCAGCCTCACGCTGCCCAGGAGATCTTCGCCAATCGCTACGGGGACTGCAAAGACAAGGTGACTTTGCTCAGCACCATGCTGCGGGAGATCGGGATTGAATCGTACTACATCCTGACGCACGCCAGCCGGGGGGTAATAGCGCGGGATTTTCCGTCGGTGCTGAATTTCAACCACGTCATCATGGCCATCCGGCTGCCCGGGGACGTGGACGCGACCAACCTATATGCGGCGCAACCCCACAAGCAGTTGGGCCAGCTTCTGTTCTTTGATCCCACGAGCTCCCTGGTTCCCTTCGGCTATCTGCCGCCGGAACTCCAGGCGAATTACGGCCTGCTGGTGACCGAGGGCGGGGGCGAACTGCTGGAGCTTCCGCTGCTGGGGCCCAACGTCAATCGTCTCCTGCGCACCGCCAAACTGGAGCTGAGCGCGACGGGAGCCATTTCCGGGAGTGTGCAGGAGATCCGCTGGGGCGCGCCCGCGGTGGACCTCCGGGCCAGCTTGCGGGACACGCCGGAGGCCGAACGGACCAAGAAGTTGGAGAGTTTTCTGGGGGGCTTCCTGGGCAGCCTGGTCTTTCAAGGATTCCAGGTGCAGAACCTGGAGAAAAACGAGGGTACCCTTATACTGAGCTATCGTTTTCTGGCCAAGGATTACGCCAAGGCGGCCGGAAACCTGCTCCTGGTCCGGCCCCGCGTTCTGGGTTCGAAGCGGGCGGACTTGTTCGAAGAGAAACCCAGGAAGAACCCGGTGGAATTCGAGACGGCTTCGGTACAGAGCGATATTTTTGAGATTACCATTCCGCCGGGCTACGCGGTGGAAGAAGTGCCGCCTCCGGTCGAAGTTGATTGCGGTGCTGCGGCTTACCGCAGCAAGGTGGAAGCCGCCGGCGGTGTCCTGCGTTACAACCGAGAGTACAAGATCACGAAGGTCCTCGTTCCCATCGACCGTCTGGACGAGCTGAAGAAGTTCTATCGCCAGGTCGCTGCCGACGAGCGCAACAGCGCCGTCCTCAAGCGCACCACGCCGTAGCGTCGCCCTTTAGGCCGGCATTCCCGTGCTAGCACGGTCAGCCCCCTTCGACAGGCTCAGGGCCCCGAGCGGAGTCGAGGGGTCCCCGCGCCTGCACGCGGCCAAGAGGGCCGTGCCACATCCCCCCGCGACTCGATCCCCGGCTTCCCCGCGAACTCCGCTTGCTTCCCCCGGCCTTCCTCGCCTACCATCTTTACGCGCAGGGGGGATACGATCTACTTGGTCATTCCTGGGCGACGATCTCCGACTGGCAAGGTACGCGGAATTCTTGGAGGCAAAATGCGATCCACTTTCAAGGTGAACATTCTCATTTCAGTGTGGTTGGTTGTGCTCGTGGCAGGACTCATCCCCGCGGCGGCTCAAACAGCCCCGCAGGAGTCCCTGCCGTCCGTGGACAAGATTGTGGAGAAATACGTGGCTGCCGTGGGAGGCAAAGCGGCTATCGAGAAACTGACCAGCCGCGTCGCTAAAGGAACATTCGAAATGGACCAGATGCCCGGCACAGCTACCGAGGAAATCTACGAGAAAGCTCCCAATAAGCAATTGTCGATCACAGACGCTCCCAACTTTGGCATGGTCAAGCGGGCTTTCAATGGGACCGTCGGTTGGCAGGACATGCCGCAGACCGGTCTGCAAGACGTTACCGGAGCCCAATTGACGGCCATGAAGCGCTACTCCGATTTCTATCGAGACATCAAGCTCCAAGAGCTCTACCCGAAAATGACGGTCAAGGGCAAGGAAAGCGTGAATGGCCACGACGCTTACGTCGTCGAGGCGACTCCCGCGGAGGGAGCAGCGGAGTTGATGTATTTCGATGTTGGCTCGGGATTGCTGGTCCGTGCCCAGGGGCAAGCGGAAGGGCCCAATGGCACGGTCACGATCGATTCCACCTTTGACGACTACCGCGAGGTTGACGGCATCAAGGTGCCCTTCGTCATTCATCAGTCCATGGGCGACTTCGGCTTCACCATCCGGCTGACTGAGGTAAAGCATAAC
>JBEKCQ010000011.1:0-59335 GCA_050014795.1 Terriglobia bacterium | reverse complement strand
TGAAGACTCGCGCGTCCTGCTGGTGAGCGTGCCTTATGCCTTGAAGGCCGAAGATGCCGCCATGCTGGGTGGCCGGCAGGCGTCGGATTTCGTGCTCGGCGAGCAGTTGAAGGAAGAGGTGAGAACCCAGGTCGAGGCACAGAAGCCAGCCTTGGTGACCGGCGCTGTGGAGATGCTGGTGAGCAATCCGCCCAAGTATCCGGCCATCGCGGAAGGGCCTTCCACATTCACCTGCGCAGGCGGCGACTGTGTGACGGTGACGAGCACCACGGGGCGAGCACTCCGAGCGAAAGCGACATCCGCAGGCGAGACGGTCCTCATAGAGCAAAACGGCACAGGCTACGGCCTGCGGGCGCTTTCGGTGGGCAACATTGCACTACTGGGGCACGTGACGGGCGGATCCCTGACGAGCTACGGCGTGAAGGGCCAGACAGTGGCCAACTCAGGCGCCGGCGTGTTCGGCTACAACCAGGCGGGGGCCGGTTTGGCTTACGGTGTTCTCGGTCAGACTACCAGTCCCCAAGGCACCGCGGTGTTCGGCCGGGCGTTGTCAACAATCGGAGGAACGGTCGGGTTGCGCGGTCACGCCGATAGCACGAGCGGGACCGGCGTGGTGGGCCAGGCGACGGCCACGAGCGGCGCGACCACCGGCATCCTGGGGCGTGTCTTCAGCGCAGCGGGGACCGCACTGGTCGTGGACAACACCAAAGGCGGGAAACTGCTGAGCGGGCAGGTGAACGGAACGGAGAAACTCAGTATCACTGGCAGCGGCAACTTGGCCTCTGCCGGCACGCTCGCCGGCACGCAGCTCATCTCGACGGTCGCCGGCGGCACGGCGCCGCTCGCGGTCACTTCCAACACCCTAGTTTCCAACCTCAACGCCGACCTACTCGACGGCTTCCACGCCGGCGGCTTCGCCACGCTGGGAACCAATATCTTCATGGGTACTCAGACGATCTATGGGGGTCTCTCCCTGACCGACAGCAACATTTCCCTGCCGGAAAACACCAGTGCGAGTGAGGGTGTCATCATCCTGGGCGGACATCGCTTCATCCATGCCTGTTGCGCTACCAGTCAGCGCAACACCTTTGTTGGGCCCTATGCGGGAAATTTCACAACTACGGGCGCCGACAACACTGCCGTCGGCAACTGGGCGCTCTTCTCCAACACTGTGGGATATAACAACACCGCCAGCGGCTCCGGGGCGCTCTCCTCCAACTATTCGGGCTACAACAACACCGCCAGCGGCTCCGGGGCGCTCGCCTCCAACTTAGGAGGCTGGGGCAACACCGCCAGCGGCTCCGGGGCGCTCCTCGAGAACTCCACCGGCGTTGACAACACGGCCAGCGGCTCCTCGGCGCTCTCCAACAACAAGACGGGCTCCGACAACACCGCCATCGGCTACTGGGCGCTCCACTACAACAATTATGGTAACAACAACACCGCGCTCGGAGCCGGTGCAGACGTGGGATCTATCGACCTCCAATACGCGACGGCCATCGGCGCGGGCGCCCTGGTAGCCCAGAGCAACTCGCTGGTACTGGGCGGGACCGGCGCTTCTGCGGTAAATGTCGGCATCGGGACTGCGGGTCCGTCGAACATCCTGACGATCGTACAGAACTCCGCTACCGACCCAATTGCCGATGCATGGACAACTTACAGTTCGAGGCGATGGAAGACGAATATCCGGGCGCTTCAGGGTGCGCTCGATAAAGTCGAGCGCCTACGCGGCGTCTCCTACGACGCCAAAGCCGACGGCCAGCACCATATCGGCTTGATTGCGGAAGAAGTTGGAGAAGTCGTCCCGGAAGTCGTCGCTTACGAGGCGAACGGCCAAGACGCCAAGTCGGTGGATTACGCGCGCCTCACTGCTCTTCTGATCGAAGCGGTTAAGGAGCAGCAAGCACAGATTCAGACCCTGAAATCCGAAATCGAGCGTCTGACCGCCAAGCTGGAAGGGGGGGTTGAAACAGCAAGCCGGTGAGGAGCACGGCTGGAGCAGACGGTCCTGAGCAAGTGGGCGGTATGTCGTAGGTCGCAGGTTGGAAAAGGTATGCGGTAGACAGCATACGGTCGGCGGGGCTTGCCCGAGGCGGCCCCGGGTCGTGTGCATTCTTTCTTGACAAATCGGTATTGCTACGCTATAATTGTGGGCTTAACGTAACTAACTTATTGAAAACAAATAGAGAGCCTTCAAAAACGAACCCAATCGAACCTATAACGTTGTCATTTCGACCACCCGCGAACCCACCCTCACAGATCAACGATTGCAGATTGACGATTGCCAACTGCATCCGGGCAGGCACCCACCGCTGCTACAGCGGGCTGCTACTTCTGCTTGGTTTTTTCCGCTTGTACTTCAGCGATGATCTTTTCGGCCAGCTGCTTGCAGGCTTGGCACGCTGGGTGATTAACCCGGCAGGCGGCTACGCTCAGGTTGCAGCCACACGGGCAGGGCTCCATGTTCAAGCGATAGAGCGCTCGGTTCCGCTGCTCGCGCGAGAGACCGTCCAGCGGCAGGCCGGGAAGGTCGGTGTAGTTCGAGGGAATGAACGCCTGCTGCACTTTGGGGCACTCGCTGGAAACGGGGACCAGCGGCGCCGGGGTCAAGTGCGGCTGGTTCGGGTGCAGGGCCCAGACCAGCGCGCCGAGCAGGCCGAGCGTCACCACAACCATGGCGATGGCGGCTCGTGACGGCCCGGAAGGGGGCGGCGGCTCGCCCGGCTCAGTCGAATTGGATGGCGTCGAAGACATCGGCGTTCACACGTTTCAAGGGCGTGTTCCGGCGCACAACTTTTACCACCAGCGAAAGCGGAACGCTCTTCGGGGGCAGGCAGGCGTGGTCGTTGCAGGCCTGGTAGTAGAACTGCCCACGCAGCGCGTACGTCCCGGGACGGGTTGCCCGCGGGACCTTCAGCAGCGCGCCCACGGCCAGCGTGTCCTGGTAAACCGAGAGTTGCAGGTCGGAGAAAGCAAACTTCTTGAGCTGACCTTTTGGATACACGACTTTATCCACGCTCACCTGCTGGGTGGATTCGAGCTTCCATTCCGTGGGGATCAAGTAGTCCAGGGTCGGTTTGTGGTCGTTGATGTGGAAGCCGGAAGCAATCCGGGCTATCGCCGCCACCTTGAGCGTCGAACCGGGACGGACACCCTCCGCCGCCTGCATGGTTCGCACCTCCACCACCTGAGGAGAATTCTGCGCCCGGGCCACGCCGGCCAGGAGACATGCCACCACCAAGCTCAACCCGATTCGTCGCATATCAGAAGATCTGCTCCTTTCCATCGTCCGAAGCTGTCCAATCATCATGATGTCGTCATTCCAAAGAAAATCGCGGACACCGGGCCTGCTGATTCCCTTGACCTGTGCGCCCGGCATCCCCTCGCCCGCTCAGGCACTCCTTGACCTGCCTGGACCTGGCGTAGCGCCGGCCTTCAGGCCGTTACAAGGAGCCGCTCGTCTGCTTGGATCCCGCCGCTCCCTCACTGCCTGACGCGGCGAGCAGTTCCTTGATCTCCTCCTCGAACACCGAAACGTCCGTGGCGCCTATGTGCCTGGAATGGATACGTCCGTCCCGGCCAATCAGGAAGGTCGTCGGCAATCCAATAATGCCGCCGTAGAGCTCGGGGACTCGTTCGTCGCCCATAGCCACCGCATAGTTCATCCTGAATTCGCGATAGAACTCCCGTACCGGCTCCGGGCTGTCGTCGAGCGAAACGCCAATCACCACCAGGCCCTGGTCGCGGTAGCGTTCCTGGAGCCTCACGAAGCCCGGAATCTCAATCCGACAGGGGCCGCACCAGGTTGCCCAGAAATCCAGCAGCACCACTTGGCCTTTGTGGTCGGCAAGTTCCAGCTTGCGACCGTTCAGGTCAGTCAGCGAAAAGGGCGGGGCCAATGGCCGATCCCCCTGGAGTCTCCCCGACCGCTGGGTTGCAGGAGCAATCCAATACCGATTGAGGAGGTAGAGGCCCGCCACCAGCAGCACGGCCAGCAGAGCACCCACGAGCACTTTGCCTTGTTTCACAGACTCACTCTCCTCAAAAGGACAACCACCTGCCGGCCTGAAGGCCGCCACAGGGCCGTCACAGGAAGCCTCTCAGTTCCGGGCGCGCTTCGCCTGAGGGGCACGCGCTGCGGCCACGTCGGCCTCCCTGTGGCGACCCCGGAGATAAATCGCCAGCCCTGCGGCCACGGCCAGCGACAGAAGCGCTATGAACTGCGACGTGGAAAGTAGATGACCGAATACAAACCCGCGGTCTTCGTCCCCGCGCAGAAACTCGATGAAAAACCTGGCCCCAGCATACAGCACCAGGTAGAGCAGGAAGATCTGCCCGTCGTACCGCTTGTGGCGGTACGACGCCATCAATACGCCGAAGATCAAAAACGTGGCCAGCGCTTCGTAAAGCTGCGTGGGGTGCAAGGGGATGCCCAGCGGCGTCCCCGCCACTTCGTGGCTGAAAGGATCGGTGAAGACCACGCCCAAGAACGACGTGGTGGGTTTGCCGTAATCACAGCCGGCGGCAAAACAGCCCAAGCGCCCGATCCCCAGCCCCAGGGCGATGGCCGGCGCATACACGTCAAAGGTCTTCCCCACGGGCAGGCTGTGGACCTGTATGTACCAAAGCGCAAAGATGCTGCCGGCAATGACGCCGCCGTAGAAAACGCCTCCTGCCCGCAGCGTGCTCCAACTCACCAGTTCCCCTGGATACTGCCAGAAGTATCTCCAGTCGGTCAGAACCATCAGCGCCTTGGCGCCGACTATACCCACCACGATCAGCCAGGTGCTGAAATCGAGCAGCCGTCCGCTGTCCAGTCCTTCGCGTCGTCCCCGGCGCACAATGAGGTAGAGCGCCGTGATCAAGGCCGTGACCAGCAAGACCCCATACGTGGGCAGGCGCAACGGGCCGACATCAATCAGAATCGGGTGCAAGGCTCTCCCTTAAAGCGTGAATCGGTTGAGAAAGCTCAGATAGCCGGAAAGCATGCCGAGCTTATTGAAGGCCATCAGGACGCCGATGGCAATCAGGAGAATTCCGGACAGCACTTCCACAATCTGCAGGTGCTTTCGAAACCCGCTGTAGAACTTCAGGAACTGGCTGAGACCCAGGCCTGTCAGCACGAAAGGAATGGCCAGTCCCGCCGAGTAGATTGCCAGCAGGAACATCCCCTGGAGAACCGTCTCGCGCAGGGCCGCCAGGGCCAGGATCCCCGTGAGGATGGGGCCGATGCACGGGGTCCAGCCAAAGGCGAAGGCAAAGCCCAACACAAACGCGCCCAACAACCCACGCCGGGGCGCACCCGTATTCACTCTGGCTTCGCGATACAGAAATGGGATTTTCACCAGGCCGGTCAGGTGCAACCCAAAAACGATGATGATGATTCCGGCTACGATGTTGAAGGTCGTCCGCTGGGCGACCAGAAATCTTCCCACGGCCGTGGCCGAGGCGCCCAGGGTTATGAAGACCACGGAGAAGCCCACTACGAAGGCAATCGAGTTGCGAAAGATGCGGGCTACCAGCGCCGTGTCGGCGCCCGCCTTGAGCTCCTCGATGGATGCTCCCGACAGCATCGAGATGTAGCCGGGAACCAGCGGCAACACGCAGGGCGAGAGGAACGACACCACGCCGGCGAGAAACGCCAGCGGAATGCTGAGCCCTTCTGTCATCGTTGCCCGTTCCTTCCCGGACCGCGCATATTGATTTCGATGCCCTGCACCAGGGTTCCGTCACAGCGCCGCCTTGCCGCGCCCCAAATTGCCAGTGTATCATAGCGGGCCTATCACGAGGTTGAGTCGCACCGTTGCCCGCGAAGGCACGATGCGCCGTGCCCAAGGGTTTCTCGGAGCCTAAACGCTTGTTGCGTGCCATCATCTTCGACTTCGACGGCGTGCTGGTGGACAGCGAGCCCTTGATTTTCAAGCTCACCCAGGAAATGGCCGCTCAAGAGGGCTGGACGGTCAGCGAGGATGACTACTACCTGAACTACCTGGCGCTGGACGACCGGGGCGTGGTCGAGCACCTCTTCGTGAGCCATGGCCGCCCCGTGGACAGCAAACGGCGCGAAGAACTCATCGCCTGGAAATTCCGCGCCTATCAGGAAATCATCCGCCACGGCCTTCCCCCCCTGCCGGGCGCGGTCGAGTTTGTTGAAAACGTGGCGGCGCAGTTTCCGCTGGCCATCGCGAGCGGCAGCTTGCGGGTGGAAATCGAACACCTGCTGGAGAAACTCGGCCTGCGCGGAAAATTCGCAGTGTTGGCTACCGCCGACGATTGCCAGCGCTCCAAGCCCGACCCCGAGGTTTTCCTCAAGGCGCTGGCGAGACTCCAGCAACTGCGAGTTTTTCGGCAAGCGCCTCTGAGTGCGGCCGAGTGCCTGGCCATCGAGGACGCGCCACTGGGCGTGGTGGCCGCTCATGCCGCGGGGATGAAATGCCTGGCCCTGGCCCATAGCCGCCCGCGGGAAGAACTTCGTCACGCCGACTGGGTTTTGCACGAATTCGGCGACGTGGATTTTGACAAGATCGTCGCGGCCTTTCGTTAGCTGCGCCAGCGAGGCACGCAGGCCGGCCCAGAAAAGAAGGTGGGGGCGAGTCTGGCCTCACCCCCACTCTGGCGTACGGCGCGGCTTGCCCTGCTAACCCCGTTCCATCTTGTTGTAGTGAATCAGCAGCCCTGACTCCTCAGACTTCTCCACCGCCTCCAGCGCCACAATCTGGTAGTCGCCCGAGGAAATCTCCGTGCGACGATAGGCCGCGGGTTCCGTCTTGATACTCACGCGCCCGCGATCTTCGAGCAGAAAGCCCTCGGCCTGCTTGACGCCGGGCACTCCGAACATCTTGCGTCCCTGACCCGACTCGTCGAATCCCCACGCCCGGCTCTCCGCTTCCATCACGTAAGAGCGCAGCAGCTTCGGCCAGTACTTGCGGAAGAGGTCGGGACTGGAGAACACATCACTCCAGACCAGTTGGCCGTTGATGGCCACGACCACGCCAACCGCGCCCCGTCCGCGGATCTGGTCGCGCAACTCGCGCTCGTATTCCCCCTCGATGGATGCCGCCACTTCGTCCATGCGTCGCTTGGCGGCCGGACTATTCAACACGTGCGCGTAGTCCTGTGTCGGTGAAGCCGCGGCGAGGCCAGTAGCGGCCCGTTCCACCGATTCCCAGACTCCCTGCTGGCTCTTTTGCAACTGCGCCTGCTTGCGAATTTCCGGATGGGCAATGGCCTTCCCCGCGCCAAACGCTCCACCTCCCGCTGACCAGCGCCCGTGCTCGACGCAGAAAACGGTCAAGGGCAACGGATCGCTCTTGGGCGGCACCACGAGGTCGGCACCGATGATGCGGTTTTGTTTTCCACCTGAAACCACCTCTCCGGCCAGCAGTATCAACGGCCGAGAGGAATCGTTCACCAGAACCAGTTCGTTCACACTGGCCCCACTGCCGGGCCATTCCTGCTGCTGTTGCCTCGGCCAGCGTTCGGGGTTGCGCCGCCGGTAGAGAGCACTATCCACTTGGCCCCGCTCGAGAATCCGAACGGACCCCGCAGCCAGACCTTCATCCAAAGTGAGAAAAGCCGACGTGTCCGCGCCGAGAGTCGAGACAACGGGATAGATGCTAAGGTTACGCCGCGTGATGGGCTCCAGCACCCGCCAACTCTGCCGGAATTCCCCTACCCCGGTCCCCTTAGGAAGCGGCGTAGGCCGCGGAGAAACGACTCGCCCCACTAGCGGCGTCACCAACAGAAGCAGTGCTACGACTGCGTAAAGGCCCCAATCCTTCTTCATCTTCCACCTCCCTGAGCGCTCGCCCCGGACTTGAGTGCCCTGGGCCGCGTTCAGGAGGAGAACGAAGCCGGGGCGACAGCTTGCAGGAATATTTCGGTCAACCAGGGGTGGGGACACCGCCGCTGCAGAATGAAAGTACCGGGTACGGCGTCGCCCGCTTTATTTCTTCTGCAAGAAGGGCTAGGCTGAGCGTTCCGATGGCGTATGGACGAAACCCTGAATCCAGAAGGTGTGCCATGTTGAACTCAAACGCTGCTCGTAGGCTGGTCTCGGCGCTGGCTCTGGCGGTGCTGCTGTTCGGGCCCCGAGTCTTGGCGCAGACCGCCCAGACCTCAACCGAGACAGACCAGAAAGATCTCGCCATTACGGTTTACAACTCGAACGTCGCGCTGGTGCGTGACGTGCGCCGGCTCCGACTTCCCGCCGGCACGCTGGACTTGCGCTTCATGGACATCGCCGCCGCGGTCAACCCGGCGACCGTCCACATTGTTTCGCTCACTGCCCCGAAAGAGCTGACGGTGCTGGAGCAAAACTACGAGTACGATCTGCTGAGCCCGCAGAAGCTGCTCCAAAAGTACGTGGGGAAAGAACTCACCTTGATTCGCCTGCGGACCGAGAACAACACCACCAAGGAAGAGTCGGTCAAAGCCCTGCTGCTCGCCTACAACGAAGGTCCGGTGTGGAAGGTCGGCAACGAAATCATCACCGGCATGGGCGCGGACCGCTACGTCTTTCCCGACCTGCCCGAGAATCTGTACAGCAAGCCGACGCTCGTCTGGCTGCTGGACAATCGCCACGCGGGCGAGCAGACGCTGGAGGCGTCCTACCTGACGAACCAGGTGAATTGGAACGCCGACTACGTGCTCACCCTCGGCGTCGACCAGAAAGCCGCGGACCTGAACGGGTGGGTCACCATCGTTAACCAGAGTGGGACTGCTTTCAAGAATGCTTTGCTCCAACTCGTCGCGGGTGAAGTCCACCGCGTTTTCGCAGGTGTCTTGGGCGGGGTTCCGGGCGGCAACAGAGCGATGAAAGCTGAAGCCGTGCCGCAGTTCGCCGAGGAGGCAATCTCCGAGTACCATCTCTACACTCTGGAACGGCGCACCACTCTACAGAACAACGAGACCAAGCAGATCAGTCTGCTTTCTTCCACGGGAATCAGCGTGGACAAGGTGTTTGAGGTGGACGGGCAACAGTTCTACTACCACAACGCTCAGCGCCCGGGTCAGCCGTTCAAGGACCCGGTGAAGGTCCGCCTCAAGTTCAAGAACGCCCAGGCCAACTCGCTCGGAATGCCCCTGCCCGCGGGCACGGTGCGCGTCTACCAGGGTGATTCAAAAGGCCGGGTCCAGTTTGTCGGTGAGGACCGCATCGACCACACTCCCAAGGACGAGACGCTGGACCTGTACATTGGCAACGCCTTCGACATCGTGGCGGAGCGAAAACAGACGGATTTCCAGGCGCTCGGCCCACGCAGCTACGAGATGGCGTTTGAAATCGCCCTGCGGAATCACAAGCCGGAACCCATCACCGTGTTGGTGAATGAGCCCATCGGCGGCGACTGGAGAATCCTGGACTCCACCTTCAAGTGGGAGAAGACGGCGGCCTTCGCGGCGCAGTTCACCGTGCCGGTCGCGGCCAACGCGGAGTCAGTCTTGAAGTATCGCGTGCGCGTCCGCTGGGAGTAAGGGCAACCGGGCCGCAGTGCGGCGTCACACGATCAGCATGCAGTCGCCGTAGCTGTAGAACCGGTAGCGCTCAGCGATCGCGTGCTGGTAAGCGCGGAGGATCAGTTCGCAGCCCGCGAAGGCGCTCACCAGCATCAGCAACGTGGACTTGGGAAGATGGAAATTGGTAAGCAGGGCACGAACCACCTGAAACTGGAAACCGGGAAAGATGAACAGGTTCGTGTCGCCGCGCCCGGCCACGATCCTACCGCTGTGTTCACGGGCCACGGACTCGAGCGTCCGCACTGAGGTCGTGCCCACCGCGATGACGCGGCGGCCTTCCTCAAGGGCGCGGTTAATCGTGGCCGCTGCGGATTCGGCAATCTCGAACCGCTCAGCTTCCATGCGGTGCTCTTCCACGTGCTCGGTGCGGACCGGCTGGAATGTCCCCAGCCCCACGTGGAGCGTGATCTCGCACGTCTCGATGCCGCGCGCCGCCAGCGCGTGCAGAACTCGCGCGGTGAAATGAAAGCCCGCCGTCGGCGCCGCGATCGCGCCGCGCGCTTTCGCGTACACCGTCTGATAAGTCTCCCGGTCGGGCGGCTCATCCGGCCGGCGAATGTAGGGCGGCAGCGGCACGTGCCCCAGCCGATCGATGGCCGCGTCGATTGGACCCTCGCGCGCCCGCAAGCGGACGCGCCGCACGCCGTACTCGCCGCGTGCGAGGACTTCCGCCTCCAATTCTCCCCCACCAAAGATCAGGACCTCGCCCGTGCGCACCTTGCGTCCTGGGTGAACCAGGCCCTGCCAGACGTCTTCGCTTTCCTGGCGGGTCAGGAGCAACTCCACTTCCGCCGTCAGATACTCGCGCGCCGCGGGATTGCGCTTGCCGATGCTCTGCACCGTGGCGCCGCGCCGCCGGCCGAGCAAACGCGCGGGGAAGACCTTCGTGTTGTTGAAGACCAGCAGATCGCCGGGACGGAGGACCTGCGGCAACTCGCGGAACGCGCGGTCCTGAAACGCCCCGGCCGCGCGGTCCAGCACCAGCAGGCGCGATGTGTCGCGTTCCGGAAGCGGGCGCTGGGCAATCAACTCGCTCGGGAGCGGATAGTCGAATTCCTGGAGCAGCATCACGTGAGCATTGTACCAACCTCTATTTTCTGGAGGCTAACTTTGTGCCGCCATCTCCGGCTGGGCGGGATAACCCCGCCACTACAGACTCGAAGAACTTCAGCCCCTGCCGCCACCACCAAGTTTTTGGACGATGCGATGCCACTCCCACCCTGTGATAAAGTGAGCGCATGAATCCGCCTGCCGTCACCATCCGGCCGCGAGGCATCGAGCGCATCGTTTCGGGCCACCTGTGGATTTATCGCGCCGACGTTGCCGATGCCACGGGCGTCGAGCCCGGCGCCGTCGTGCGGGTGGTGGATCGCAAGCAGCGTTTCTGGGGACAGGCGCTGTACAGCAGCCAGTCGCAAATCGCCTTGCGCTTGCTGACGCTCGAGGGTCGGCCTTTCGACCGTGCCTTTCTCGCCGAGCGCATTCGCGCCGCCGCTGCGTTCCGCGAGCAGGTGGTCGAAGGCGCGCGCGCCTACCGCCTGGTGGCGGCGGAGGGCGACCTACTGCCCTCGCTCATCATCGACCGCTATGCCGAGTGCTTTGTGGTCCAGACTCTCAGCCAGGGGATGGAACGCCTGAAGCCGACGGTGGTGGAAATCCTCCAGGAACAATTCACCCCACTCTCCATCGTGGAGCGGAACGACGTGGCAGTTCGCGGCCTGGAAGGATTGCCGGAACATGTCGGCATGCTGGCCGGTGAAGATGTCAGCGAGATTGTGGTCGAAGAACATGGCGTGAAGTTCTGCTACGACCTGAAGAGCGGGCAGAAGACCGGCGGCTTCCTGGACCAGCGCGAAAACCGCGCCGCCGCGCGGCAATACGCCCGCGGCCGCCTGCTCGATTGTTTCGCCTATACGGGAGCGTTCAGCGTAGCGCTGGCCCCGCAGTGCGAATCGGCCCTGGGTGTCGAAATCTCCGCTGAGGCGCTGAAGCTGGCGCGCCGCAACCAGGAATTGAATGGCCTCACAAACCTCGAGTGGCAGGAAGCCAACTGCTTCGACTTCTTGAAAGCCGCCGACCAGCAAGGCCGACGCTTCGACATGGTGGTGTTGGACCCGCCGGCTTTCGCCCGGCAGAAATCGAGCCGCGAGTCAGCCCTGCGGGGGTACAAGGAGTTGAACCTGCGAGCGTTGAAGATTCTGAACCCCGGCGGATACCTCATCACCTGTTCCTGCTCATTCCACGTCAGCGAGGCGGACCTGCTCGAAGTCGTCGCTTCCGCCGCGCTCGACGCCCACCGGACCGTCGTGGTGGTGGAACGCCGGACGCAATCACGCGATCATCCCATCCTGCTCACCGTGCCGGAAACACACTACCTGAAATGCCTGATTCTGCGGGTGGTGTGAACCGCAGTTGTACCGCCACCAACCTGACGAAATTCACCGTTTAACATCACCAGCTTACCCGCCACACCCACCCCCAGCCTCCCCCATCTTCCGTAATCTTATAACCGCGAGGCCGGGGCGAACTTCAGCCAAGCTCTTCCTCCCGAAAACCGCAAGCGCCGACGGCATCCCGCAGACCGAGACCGTGCCGTAGCTGCCTTCAACCTCACAGGGCGGACACGATGTACCCGTACAGTTCCAGCCGCAGTTGCCAATTGACGCGATAAGCGGAATGCAATATGTTTGCCCGTTCTCCGGATGCTTTGTGCCCCGCCAGGAATGCGGGGCGGCACGCGTCAAGATGGAAAGCTTGCTGGTTTCTCGAATCCGCGATCGCGTGGCATTCAAGACTCTGACGCTGAGAGCACCAAGGAGTACATGAAGCATGCAGCAGATAACTCATGATGTCTTGATCCTGGGAACCGGGCTCGCCGGGCTGCGCGCCGCGGTGGAGCTTTGCATCCAGACGCGGGGCACAGCCGACATCGCCATTGTGTCGAAGGTGCAAGTCATGCGCTCGCATTCCGTGTGTGCCGAAGGTGGCACCGCCGCGGTAATGCGTACCGAGGAAGGAGACAGCCTGGAGTTGCACGCCTGGGACACGGTGAAAGGCTCCGATTTCCTTGCGGACCAGGACACCGTGGATCGCTTTGTGAGGACCTCGCCGGATGAAATCCGGCTGCTCGAGCATCGCGGCGTCCCGTGGTCACGCCGCGACGACGGCCGCATCATGCAACGGCCGTTTGGAGGGCATTCTTTTCCGCGCGCCTGCATGGCGGCCGACAAGACCGGCTTCTTCGAGATGCAGGCGCTCTATGACACGCTCCTCAAATACAACAACTTCAAGCGCTATGATGAATGCTTCGTTACTTCCCTGCTGCTCGAGGGCGGACGCTTCGCTGGTCTCACGCTCTTCGATGCGCCCACGGGCGAGTTCTACGTGTTGCGCGGCAAGGCGCTGCTCATTGCTTCGGGAGGTTTGGGGAACCTGTACGGATTCACCACCTACTCGCAAACCGTCACCGGGGATGGGCAGGCCATCGCCTACCGCGCGGGTCTGGCGCTGGAGGATCCGGAGTTCTTGCAGTTTCACCCCACCGGCCTTGTGCCCTCGGGCATCCTGATGACGGAAGGCTGCCGAGGTGAAGGCGGCTACCTGCGCAACAACCAGGGCGAGCGGTTCATGGAGAAGTATGCGCCCAAGATGATGGAGTTGGCGCCGCGCGATATCGTCTCCCGGGCAGAGATGACAGAAATCCTCGAAGGGCGCGGCTTCCCCGGCCCCGACGGGCTCGATTATCTCCAGCTCGATTTGACCCACCTGGGCGCAGAAAAGATCAACAAGCGCCTGCCACTGATTCGCGAAGTGTGCATGAAGTTCCTGGGCGTCGACCCCATCACCACGCCCATTCCCATCCGGCCCGTGGCCCACTACTCGATGGGCGGCATTGAGGCCGACATCAACGGGCGGACGAGGGTGGAAAACATCTGGGCCGCCGGCGAGGTGGCGTGCCACTCCATGCACGGCGCTAACCGGCTGGGATGCAACTCCACCGCGGAATGCCTGGTGTGGGGCGGCATCACGGGCGGTGAAATCGCGAAGTACCTGGCGCAGAATCCCGCGCTGAGCGACGTACCGGAAAGCGAAGCGCAGGACGAGGAGAAACGGATTTTCGACGGGCTACTCAAACAGAGCGGCACGGAGAATCCCGCGCCCATCCGCCGGGAACTCCGCACGCTGATGGATAAGCACGCGGGCGTGTATCGCACCGGCGAATCCATGCAGGAAGGTCTGGAAAAGATCGCCGAGCTCAAGCAGCGCTTCCGGCAGATCAGTATTCAGGACAAGAGCCGCGTCTACAATACGAATCTCATTCAGGCGCTCGAGACCGAAAACATGCTCGATTTGGCTGAGGTGCTGCTCTTCGCCGGCCTGGCCCGCGCGGAGTCTCGTGGCGGTCACGCGCGGACAGACTTTCCCAAGCGCGACGACGAGAAGTTTCTGGTCCATTCGATGGTCTACTACCTCGGCGGCAAGCCGAGGCTGGGCTATAAGCCCGTGACCATCACCAACTGGAAGCCGGTGGAGCGGAAGTACTGAGCAGGTGCTAGGTGCTGGGTTCTAGGTGTTAGGTCAACAGAAGGAGACGGGCATGGCCGAAATTAAACGGCACGATAATCGGCTCGGGCTGTGGGGATGGCTCGGGGGTGGGCGTTGGGGCGTGGAGCGTTACGCCTACATCCTACATCGCCTCACCGGCCTGGGCATTCTCTCCTACTTCCTGATGCATATTGTGGTGACGAGCCTGCGCGCCAAGGGCATCTACCCGTGGGTCGAAGGGGGATTTTTCCACCAGCCCATTTTCAAGCTGGGAGAGTATCTGGTTTTCGCGGCTTTCGCCTACCACGCCTGCAACGGCATCCGTCTGGTGCTCGTGGAACTCGGCTTTGCGGTGGGCAAGCCCATCGAACCAGTCTATCCCTACAAGACATCGCTCAATGTCCAGCGGCCCCTGCTGATTGTGATGATGATTCTCGCGGCGATTTTTCTCGCGGTGGGCGGCTATGAATTCCTGGGGTTGGCTAAGTAGGGCCATTCCAACCTGATTTGCCAAGACAAGTTGGAACGGCACGAGGAGGGGAGATGCGCGAAACAAAATACTGGACCTGGCACATGGCGGCGGGAGTGGTCATCCTTTTCTTGCTCGGCCTCCACATGCTCATCATGCACGTGGGCGGCATCACTCATTTGTTTGCCCCGCAGGGCGGTGAAGCCATCTCCCAGGCCAACAGCCTGTTTCGGGATCGCCAACTGATGTTCACTGTTACTTACATCCTCCTCCTCGGAGTGGCGCTCTACCACGGTCTCTACGGCCTGCGGACCATCCTGTTCGAGCTGACGCTCAAGCCCGCCGTTGAAAAGGCCCTTAGCGTTGTTCTTCTGGTGGTGGGACTGGGGCTGATGGGCCTGGGCACCTGGGCGGCCATCACGGTACATGCCATCGCCATAGCGGGAGCAAGGGGGTAACCATGCCGGAAAGTAAATCCGTACGACAGATCAACTTTCACATCACGCGCTACAACCCGGAAAGCGATCGCGCGCCGTACGTGAAGACCTACCAGATACCCGTGCGCGAAGGCATGACGGTGCTCGACGGCCTGCACTACATCAAGGACAACCTGGATTCAACGCTGGCCTGGCGGTATTCGTGCCGCATGGGAGTCTGCGGCTCGTGCGGGATGCTGCTGAACGGGCATCCGACGCTGGCCTGCAACACCCAGATCCTGCACATTGCCAAGACGGACCTCACCGTGGCCCCGTTGCCTAATTTCGACATCATCCGCGACCTGGTCCCCGATCTTATGACCATGCTCGAGAAACACCGGTCGCTAAAACCTTACGTTGTGCGGGCGGATGAAGCTGAGATCAATGACCCGGCAGGCGAGTTCTATCAGTCTCCGGAGGAACTCGAGGCCTATCTTCAGTTCACCTACTGTATCAAGTGCGGCTGCTGCATGGCCGCCTGCCCCACCTTGGCCACCGACGCGCGGTATCTTGGCCCCATGCCTTTATCGGCGGCACAACGCTACAACGTGGACACGCGCGACGACGGGCGCCGCGACCGCAACCAGCAGACGGGCAGCGCGCACGGCGCTTTCCGTTGCCACTATGCCGGCGAGTGCTCGCGCGCCTGTCCGAAGGGCGTGGATCCGGCCAAAGCGATCCAGCATCTCAAGTGGCGGTTAGTACTCGATTATCTCCACTTGGCCCGCCGCAAAAAGCCATGCCAGAAACTCCATGGCCCCGGCCAGGGCAAGCCGCTCCCCAATATCCCCGCCGCGCCGGCCAAGACGGTCTGAGGGAATTCAAGGAATGTCCGCGAACCTGGCCGGCGTTTCCTAGCTTTGTCGAGTGCACCGCTACCCAAAGGCTCGGAGGGCGGCAATTTTGCCCTTGACACCGCGGGGAACATGTGGTAGCATGCTAGCCTAAGAAATGTGGCCCGTGGCGGGAGCCGGAAGGCATGCGTAAGAGACCAGATTCGGAGCGAGGGTTCATCAGCCAAGTCAGGGCGAAGATGAACGCAGGAAAGCGCGAAATTAAAAGATAGTTTATTTTGGCCCCCCAAAGCTGCCATGTTATTGAAAACAGGATAGATGGCAGCTTTGGTAGTGCCAAAAGCAGGGCCAAAACACGGCAAAATCAGGCCAGAACCAGCACGAAAACCCCGGTTCCAGACAGTGAGACGAGTACACACCCTGGAGATGTGAGACCCAAGATTCCGGGCCAGACAGGCAGCTAGAGTCAATCCAAAATCCCAAATCCAAAATCAAAAATGGTTCAGGCAGGTAGGCTCCAGCCTTTGCCGCCGAGGTTGTCGGCGGCGAGCACTTGCGGCTGAGACTGGACGCGGTGCTGGGCGAGGATAGAGCGGACGGCTTCGCCGATCTCTTCTGCCGCGCCGCGCACGAAGGCTAGGATAGCCGGCCCCGCGCCGCTCAGGCAGAGCCCCAGCAAATCGGGATGCGTGAACTTGAGGACCTCGGACAAACCCGGCATCAAAGAAGCGCGGTAGGGTTGATGCCAGCGGTCGTCGAAGAAGGCGCGATAGAACTCGGCTTTGCCGGAAAAGAGCTGCGCCGCCAGCACCGCCGCGCGCTGTAGATTGTGGACAGCGTCGGCGCGGGAATACTGCGCCGGCAGGACCTGGCGGGCTTTCTCGGTGGGAACCGTGTAGTCGGGAATGACCACGACCAGCTTGAGGGTCTCGGGAACGGGACACGTGAAGGCCAGCACTCGCTCGCCTTGCTGCACCGACACAGTGAAACCTCCGTGCCAGGCGGCGGCGACGTTGTCCGGATGACCCTCCAGGCGCGCGGCCAGAGAAATCAGTTGCTCGTCAAACAGCGTAGTGTCGGCCAGCCAGTGGCAGACCGCCAGCGAACCCACGATGGCTGCGGCACTCGAACCCAGACCCACGCCGATCGGAATCTGGTTGTCAATTTCCAGATCATAGCCGTGGAGCTTGCGCCAGCTTTCGAGCGTCTGGCGAATGGTGCGGGCAATGAGGTTGGTTTCGTCGGCAGGAATGCGCTCCGGCGTCACCCCGCGATAGAGAACGTTGATGCTGCGGTCGCCGCGCGGCGTGACGTGGATGTCCAGGTAGAGGCTCAGGGCCAGGGCTGCGCAGTCGAACGCGCAACCCAGGTTCGCGCAGGTTGCCGGCACTCGTACCGAAATTCGCTGAGGCATGGCCGGAGCCACTCACCGAGCGGAAAGCGTCATCATAAGCGAGACGACCCCATGCCGACAATAGTCAAGATATCAGCGAACGGCAGGGCGCACGTGGAGGCCCGGCGAGCGGTGCGCGCCGGCCGTCGCAAGTAGGGGTTTTCCGCCGGGTGCTGCCCGCCCAGTCTGTGCCGCGGCGCAGCGATTAGCCGGTGGGGGGCTTGGCCGCTTCGAGGATGAAGATCGCCGTGTCCGCCCGCAGGTTGGGGAGAAATCTCACTTCCGTGCAAGTCCCGGAGGAAGAGGTCCGCAGGGGGATCTCCCGCAAAACCCGTAGCCCCGCTTTACGGCAGAATCCCCGGAAGTCCGTGATCGTCGTCAGGTGGATGTTGAAGGTCTCGTACCACTCATAGGGCAGCTTCTCGGTTTTCGGCATGCGGCCTTTGAGCAGAAGCTGTAAACGCACCAGCCAGTGGGCGAAATTCGGGAAGCTGACGATACATCGCTTGCCCACCCGCGCCATCTCCCGGATGAGGTCCATGGGTCGATGCAATACCTGGATGGTGTTGGTGGAGATCACGTAGTCCACGGACTTGTCCGGGTAGTCGGCCAACCCTTCGTCCAAATCGCCGTGGTGGACGCTGAGCACCCCTTTGGCCACGCAGGCCTGAATGCAGGCCTCCGACAGCTCAATGCCCTCTGCCCGGACCTTCTTCAAGACCTTGAGCGCCAGTAGCAGGTCACCCTCGCCGCAGCCTAGATCCATGACGCGCGCGCCTTCCTCGATGAGGCCGATAATCAGCCGGTGTTCGGAAGTAAGGCGCACCACGGCCCCGGTCTCACCCAATCCAATCTCTTCGGTTATCCCACCCATAAGTTACGACTTCTGGTTCCCACCGTGGCTCAGAAAGTTGGTAATGAGCGAACCGAGTTGTTCGGATTCCAGCAAGAAAGCGTCGTGCCCGTAGTCGGTCTGAATCTCCGTGAAAATCACGTAGGCGTGCACGCGCCGCAGAGCGCTGACAATTTCTTTCGACTGGTAGGTCGGGAACAACCAGTCCGATGAGAAGGAGATGACCAGAAACTTCGCCTGGACACCAGCAAAGGCCGCTTCCAGACCCCCGTAAGCCTGGGTCAAGTCGAAGTAGTCCATTGCCTTCGTAATGTAAAGGTACGAGTTGGCATCGAACCGCTTGACGAAATGATCTCCCTTGTAACGCAGATAACTTTCCACCTGGAAGTCGGTCAGAAAATTGTAACCATACGCTGTCTTGTCTTGCAGCTTGCGGCCGAACTTCTGGTGCATCGAGCGCTCGGAAAGATAGGTGATGTGCCCGATCATCCTGGCAATCGCCAGCCCCCGGCGCGGGACCGTTTTCCCGTAGTAGTCTCCCTCCCGCCAGTTCGGATCGGATTGGATTGCCTGCCGACCGACCTCATCAAAAGCAATCGCCTGGGCGGAAAGCTTGCTCGTGGTCGCAATGGGGATAGCCAGGCGCACCCGGTCGGGGTAACTAGCCACCCACTGCAACACTTGCATCCCTCCCGATGATCCGCCGGCAACGCACAACAACCGTTCAATTCCCAGGTGGTCGATCAGGACTTTCTGGGTGTTGACCCAATCGCGAACCGTGACGATCGGAAAGGAAAGCCCATAGGGCCTTCCGGTCTGTGGGTTGATCGAACTGGGTCCGGTCGAGCCCTGACATCCCCCGATGACGTTGGAGCAGATCACAAAGTACTTTCGCGTGTCAAAAGCCTTGCCCGGTCCGATCATGATGTCCCACCAGCCCGGTTGCTTGTCCCCCGGGTGATGATAGCCGGCCGCGTGGGCGTCCCCCGAAAGGGCATGGACGATGAGGATGGCGTTGTCTTTCGCCGCATTCAGTTCACCGTAGGTCTCGTACGCCAGTGTGATGGGGCCCAAGGGCCGCTCGCACTCAAGGACCAACTCGTTGGGTGGCTCTGCGAAAGTGAGGTGCTTGGTTTCGACGATCCCGACCGATCCTGCCTCCTCCATACTCGCCTGCCTCTTTTCTTTCCGTGCCTGTCTTCTCTTCCCTGCCCGGCCGAGCCCGCTCCGTCCGCCGGGCCGGCAGTGCACTCCATCGCCCCGACCTACCGCCCAGCGGTCTGCAGGGCCTGGTCAATGTCCGCGGTAATGTCCTCGATGTTCTCCAATCCCACCGAGAGCCGGATGAAATCGTCCGTGACGCCCGTATCCACCCGTTCCGCAGGGGTCAGTTGCTGATGCGTCGTGCTGGCGGGGTGGATGACGAGGGACTTCGCATCTCCAATGTTGGCCAAGTGGGATAGCAGCCGGACGGCATTAATGAACTTGATTCCGGCCTCCAAACCGCCCTTGATCCCAAAGCCCACAATGGCTCCGAAGCCGTGCCGGAGATACTTTTTCGCCAGCGCATGCGTGGCCTGGCTGGCCAGCCCCGGGTAGTTCACCCACGTCACGGCGGGATGCTTCTCGAGAAATTGCGCCACCCGCAATGCGTTGTCGCAGTGTCGCTGCATGCGGAGCGATAAAGTCTCAATGCCCTGCAGGATCTGGAAGGCGTTGAACGGACTCAAGGCCGGACCGAGGTCGCGCAGCAACTGCACCCTCGCCTTGATGAGATACGCAAGGCTCCCGAATGTCTCCACAAATCGCAGATTGTGATAACTGGGGTCCGGCTCCACGAGGCCGGGAAACTTCTCCTTCGTCCAGTCGAATGTCCCTGAATCAACGATGATGCCGCCGATCGAGGTCCCATGGCCGCCCAGGAATTTGGTCAGCGAGTGGATGACGATATCCGCGCCCCACTCGAACGGGCGGCAGAGGTAGGGCGTCGCCACGGTGTTGTCAATCACGAGCGGAACGCCCGCCTCATGCGTGATCTTGGCCACCGCCGCGATGTCCAGCATGTCGTTCTTGGGATTGCCCAGCGTTTCCGCGAACACGAGCTTGGTTTTTGGGGTGATGCATTTCCCCAAGTTCTCCGGGTCCGCCGGGTCGGCGAAGACGGCTTCGATGCCCAGCTTGGGCAAGGTGTGATGGAAAAGGTTGTAGGTGCCGCCGTAGAGGCTCGCCGAAGAAACGATCTGGTCCCCGGCCTGCGCAAGGTTCAAGACGGCGAGCGTTTCCGCAGCCTGTCCGGAGGCTGTCGCCAGCGCCCCCACCCCGCCCTCCAGCGCCGCCACACGTTCTTCCAGCACGGCCCAGGTGGGATTCATGATGCGGGTGTAAATGTTCCCGAATTCCTTCAAGGCGAAAAGGTTCGCGGCATGCGTCGTGTCTTTGAAGACGTAGGACGTTGTCTGGTAAATCGGAACGGCGCGCGCCCCGGTTGTAGGATCAGGAATCTGCCCGCCGTGCAGGGCGATGGTGTCGAAACCTAGTTTCTTTTCCAAAGGCTCCTCCCAGTTAGAAGGCTGGACCTAGCAGCAAAGCTCCGCTTTCTCATCCAGAGTCGGCCGGCGGAGTAGGGGTTGATGACGGGAAGCCTGAAGAGGTCGGCAAAACAAAAGAACCTCTTCCGGCTGGGAAGAGGCTCGCTAAGACTGTCTTAGCCCCTCTCATCTGCCCCATTACCGTCTTAGCCCCTCTCATCTGCCCCATTACCGGGCGGGAGTTGGCACCGGACCCCCGATACAAAATCGGGGCGGTTGTCGTGGCGTCGTCGGGCCCGTCCCTCGGCCACTCTCGATGAGATTCAGGGTCACTGAATCGAGTATTCAATTGTCAAATCGCAATTGTAGGAATGCCCTCCGCTGGTGTCAACAAGATTCTGCGCTGGGCATTCTCATATGGTGAAAGCCGGATCCCCCCGTTCTGGTAGCCACGATGAATTCCCTTTCTGAATTCATCGTGGGTTCTTCGTCACGAAAAAAACCACGCTGCGAAAGAACGCTCAGCGTGGCTACCCTTCCTGCTACTTCACAACTTCCAAGCGGCAGAAGATGTTTCGCGCCGGGAAAACCCAAGCCAGGTGCTTCTCGTAGAAATCGACAGAGACCCTGGCGAACAGTCGCCCGAGGCTGTCGAGCAGCAGGTTGCCGCCGAAGGTCAAACGCCGCTCAAGGATGCGGAATCCGCCCGCGCCGTAAGTGAAGTTCTCAAACGTGTCGCGGGTGAAGTAGTCAAAGCTGTGGTAGCCCAGGTGACGAACATGCGTCGGATCGGAGTAGGAATCCGGCGACGAGTAGTGCGGCGTCACGACAATGACTTCCGCGCCGGGTTTCGCGACGCGGTGCACTTCCGCCATGGCGCGCAGGATGTCCGGCTGATGTTCGAGGAAATGCGACAGGTAAATCCGGTCGGCGCAATGGTCCCGAATCGGCCAGGGGAAATGCGTCAGCTCGCAGAGCACATCCGCCGCCGACCCCGGCTGCCGGTCCAGCCCCACCGCGCCCGGCTCCTGCTTCTTCTTCCCGCAACCGATATCTAGAACCACCATAGGTTATGGCTCGGTAAGGGTGGTGGCCAAGCCCACATAACACGACTATCTTAGGGCGACAAGCGGTATTCAATTCTGATGAGAGTTTCCTCGGGGACAGGCACTCCCTCGCAGGTGCTGGGCTTCCACCGCCACCCTGCGATTGCCTCACGCGTCGCGTTGTCGAAATCCATGCCCGCTGACCGAACTACATACTGTCCGGCTGCTCTCCCGTCACTGCCCACTAGTACATAGACGACAACCGTCCCGATTATTCCCCTCATCCTGGCGTCGTGAGGATAAACGGGAGGCCCTTTCTCCAATTCCACCGCGGGCTCTGGGTGGATACAGCCCGGTCGCGCTTGAGCATCGGCTGGCGGCATAAACATGGACTGTTCAACAACAGGCTGATCCTCCAGCGCCTCCACGTGAGCTTCGACTACGTGCCGCCCGTCGACTGAACCTAGTATCGTCCTCGGGTACGCTCGGCCATCCCGGGAAACGTAATCCTGGTATTGGTATACGAGGCCGCCGACATGTTGCGATACCAAAGCGCCGGAGTCAGAATCAAAGCAGAATTCAAAGCGCCCTCGCAACTTGACGTGGGCTTGGACACATTTCATCCTTGTCCCCTTGCGTATCACGACACGGGGCCCTTTCAGATCGGCTCCCGCAGGAATGCTCAGCTGGCGATGGAAATCCAGCACTTCCCTCAGCCTGAACATTTCCTCCGAAAGGAATGGGAGGCTGCGCGAAATCCAAACCTTGCCTTCCCCTCCAATTCGAACTTCCGCAAAGTTGGGGAACGAAATCTCTTCGCGCCATTGCTGCCGCCCTATCCATGCGGCTTGGTAAAGGCCCTCGTGTTCCACGCCTTCCTGATTCCATACATGCGTCCGCATCCGCAGGCGGAACGGTGGATAGCCTTGGCAGCGGATGTCGGAGAGTTCGCGGGCCTTGGCAAGCAGCGCTTTGGCTTCCTGTTGCTCTTTGTCTTTGCCGACGGCCAGCGGTGGCAGGAGCATCAGGATGCAGACCACCCACCGGACTACCATGCAGTTGGATGGGATCACCGCGATTTCTCCCGGCCTTGGCTCAGGCTCAGGTCGTGCCCACGGTCAGCCGTGGCTGTTGAGTGAGTGGCAGCATCGCGCGACCGGCCAAAGCCTGTGCGCGACCTCAAGGTCACGCCGAGGATAGCACATCGCTGCGGTCACGGTGACATGATCCACATAGGAGGTGATACCCTATCGGGCCATCAAGCGAGGGGACAAGGATGAAATACCGGGAAGTCATGAGAAAGCTCAAGGCGCTGGGGAGTCCGGAGAACGTGGCCGGCATGGCGCGCTTCGGAATCCAGCCGAAAAACGCTTACGGGGTCTCCGCCCCTGCGGTACAGCGACTGGCAAAGGAAATTGGCACGGACCATCGGCTGGCGCAGCAACTCTGGCGCTCCGGCAACCACGACGCGAGAGGCCTCGCCGCGCTGATCGATGACCCGGCGGCCGTCGATGCGCAGCAGATGGAAAGCTGGGCGAGGGATTTCGATTCCTGGGCGGTGGTCGACGGGGCCTGCAACAACCTCTTTCGGAAAACCGTCTTTGCTCACCGAAAGGCCATTGAATGGGCAGAACGCGAGGAGGAGTTTGTGAAGCGTGCGGGCTTCAGCATGATGGCCTGCCTGGCGGTGCACGACAAGCAGGCCCCCGACGCGCAGTTCCGGCGCTTCCTGGCCATCGTTAAGCGGAGATCCACTGACGAACGCAACTTCGTGAAGAAGGCCGTCAATTGGGCGCTGAGACAGATCGGGAAGCGGGACCTCCGGTTACGCCAGGCAGCGATCAGCACCGCGAAGCAGATTCAGCGTCTCGATTCGAAAGCTGCCCGCTGGATTGCCGCGGACGCGCTGCGCGAACTGACCAGCAAGAAGACGGTAGTGATGGTCCGCGCCAAGGCTGCGAGATCGTAGCGCCCGCATATTGCCGGCACCGGCCGCCGGGACGGCGGCGCTCCAGTGCTATTCAACGACCAGTAAAGCATGCGGCGGCAAGCGGAGCGTCGCGCCATCAGAGGCCAGTGAAGCGCCGCCAGTCGCAAACACCTTCTTCTGTCGACTGACCATTCCACCCAGACCAGCAAGCCGGCAACTGACCGGCAGTTCGGCCCATGGGAAACACCGCCACGCGCGGCGGGGCGTCCAGCGAGGTCGCCGTGAACTCCGACACGGCCTTGCGCAATGCTTCCAGGGCTTCACGAACGTCCGGAGTCGGCATCGCAACTCTTCGCTGCGCGTCCACGTAAGTCAGGCGGGGAAGCGCAGTGGAGAAAACGACCACCTTGCCGTTGCCCTCCTGAACCGTCGCCAGGTATTTCCCCTTCGGAAGCTCCAATGAATCCGCCGCGGGCAAGCGAGGGTCGCCGTTCAGCCGATGCGCGAGGCCCTCGCTGAGAAAGGCCGTACCGCCCGCCTTGAGGAAAGTCACCAGCTTCGGTACAAACTCCGTGTCCTCCAGGGCGTAAACTGTGAAGACCGCAGCGCGCGCGCCTTCGGGAAAGCGCGCGGTGGGCAGAAGTGGAACCGCCAGCATGCCGACCTGGTCGAACAGGAAACTTTCGTCACCAGGTTCGCTGGAGGGCGGCTTGTAGGCGGGAATGCCGCCCCAATTCCCAACCAGCTTGCCCAGCGCATCGAATTCCGCGCGGCGTGGCGCGAACGCCTCCACTTGGGCGCGATATTCCGGCGAGGCCAGCGACCCGTAGCAGAACAACATAATCTCCGGCGCGCCGGCCAACACGCTCACGTGCGCCTGGTCGAGATAGAATGTAGGGTCGGTGCCGTAAGGATCGAACCAGCCGCCCCCGGTCTTTTCCTTCCCAATGTCGGTGAGCCAGCGATAGATGAAGAAGCCTTCGTATTGTTGCTTGTGCCCCCATTCGTCGGAACTCGGGTCGCGCAATTCGGTGCCCACCCAAATGCGATCGTAGAGCGCAGTTTCCTTGTCCGCGATGTAGCCCCGGTTCTGGAACTCGTCGTACCACTGCGGGAACTTGAGAATGATCTTGACGTTGGGATTCACCTCACGCGCCGGACCGAGCACGCGCTCGCGGCTGACTTCAAGCATTAACTTCTCGCGGTATTGCCGCCAGCTCATCGCCCCCCGCGCCGCTGCGCACTCCGAGCATTCGCAGTCCGTGAAAAAGAAATCGTCAATCATGACTTCATCGAAGAACTGCGCCACAAAACGGAAGATCGCGGCCAGCCGTTCCTGGTTGGCACGGTTAGTGTAGCAAGTCCCCACGTCCCAACCGCTGGTCGCCTTCCCAAAGCGCGTGGTGGTGACGCAGCCGGAGACCTTGAGTCCCGCCTGCCGGAAGAAAGCGCGCGCCGTCTTGAGCGCTTCCGCGTCGGCCTGATAGCCGTCGCGAAATGCCTCGACGTAAACCTTGCTGATGCCCATCTTGTGACAGAACTCCAGGGCGGCGGCGCGGCCCTCGGCGGTCGAAAGTCGGTCGCGCACATCCTGGGCCGTGAACAGTGTTGACCAATCCACCGCCCGCAGGGACCCGGGCTGAGAAGCCCCAGCCAACAACAGGAGAAGCGGAACAACAATCACAGAAGAGTGACGAACTCGGTCGAGAACTCGAAGGAAATAATGCATGGCGGCCAGACTCCTTAGATAGTGAGGTTCGCGCTTCAAGTACAATTTGTTTGCAGTTTGCGATTCTTGCCGATTTCGAACAGGTTTCCCAGCAGCTTCTCTTCCAACTCAAGGTGCGCGCGGAGCTCGCGAATGATCCGAGACCCCAGTGTCAGAAGCGCGCTGGGATCACCGGAGAGTTCGTAAGAGCTCACCTGCCTCTGGAATCTGTCCAAGTCAACGCCGAAGCGCTCGTGGCCTTGCCGCAGCTCGGAGACTTCAACCGCGCTTTCAGCCTGCTGTCCCAAAGCTGCAAAGAGGATTGTCTCCTCGTAGCGGAAATGCCTGAAGGCGACGGTTTCGAAGAAGGTAAGAATCTCCCGCAGAGCCGCAGCCGCTGCCTGATGCTCGCTCGCCGGAGTTGCTTTCAGCTTTTCCAAGAGCTCCTCCCACTCTTCCAGGCGGCTGCGAATCTGGCGATGTTCTTCAGCCCACCGCTCCAAGTCAGGGGCCACGAGAGGCTCTCGCGCCTTCGCCGGCACACCTACGAACCCATCCTCCGGCGCCAGATAGCGGCAGGCAAAACCCCGCTGCTCGAAGGTCGCTACCACCTCCCGTCGGGGCGGGTAGTAGTGTGTTGCAAACTGCCCAGGCAGCCGCCCGCGCAGATAGGCACCCGGCAGGGTCTCACAGTCCACCGTGAACAGGTCGCCCCCGGCAACCATGGACAGGTTGAACTCGTACGTCTCGCGCGTATTGAAGAACAGCCGCGTGCGCGGAAATGCTAGGTGATAAACGCTCACGGCCAGCGCGTAGTCCTCGTCGGAGACGCTAAATCGGGAAGGCTTCTGCGAGGCGAGCACACCGCGGGCCGACTTCAGGCGGGGAATGCCCAGCGCGTGCGGCTCGAGGCCATAAGTCCGGCGCAGGTAGTTCCCGTGTTCGACCAAGGCCAAGACGTCATAGCGCCAGTCGTACAGGCTGAAGAGCACTCCCAAAGCCACACGGGTGAAGCCCGCGGCGATGGCGCGGTCCCAGACGTCGAGCCGAAACTCGTAGTGCCGCTTGGGTGAGCCCGGATTATGCCAGCGGTCAAAGTGCGGCTGGTCGTAGGTCTCCTGCCACAACGCGACCCAGTCAAGACCCGCCGCGCGTAATCGGCGATAGTCCTCTTCCTCGTAAGCTGGAGCGTTCAGTGCGACCAGCCCGCCACCGAGGGTTTCCAACTTCCTCTTCGTCAGCTCGACATAAGGAGCCAGTGGCTCAGGGCCAAACTCGGCATCCTCCGCCAGCACGAGTTCAATCTGCCGGTGTCCCCAAGAGAGTATCAAGTCGAGCTCCCGCTCGTACTCGTCCAAGCTCAGCCGAGTCCGCTCCGCCAAAGGATTCGACTTGCGGTAGCCGCAATAGAGGCAGTCGTTCTGGCAAAAGCTGGTGAGATACTCGGGGATGACGAACTCCAGCGTGTTTCCCGCCACCCGGCTGCGAAGCTGACCGGCCGCACTCTGGATCTCGGCACAGGCACTCGGGTCTCGCCCCCAGGCCAGCAAGGAGGCAGCGTCCTCAGTTTCCAGGCCACCGGAGGTTTCGGCAACTTGGACAATTGACTCGATGGAGCGCAAGGGCTCAGCAATCGCGGCCAGCGCCTCGACCCTACCCTGCTGTGACGCCAAGTATTCGCTGAACCGCGTCATCTATCTGCCGCCTCTGCGTTTCTCAGGCCACGGGGAGGAATTCGGTTCCTCGCCGTCTCTAAAGCAATCCTGCATCCGGAGCGCAAGAACGTCAAGGCTAGGACGGATAGTGGTGCCGGGAGGGTAGGCGCTTGCTCGTCAGAGGGCCGCGGCGCACGACCGGCAGAACTGGGCGAGTTTCAGGTCGATGTTCTCCACCGAGTGGGAGGAGCTCATCACGCAGCGATAGTCCGGGCAGTGCCGCAATCCCACCGTGTGGCCCAATTCATGGAGCGATTCTTTCAGCAGCCGCTGGGAAAGGAGCTCGGGGTCAGGAGGCATTCCGTAGAATTCCTGGCGGAGCCGGTGCATCGACACGAGCGCGGCGGCGCCCGCCGATGACAGCCCGAGCTGGGCCTCGCCGAAGACAAAGGTAAGAATCGGGATGTAGAGGTCTGCTTCGGTCACCGCCAGCAGCCGCCAAGTCTCGACCACGGGTCGTCTGGTCAAGCGCCGCAGGATTTCGGTGGAGTGATATTGCCCACGCAAGGAATCAAAGGCAAAGGCGACGTCGAGGCTTTCTGCGTGAATGGAGCACGCCACCCGTAGTAGCGGCGCCAAACCCTCGGCAAGCGATTCGAGGTAGGTCCGGGTAACTTCTCCGACCGGAACGAGAGAGACGATTCTCATGACGCTGCGGAGCCAGCTTTCTTGAACCCATACTTCTTGATCTTGTTGTACAGCGTGACCCGATCGATCTTGAGGATCCTGGCCGCCAAGCTCTGGTTCCAATTGCAGCCCTCGAGGACCTTGACGATATGCGCGCGTTCCACGTCGTCCAGCGTCTGTCCCTCGGGCGGCGGGGTACCGGAGCTGACCTGGAGCGGGAAGTCCGAAACCTGGATTTCCGGCTCCCGGCCGATGACCATGGCACGCTCGATGGCGTTTTCCAGTTCCCGAACGTTCCCCGGCCAATCGTAGTGCATCAGGATGTCCACCGCGGGCCTGCTAATGGAAGTGAAACGTCTATTCATGGCCCGGGCGTATTTGCGAATGAAATGGTCCACTAGCAAGGGGATATCTTCCCGGCGCTCGCGCAAGGAGGGAAGCCGGATCTCAAACACATTCAACCGGTAGAAGAGGTCGGGGCGGAAAGTGCCCTCCTTGACCTTGGCCTCGAGATCTCGGTTCGTGGCAGCAACAGCCCGGAAATCCACCTGGATGGTCTGGGTTCCACCCACCCGGGTGATTTCTCTCTCTTGCAGGACGCGGAGCAGATCAGTTTGCGTCTTCAGACTGATGTCGCTGATTTCATCCAGGAAGACGGTGCCGCCCTCGGCGACTTCAAACTTGCCCTTCTTGCGATATTGCGCTCCGGTGAACGCGCCCTTCTCGTGCCCGAAGAGTTCGCTTTCGAGCAGGGTTTCGGTCAGCGCCCCGCAGTGGATGACCACCAAGGGCATGAAGCGCCGAGGACTCAAGTTGTGGACGGCCCGCGCCACCAGTTCCTTGCCGGTGCCGCTCTCGCCCGTGATGAGGACGGTGGTGTCAGTGGGCGCGACGGTGCGTACCATCTCCAGCACCTTCTGCATGGGCGGACTCTGCCCCACCAGTTCCACGCCCTGGATCTCCTCCAGGCTCTCGCGCAGCCGGATGTTTTCCTCCTTCATGCGGCGGTGTTCGAGAGCCTTGCGGATCACGTGCGCCAAGTCATCCGGGTCAAAGGGTTTCGTGATGTAGTCGTAGGCTCCGTCTTTCAGCGCCTGGACTGCCGTCTCCACTGACGCGTAGCCGGTCATGATAATGACGATGGTTTCCGGGTCAACCTCGTGGATCTTTCGCGACAGTTCCAAGCCGTCCATGCCGGGCATCTTGATGTCCACCAAGGACAGGTCCCAGCGCTGAGCGGGCAGCTTGAGCAGTGCCTCACGGGCGGTCGAGGCAGTGTCCACAGTGTAGCCTTCCTCCTCGAACCACTTCCCCAGCGAGTCCCGGACGACCGTCTCGTCGTCCACGATCAAAATACTGGCTTTGGCATTCATGATGCTCTCCTGACCAGCTCTCGCGAAACACAGCGCGGAACCTTGGGCCTTGATGCCGTTACTCGACCTCCTCGGCTCGTTCGACAGGAAGGAGTCTCACCCTGCCACCGATTTGCGCCTCCTCCGGCAGGATCACGGCAAAGGTCGTGCCCTTCTGCGGCGTGGAAGCCACCTCGACGTTTCCCCCATGCTGCTGGATGATTCCAAAAGCGATCGCCAGCCCCAGACCGACCCCCTTGCCCTCCTCCTTGGTCGTGAAGAAAGGTTCGAAGATGTGGGGCAAGACTTCCTCCGGGATGCCGGGACCCTCATCACTGATCAGCACGCGGCCCGCGCGATGCCTGGAGTCAAACGAGGTCAAGACTCTCAGCCGCCCGCCGTGCGGCATGGCCTCGACGGCGTTCATCAGCAAGGCAAGCAAAGCCTGCTGCACCTGGCTGGCGTCGCAGTAGAGTGAGGGGAGGTCGGGAGCCAGGGTCTTCTCCAGGTCGATGGACTGCAGTTCCAATTGATGTCCCACCAGCAGCAGACAGCGCTCGACAATTGCATTCAGGTCGTTCTTCTGCGGGTTCAGAGGCGCCTGGCGGGCGAAAGTGAGGAGGTTCTTCACGATGGCGCCGCAACGCCGGCTCTCACCTTCGACGATCTGCAGGTAGTTCTTCGCCTCGCCCAGCCGCTCGCTGCCGTTGAAGCCCTTGTCCGCCATCCGGGAGACGAGCTTCGTATAGGTCAGGATGCCCGCCAGAGGATTGTTGATTTCATGCGCTACGACGGCGGCGAGCTTGCCCAACGAGACCATCCTCTCCGCCTGGACCAGGTGCTTGTAAGCGCGCTCGAGCTCGCTGGTCTTCTGCCGGACGCGTTCTTCCAGGGTCCGCGTCCATTCCAATATCTCCTGCTGCGCCTTCTTGAGCTCGGCAGTCATGTGGTTAAAGGAAGCTGCCAGGCTCCCGATCTCATCGGCACTCGTCACCGAAATCGTGTGGTCCAGGTCGCCTTCGGCCACGTGGCGCGTCCCCTCCGTCAGCGCCCGCACCGGCTTCTGCACCATCAGCCAAATCAACACTACCGAAATCAAGCTGACGGTCAGGATGGAAAGTCCAGTAAAGAAGGCCAGCTTCCGCTGGTGGACCACCAGGCTGTGGTCAACCGCACTTAACGAGAGATCCGTGTCGAGCACGCCGAGCACCTGATTGTCGACTGTCGAGTGCGCATGGCAGGCAGCATTCGAGCAATCCGGCTCGTTCTCAATGGGGCTGATCAGTCCCAGCACCCGCCCGCCGTTCCGGGCCACATAAATGCGCATCCGGTCGGGACGATCCAGGCGCCTCAGCGGCTGCGCCTGGGCATGGCAGGCGTAGCAAGCCTCCGCCTTCTTATCTACGAACTGGCCGAGTTCCTGGGGGTCGGTAGAGAAGGTGATCTTGCCTTCCTTGTTGAAGATTCGGATCTTACTGATGCCGGGTTGGTGCCCGATGGTGTTGATGATCTGGAAGACCTCTTCCCGCTGGTCGCGGAGCATGGAGTAGCGGATGCTGCGCCGGATGAGGTCGCTGATGCGGTCGGCGCTCAGGAAGACCATCTCCTCCAGGTGCTGGCGATGGAGGCGAACGTTGAGATACCCGAGAAAGCCAAACAGCAACACCATGCTGCCGACGATGCAAGCCGTCAGCTTCGTCGCCAGGCCGGTGGTCAGCCGTCGCATGCTCTTTCCTTTTTCTTCTCCCCTGCCGTCCGAATGCGAACTCAGATCACTGATATAGGAGCCGTCGACTCTGCACGACGCCGCTGGGCCACTGCAACCGCCCGTCGCGGCTCAAACACGTCGAAGTAGCGAACTGCCAATGCGAAGCACAGGAAGCCCGCGCTCACCAACGATAACGTCACAGAGATCTCGGTCCACTTGGGAAAGTAATGTGTCCCCGACGATGTTTCCAGGCCGGTGATAGAAACATTCAGGCGGTTGAGGATGAATCCCGCAATCACCAGAACTGCGGCAGCAAACAACCCTTCCCGGCTCTCCCGCACTCGGCGGAAAGCCAACAGGCCCAGCGGAATCACAAGCCCCAAGGCAATCTCCAAGACGAATAAGACGGTTTCCGTCGAAGGCTCACGCAGGTAGCGCAAGGTACCGTGGCTGGCCAGGTCCTGGAAGCGCATCAGCCCGTAGAAGGCCAGCACCACGACCATTCCCTTACCCAGATCCACGAGGAGCGGCATCTCAATTTCCCGCCCAAACGCCCGGGCGCTCAAGTTGGACTCGAAGATCACCATCGCCAGCCCTACCCCGACCGCGGAGACGAAAAAGAACACCGGCAACAAGGCGGAGTACCAGTACGGGTGCAGCTTGGAGGGCACAATCAAAAAAAGGCTGCCCAGTGAAGACTGGTGCAGGGTCGAGAGCAGCACCCCGGCAATCACCAGAGGAATCGTGAAGGACGTGATGATCTTCAGGGGTTTTTCCAGCCGGAAACGCTCCAGCACTACGGGCGAAAACTCCAGGGCCAGCACCGTGAGATAAAGCATCACGCACCACGCGACTTCGAACATCACCGAGCGGGGATTCCACATCACCAAGGGGTGCCAGATCCTGTAAGGCCGCCCCAGGTCGTAAAGCAACGCCACCGCGACCAGTGCGTAACCCAGGAAGGCCGTCAAGATGGTGGGACGAAGGATAGGATGGAATCGCTTGAGGTGAAAGATGTAAACGACCGCGGCCAGGGTGAAGCCCCCCGCCGCCAACCCCACGCCGCACAGCACATCGAAACCGATCCACAGCCCCCAGGGGAAACGGTCGCTCAGGGCGGTCGCTGCGCCCAAGCCCTGAGTGAAGCGGAGTAGCGTCGAGTAGAAACCCGTGCTGAGAATCACCACTAAGACTGCGCGCCAGAAAGTGACCTTTGGTAGGTTCGACCAATTCATCTGCAATCTCCGCCCGGGGGTTGGGGCAACGTGGCCACGCCTTCTCTGCCACTGGTAGTCGGCTTGGCGGTTACCCGTCCCCTCCCTTGGGCGTTCCGTTCTCCTCGCCCTCAGCGAGCGCTACCTCCGCGCGCCGGTTCGTGATCCACCAGATCCCTCCCAGAAGGACCGCCCCCACGGTGACGATGTTGGGGATCTTCGAGAGGACCCGGTAGGTGTACATAGGTAAGGGGTCATGCGGGACGTTGGCGGGAAACCCAAGCGCATCAAAAGGCATCGCGGACAGGTAGAGTACCGATGTGCCGCCCACCTCATCCCGTCCATAGATGTGTTGAACATAGCCCGTGGGGTTCTGCCTCAACCGGCTTTCCGCTTCGCGTAGCAGGCTCTCACGCTCACCAAAAATGCTCGCCTGGACCGGACAGACCTCGGTGCACGCAGGCTGCGAGCCCTTGGCTTGCCGCGGCGCGCACATAGTGCATTTCTTCACTTTCGGCAGAGCCACCTTCCACTCGTAGCGGGGGATGCTGAAGGGGCATGCCATCATGCAGTAACGGCAACCCATGCAGCGGTCTTCCGCGTAGATCACTGGCCCGGCTGCGGTCTTCCGCAATGCCCCCACAGGGCAGACCGAGGCGCATGTGGGGTCCTGGCAATGCATGCAAAACTTGCGGACATTCACGCTCGCGTGCGACTCCACAACATTCAACGTCTCCGCGGAGAGTTCCTTGTCCTCGTTCTGCGGGAGGCCGTTCGCCTCCTTGCACGCACCTACGCACGCCCCACACCCGATACACCGGGTCGTGTCCACCAGGATGGCTTTGCTCATATCGCTTCCAGTTCCGACCCCTTCAGATGCAGGGACATAAAGTCTGTAGAATCTTCACGCACCACCTGTTCTGGTTAGCACGATGAGTGCCGAATATTTCAACAGAAGGGTGTTACACGTGGCCATTTTTGCCGAGACGCGGAGGACACTTTAGGAGTCTCGACATGCGGAGGCACCGAATCACCCGGCCGAAGGTATGTTCAATGGAGCGGTAGCCGATACAATACCCGCCGTCGGGGGATTAGCGTGGCGGAGTAGCCAGCAGTCGGGGCAGACGGCCCGCCACGCTCTTTCGGCAATTCCCTATCGCGGGCGCAGGAACTCAAGCTCAAATGCCTTCCAGGTGTCTGCGTCGAATTCCTTCAGTGATCCTGGAGCCGGCACGCCGCCGTCCAGGCTGGTCTCACCGAGCGCGAGGTCGGAGGCAAACCGTGTCCAAAGAAACTGGCTGAAGCGTTGAACCTCTTGCTCAAACCATGCAATAGCTTTCTCTCCCAAGCGCCACGCCGGTTTCTGCTCGGCCAAGCGTGTGGGTTGGAACACGCAGACCCACCCGTCGCCATAGGGTGCTCTCAGAACCAATTCAGGTCGGTCCTGGAGTTCGCCGTTGACCGCAACCACCCTTCCTGTCAACGGCGAGGCAACAGTCAGTAGGCGACCACCGACTTCGATCTGGAAGAGTGGCGCGCCGGTCCACACTTCGCTCCCCACTCTGGGCGGAACGACACGAGTGACTGAACCTAGCGCTTGGCCGACAAGGGCGTCCGGTCCGACCTGAAACGCTTCCTGCCCCTGGGGCCGTAGCCAGCTATGGCCCTCGGAAAGGTAAACGCCCTCCGGCAATACCGGCCACCCATCCAGCGTGCGAGAAGCTGGCCCGCGCGGGGCGATGGTGCGTGCCGCTGGGGTCAAGTCCCTCGCGGCACGTCGTGCTTCGACCTTCTGCAGAGCCAGATCGAGCAGGATGAGTCCGATGAACATCAGTGCCACGAAAATCGCGACCATCGTCAAGTCTCCTTCCGAAGCGTGCTTCCCCTCGCCCCTTGCCAGCGCAACGAAGCAGCCCGCGCGCGGCTAGGACAAGAACAGTTCACGCACGAGCTTTTCCCAGCGGTGCTCGGGCACTTGCCCGATGATGTCGGGGATGGCTCGGCCGCCGTCCTGCAAATGGACCTCGGTCCCTCCATCGATCCGGCTGTAAAGCGTCGCGACAGAGTCCTCCATCCAGCGCTGCGCCAGGCGACCCCGCAACAGATTCTTCAGATTCGCGTCCCCTGCCGGCGCATGGACAGCTACCAGCCACCCGGTGCCGTAAGGATCATCGCGAAGCACCGAAGGGTCTTTCATCGCTTCCAGATTCACGTCAACCACTTCCCCTTCGATGGGCGAGAGCATCTCGAACCGGTGGTCCCCGCGCGTGAGCGCCCAACCCTTCTCGCCCTGTCGCAGCCAGCGACCGCGCGCCGGAAGGTCAATCTGGTCGATCTGCCCCAGCAAGCGCGCGGCAAAATCGTCCAGACCGATCCGCACTATCTGCCTCCCTTCCTTCATTGCCCACCCGTGACCTGGATGATAGGAAAGGTGCGCGGGCAGCTTGAAGCCTCCCACGACGCTGATGGGGAATGGAGCTTCTTCACGCTCCTGCACCGAGCTCACCGCTACCACCGGCTGCCGGGAACGGCGCTGGAAGTAGTAGTCCGCGAGAACAAAGATCACAAAAGTTGTCAGAACCAATAGAGCGACCATTTCGCACCTCGTGGCTCTGCGGCCTACATTCTTGGCGACGCAGAGCGACTTGCACTCCGCTCAGGAGCACGCAACAGGCCATTTAGCATGATTCCAATGGTTCAATTGCCGAGGCTAACCTATTTGTTTCCATACAGATGAGAGGTTCGATCTAGATAGCGCCAGACGGACTTAATAGCTGTACTTCTGGAACATGTTGCGTCCTGCAACAGCTCGAAGGTGTTAAGAGGCGCTTGTTGCAAGCAAGGCAAGCTGGTGCAAGGGGTTACGAGCCTGCTGAGTACTACAACAGGGGCCGCTGAAAGTCTCCATGGTGCTCCACGCCACGAGCCAGAGGCGCGAAGCCCACACTTTGTCTCCGACAATCTCGACCATCGCCATTGTTCGGGAGACGGCCTCACGCGCGTCTGAAGGAGAACGCGGAGGAAGGGCCTGGGCTGTAGCTGACGGATTCCCCGCAACTGTAAACTTGACCCACAGAGGGCAAGATTTGATATAACCTTGGCCGCAGACTGGGGGATAAGAAGGGAGATGAACTTTGCCAGCCAAAACGTGGTGCGTCTTCTTGATTGTCTTATCTGCGCCAATGTCGAGGGGAGCCGCTATGGAGCTTGAGAACCCGTCAAGCCTAGTCGAGCGTGTTGGGACGACGGGATTTGTGCAGATTCAAGCCGAGAGCTTCAAGGACCTGGAGCTCAACGACAAAATCATGGCCTACTGGCTGTCGATGGCCGCCATCGCCATCCATCCTATTGTCTTCGACCAGAACTCTTCCTACGGCCTCCGCATCAAGCACTTACTCGAAGAGATCCTGACTCACCCTCAGGGCATCGATCCCGGCCTGCTCAAGAAGCTCACTGACTACACCAAACTTCTTTGGGCAAACCGTGGAAACCGCAACGCCTCGACGTCTCACAAGTTCCTGCCCGACTTCTCTCCGGAGGAGCTGCGGGTAGCGGCCGAGCAGGCACTGAAGAACCGGGCTCGATTGGGCCCGCCTGCGCGCCTGGAGAAAGAGCTGGAGGAACTGCGCCGGCCGATTTTTGATCCCGACTTCGAGCCCCTGCTGACGGCTAAGAACCCACCGAACGGTCAGGACCCTCTGGAGGCAAGCGCGAACAACCTCTACGAGGGTGTGCGGTTGCCCGACCTCGCAGGGTTCTCTGAGCGCTACCCGCTCAATTCGCGCTTGGCGAAAAAGAACGGCCAGCTCTTCGAACAGGTTTACCGCGCCGGGACGCCGGACGGCAAGATCCCACCAGGGCTTTACGCCGCGGAACTCGGGCGTGCCATCCGCTATTTGCGGATGGGGTTGCCGTACGCCGGCGCGTCGCAGAAGAAGGTGCTGAACGACCTTATCCGTTACTACCAGACAGGTGATCCCGCCGACTGGCGGCAGTTCAATATCGACTGGGTGCGCGAGGACTCCCCTGTCGATTTCACCCACGGCTTCATCGAGGTCTACAAGGATGCACGGGGCATCAAGGGAGCCGCCCAGGCGTACGTGACGGTGGTCGATGAGAAGCTCGACAAGCTGATGAAGAACTTTGCCGCCCACGCCGGCTACTTCGAGCAACGCGCGCCCTGGGCCGACCAGTACAAACTGGAGAATCCCCACCCGCCGCTGGCCAAGGCGGTGGAGACGGTGGTTGAGACCGCCGACTTCGACGTTTCGACCATTGGCGAGAACCTGCCCAATGAGGCGGAAATTCATGACCACTACGGCAGCAAGAGTTTCATCTTCACCAGTTCCATGCGCTCGCTGGCCGCTGCCACCGGCGAGAAGGTGACTGAGGAGTTCGCTTACTCGGCGGAGGAAATCGAGCGGGCGCGCAAGTACCGCGAACTGGCCGACAACCTCTTCACTGCCATGCACGAAGTCCTCGGCCACGGCTCGGGCAAGATGAATCCCCAGCTTACGCAGGAGCCTGCCTCTTACCTCAAGGAATACTATTCCACGCTGGAAGAGGCGCGCGCCGACCTGGTCGCCATGTGGAACTTTTTCGATCCGAAACTGGTCGAGATCGGCGCCATACCGGATGTCGAGGTTGCCAAGGCCGCTTACGACAGCGAGGCGCGGGCCTCGCTCGTGCAACTCCGCGAAGTCCCCACGGGCGACACCATCGAGGAAGACCACCGGCGTGGCACACAGCTCATCATCAACTTCATCTGCGACAAGACCGGCGCCGTAGAGCCCGTGGAGCGTGACGGCAAGATCTACATGGTGGTGAACGATTACGAGAAGATGCGCCAGGGGGTGGGTATGCTGCTTGCCGAGTTGATGCGCATTAAAGCTGAGGGTGACTACGACGCCGGCCAAGCACTCATCAGGGAATACGGCATCCATTTCAACCCCGCCTGGCGTGATCAGGTCGTGGAACGGTACAAGAAACTCGACCTGCCGATTTTCTGGACCGGCATCAATCCCGACCTCTTGCCGCACTTTGGCGCCAACGGCAAGATTGCGGAGGTGGAGATCGTCTATCCCCGCGACATCGCCAGGCAACAACTCCGCTATGCAAAAATTGCTGGGAAGTAGCGGCAAACTTCACCCGGCACTTTTTCGTTGCGGGCGGTTCCTGCCAGCAAGGCCACGGTGGCGGCGCTCTATGAGCCCCGAGGCTCTCGACGATAAGCAACGGCGGTTATAGACCACCGCTACAAGAAGGGGCACACGGATGACTCAACTGACTTCCAGAGAGCGGATGCTGCGAGCACTCAACCGCCAACAGGCTGACTACATTCCCTGCTGCTTCATGAGCTTCACGGCGCTGCGTCGCCAGTGCCGCGAGGACCTTTACCAACTGGTCCTGGCCGAACGGGCCATGGGATTGGACTCATTCCTCTTCCTTCCCACCAGCCCGCGACCGGAGCGATTGGACCATCCAGACCTCCGGGGTTTGCCGGTGCGGTTTGACCCCGCGGTGGAGACGCGCGAGTGGCGAGAGGACGTCCCCGGTGACTACCCCCGCTTGCACAGGGAATACACTACGCCGGCGGGCAAACTGCAAACCAGCGTGCGTCTCACAGAAGACTGGCCGCACGGTGCCCACCTCCCCTTCGTGGACGATTATCAGGTCCCGCGCGCCCTCAAGCCTCTCCTCACCGGGGCCAAGGAGCTGGAGGCCTTGTCGTACCTGCTGACTCCTCCGGCGCCAGTCGACATTGTGCAATTCGAACGTGAGGCGCAGAAAGCGCGCGCCTTCGCAGCCGAGCAGGGCGTTCTGGTGGCGGGTGGTTGGGGCGTAGGCGTGGACATGGCCAGCTGGCTATGCGGATTTCAGAACCTCATGCTGCTGACACACGACCAGCCGGGGCTGGTCATCGCTCTCCTGGACATGATTCATGCTTGGAACCGGCAACGCATGGCGGTGGTGCTGCAAGCACCCGTGGATCTGTTCATCAAGCGGGCCTGGTATGAAGGTTGTGACTTCGTGACCCCTGGGTTCTACCGGGATGTGATCCTGCCACGGCTCAGGAGTGAGGTCGAGTTGGCCCACGAGCATGGCGCGCTGTTCGGCTACATCTGCTCCAGCGGCATTGCCCCGATGCTCGACTACTACGTGGAAGCCGGTATTGATGTCTTGATCGGCATTGACCCCGTCCAAGGCACGCACACGGACATGGAGCTCATTAAGGAGAGGATCGGTGACCCGATCTGCCTCTGGGGCGGGGTGTCAGGCGCGGTGACAGTGGAACTAGGTACGGAAGACGAGGTGCGCGCGGCGGTGCGGCGGGCCATCGAGGCACTCGGCCCGGACGGTTTCATCCTCTCGCCGGTGGACAACATCACGGTGGACGCGTCACGCACCTGGCAGAATATCGACACCCTCATTGACGAATGGCAGCGCAGGCGCTGAGGCGTGCGCTGTGCCTGCCCCCGAGGTCTCCTCATGTGACCTTTTTGGGGGGCGCGACTGACGCCGCAGGGCAAGTCCGCGCGATCTCCCACCCCATCACAAATGTAAGCGAAACCACTCCACTGTGCGCGCCATTACCTCCCCCTCCCAGGCAAGCGAACTGAAAGTGTGGTCGGCACCGGGGATGATGAGCTTCTCTTTGATACGGGTGGCAGCCGCCTGAAAGAGGTCCTGGGCGTGAGAAACCGGAACGGACTCGTCCTTCCCCGCATGGATAATCAGGGTAGGCCGCCTGAAGCGCCCAATGGACTTGAGCGGCTCAATGGTCGCGGCGCTCGCCAGGAATCTGGCGGACACCTCACGAGCATCGTACTCCACTGCGCCGGGGGCGTTGGGAAGCGGCCTGGCGCGTTCGAGAGCGAGAGCGCGCAGAACCGCGGGATGGGCCACGGCGCTCCACAAGACTAGCGCCTCGGCTCGCACCCGGTGAGCAATGCAGGCAGCCACGCACCCGCCCAGCGACAGTCCGCAGAGGCCGACGCGTTCGGGATCTATCCCTCTCTGACGCTGGAAGAATTCCACTGCGTCTCGCGCGTCAGCGATTTCACCTTGCAGCGTGGCCTCGCGAAATTCACCTTCCGATTCGCCGGAACCGTAGAAGTCGAATCGCAGTGAGGCAATCCCGGCCTGCGCCAGGGCCCGCGCGCACTTGATGAAGATCCAGTGAGACTCCATGCGGTCGCCGGTGAAGCCGTGAAGGAAAACCACGCCCGGAACGCGCCGCCTTAATGCGGCCGGCCGGTGAATCATCCCGCGCAGCCACTTCCCCGACCGATTATGGAACTGAACGATTGATTCCATCGCAGAGATTCTAGTGGCCACACCACGGATTGTAAACGCTCAGTCTCCGCGAGCTGCTCCGCCAAGCGGAAGATCACGGGGCTCAAAGGGCATCCCGACAAAGAAAACCCAGCGGCAAGGAACAATGCAGATTGGACTAGGACGGTCGGAAACACACTATCGCGTCGCCCGCACTTGCCTTACAATCGGGCCGTGCTGGGTGCTGCCGTCGCCGGTGTGTCGAGACTCGCGGCCCTCGATCTCGTAGGGTGCGGCCTGCCTGGCAGAACTGAACAGGCGCTCGATGAATTCAGGGCGAAGCGCGCGATTCGCATCTAGGGATGTGAAGCCCCATGCCAAACTCATCCTGGAGCTATACAGGTCTTCTCACGCCGCGCGGCTCTGTCTGCCTGACGGCCGCGCCGGCGTTGGACGTCTTGAGCGATAGCACCCTAAAAGCTACTCTCTTTTCGGTGGGCGGAGCTCATGGCTCCATGCCCGGCAGGGGAGGCACTTCATGATCCGCCTGTGCCTCTGGCTCCTCGCTCACACCTTCTATCGCCTGCAAGTGCGCGGGGGCGAAAACCTGCCCCAGCGCGGGCCGGCACTGCTGGTATGCAACCACATTTCGTTCATCGATGCCTTTGTGATTGCCGCGTGTGTGCCGCGACCGATTCGCTTCCTGATGTATCGCCCCTTCTACGAAACCCGGGGCATTCACTGGCTGGCCAAGCGGATGGGCGCCATCCCGGTTGCGGAGGAAGACCCGCCGGAGGAAATCGTCGAGTCGCTCCGCCAAGCGCAGGCCTATCTCCGCGCCGGTGAACTAGTGTGCCTTTTCGCCGAAGGCGCTGTCACTCGCACGGGAAACCTGTTGCGCTTCCGCCCGGCGTTTGAGGGCATCAGGCGCGGGATGGCCGTGCCCATCATTCCTGTTCACCTCGACCGCGTGTGGGGGAACATCTTCAGTTGCGCGCGCGGTCGGTTCTTCTTCAAATGGCCTCGCCGCATTCCTTACCCGGTGACGGTGAGCATCGGCACGCCGCTGCCCCCCGATGCGAACGTTTTCGAGATTCGCCAGGCCATGGCAAGGTTGAGTGCGGACGCCTTCGCCCGCCGCGACGCCGCGCAGCGGCCCCTGCCGGAGATGTTCCTCGATGCCGCGAGACGCAACTGGCGCCGCTTCGCCATGGCCGATTCTTCCGGCCGTGAACTGAATTTCGGTCGCACGCTGGTGGGCGCCACGCTCTTCCGTCGCTGGGTCTTGGAGCATTGCGGCAAAGAGAAGATGGTTGGCATCCTACTGCCGCCGTCGGTTCCCACCGCGCTGCTCAACTTTGGTATCAACCTGGCTGGCCGGGTCGCCGTGAATCTGAACTACACGACCTCCGCCGAGGCGCTTGACGCAGCCATCGACCGGTGCCAGATCAGGACCATCCTCACCTCGGAGAAGCTGCTCGAGAGGTTCGCCATTGCAAAGCGTCCCGGCATGGTGATGGTCGAAGACGTGGCCCTGAGCTTCTCCCGCTCGGACAAGATCCTGCACACCCTGGCGGCGCGCCTCCTGCCGGGCTTCATCCTGAGGCGCTGGCTGCTGCCGCGTGGCACAACCCTTGACTCGCTCGCTACAGTCATTTTCTCCAGCGGCAGCACCGGAGTCCCTAAGGGCGTCATGCTCAGCCATCGCAACATCATCTCAAACATCGAAAGCGTGCAGCAGGCCATCAACGTGGACCGCAACGACTGCTTGCTCGGCATCCTGCCCTTCTTCCACTCTTTCGGGTTCACGGTGGCGCTCTGGCTGCCACCCGTCTCGGGCTTTCGCGTCATCTACCACACCAACCCGCTCGAAGGCCGCAAGGTGGGTGAGCTGTGCCGCAAGTATGGCGTCACGTTGCTCATCGGCGCCCCAACCTTTGTCTGGGAGTACGTGCGGCGTTGCGCGCCAGAGGATTTCGCCTCCCTGCGCGTCGCCATTGTGGGGGCAGAGAGGATGAAGCCGGAACTTGCCCAAGCGTTCAAAGGGAAATTCGGCCTCGACCTTTTCCAGGGCTACGGCTGCACCGAACTCTCTCCCGTGGTTTCGGTGGAGACTTTGGGCTCCTCCGGAACAGACCAGAGGCAAACGGGTGCGAAGCGCGGCACGGTGGGCCAACCCATTCCCGGGGTTGCCGTTAAGATTGCACACCCCGAGACTTTCGAAGATTTGCCGCCGGACCGGGAAGGCATGCTGCTCGTGAGGGGTAGCAACGTCATGCTGGGCTACCTGGACGACCCCGAGAAGACGCGGCGGGTGATCCGGGAAGGCGGCTGGTACGTCACAGGTGATGTCGCGCGGCTGGATCAGGATGGCTACATTACCATCACCGACCGGCTGTCGCGCTTTTCCAAGATCGCCGGCGAAATGGTGCCGCACCTACAGGTGGAGGAGGCCCTCCATAAAGCCCTGGGAACCCTGGAGCCGAAGATGGCGGTGACGTCTATCGCCGACGAGCAGAAGGGCGAGAAACTGGTCGTCTTGCACACCGAACTCGACATCAGTGTAGACGAATTGCTGAAGCGGGTACGTGATTCGGCCTTGCCTAAACTCTGGCTCCCGCGCAAGGAGAATTTCTTCCGGGTCGATGCGCTTCCGATTCTCGGCAGCGGAAAACTCGATTTGAAACAAATGAGGGAAATCGCCAAGCGACTCGTCGAAGTGGCTCCGGACTCCTCGGGCGAGTCGGCAGCGTAAATACTGGCTCAGCGCCCGAGCAGCGTGCAGCAGGGGTTTGTCTTTCTCAATTGGGTAGTTCGAAGCCTCGAAGGCCATCGGGTCTAATCTGCAGCAAGTCTCGCCGACAGCGTTGGCCCCGCAGGCGGGATTCCGACGCCGACCCCGGCGATCTCCAATGCCATTCTGCCCAGGAATTCCCTGCAGCCATGCACTTCATCGCTCATGGCTGTAGCTTCATGCTGAGTTCCCTGGGCCGAGACTGTGGGGTCCGATTGCCCGACGAACGAGGGCTGAATGATAACACGACCTCCCTTCCCACGAGACATCCGAAGCCATGGCTAGTCACCCCTCAGCCCAACGCCAGTCCCTAAAGAATGTGACACCCGTCTGGTGAGAGTTTGACGACTGTCAACACGCTGGTCAGCTCCGCCTTTAAGCATTGTTCTCCTGGTGTCCGGTTCTGGGATTGGCAAATCCCAGAAGTGGGTCTGTCAGCGACTGGCAGGGAGGGCGGCGTATGCCTAACATCAACAACAACAATCCGTTACGCGTCGCGAACAGATGGAATGGAACCTGCGTACTTTATGTGTGGAGAGACTATGGACATACCAAGGCCAGATGCAGCTCGCAAGCGTCGCCTCCGTCGAGTCCTTTACGGGGTGGCTGGGATTATCCTGATCCCGCTAATCACTTGGGGGCTTTCCACACTGAAGCCTGCCGCGCCCACGGTGGAAAAGGGTACCGTCTGGCCCGACACTGTAAAGCGGGGGCCGATGCTTATCCAGGTGCGGGGCCTGGGCACCCTAGTGCCGGAAGAGATCCTGTGGATTCCTGCCACCACTGACGGGCGCGTTGTGCGCCGGTTCGTTCTCCCGGGTTCGCCTGTCACGGCGGACACCGTGGTGCTTGAGCTGGCCAATCCCGAGCTGGAGCAGTTGGCGCTGGACGCAGAGTGGCAACTGCGAGCGGCGCAGGCGCAGTTGAACAGCCTCAAAGCGCAGTTGGAGTCGCAACTCCTGGACCAAAAGGCTGCGGCGGCCACCGTCCAGTCGGAATACCAGCAGGCCAAGCTCAATGCGGAGAAGGATGAGGAGTTGGCCAAGCTCGGCTTGGGCGCGAGCTTGAATGTGAAGCTGTCGAAAGCCAAGGCCGAAGCACTGACCACGCGTAACTCGATCGAACAGCAACGGCTGCAGGTCAGCAGCGATTCGGCGAAAGCTCAACTCGACGCCCAGAAAGCGCGGGTGGAGCAACTCCGCGCCTTGTACGAACTCAAGCGCACGCAACTTGACTCCCTGCGCGTGCGGGCCGGCGCGGAAGGAGTGCTTCAGGAACTGCCTGTGGAAGTTGGCCAACGCGTCGCGGCCGGCACCATCCTCGCCAAAGTGGCACAACCGACCCGCCTCAAGGCCCAGCTCAAGATCCCGGAAACTCAAGCCAAAGACGTTCAGATCGGGCAGGTGGCCTCCATCGATACGCGCAACGGCGTTATTCCCGGTCGCGTGATGCGGGTTGACCCGGCAGTGCAAAACGGCACGGTCACGGTGGATGTGAAGTTGGAGGGCGCATTGCCGAAGGGTGCACGGCCGGATCTGAGCGTGGACGGTACCATCGAAATCGAGCGCCTGACTGAGGTGCTTTACGTAGGACGTCCGGCGTTCGGCCAGCCGAACAGCACCGTCGGAATCTTCAAGCTCGAACCGGGAGGAAAGGAAGCGACCCGTGTGCAGGTAAAGCTGGGCCGCAGCTCGGTTAATACCATCGAGATCCTGGGCGGCCTGCAGGTAGGCGATCAGGTCATCCTCTCGGATATGTCGGCCTGGGATGCCTTCAACCGGATCAGATTGAATTGAGCGATTGGATGGTTGAGCGATTGAGTGATGGGGAGCCTTTCATTTGAAAGATGGCTCAGCGGGCCAGGGATGCAATGAACTGATGATCCGATGAATCGATGGCCCGATTGATGAGGTTCTGATGAGCACGCTGCTACAGGACATCCGCTACGGTTTGCGCATGCTGGCGAAGAATCCCGGCTTTACGGCCGTCGCAGTACTGACGTTGGCGCTGGGCATCGGGGCCAACACGGCCGTCTTCAGCGTGTTGTACGGCGTTCTCCTGCGCCCGCTGCCTTATCCCGAGCCCCAGCGCCTTGTAGGGCTGGCCGAAAGGTACCGGGGCCAGTCGGGCCAGATGAACGTCACCTACCGCGAATTCCGCTGGCTCCAAGATAACGGCAAAGTGTTCGAAAACCTAGCTGCCTGGACGTCCGTGGGTCTCAACCTTTTTACCGTCGGCCAAGCGGAGCGCGTGGAGGCGCTTCGCGTCTCATCGAATTACTTCCGCACTTTCGGCGTCGCGCCGGAGATTGGGCGCGAGTTCCTGCCGGAAGAAGACCAGCCCGGCGGCGCGCGGGTCGCGATGCTGAGCCACGGGTTGTGGGTGCGGCGCTTCGGCGGCGATCACGGCGTCGTCGGCCGGACGGTCACGCTCGACGGGGAGCCCTACACGATCGTGGGCGTGATGCCAGCCAGCTTCCTCTCGATCGAGCCGGTCGACGTCTGGTCCACTATTGCGCAGGTCAGTCAGACCATCGGCAGCGGGCAGAACATCGCGCTGATTGGCCGGTTGAAGCCCGGTTTCTCTTTCGCGCAGGTGCAGGCGGGTTTCGCTGTCGTTATCGGGCAATTCCGCCAAGCCTTCCATGAGGTTCTTCCGCCTCCGTCGGTGTCGTACGGAATCGACCTTTATTCCTATCAAGGCCTGATAGTGAGCGATGTGCGGAAGGCGCTCGAAATCCTGTTTGGCGCGATTGGGTTCGTCCTGCTGATCGCCTGTGCCAACGTCGCCAATCTCTTCCTGGGCCGCGCCGCCGCGCGCGGGCGTGAGATGGCCGTGCGCGCGGCGCTGGGGGCCACGCGGCGCCGCCTGATCCGGCAGTTGCTGACCGAAAGCGTGCTACTGGCGCTCGTCGGTGGTGCAACTGGCCTGCTGCTGGGGGAATGGGTCCTGAGTGTTCTCGTCTCTCACCTCCCGGAAAGCCTGCCCCGCGCCACAGACATCCATCTCGACCGCTGGACGTTGCTGTTCACGTTCGTCGTTTCGCTTCTGACTGGCATCGCCTTCGGCCTGATGCCGGCCTGGCAGGCGTCGAAGGCCGACCTGCACGACGCGCTCAAGGAAGGCTCCGGCCGCACGACGTCGTCGGCGCGGCAGGGCCGGCTGCGCAACCTGCTGGTCGCCGGGGAAATCGCCCTCTCGCTGGTCTTGTTGGTCGGAGCGGGACTGCTGATTGAGACGTTCGCGAACCTGTTGCATACCGATCCGGGTTTTGATCCGCGGCGCGTGCTCTCCGCGGAAATCTGGCTGACGGGAACGCGGTACAACACCACCGAATCGACGGTGAATTTCTACCGCGATCTTGTCCGGCGGATGGAGGCCCTGCCGGGCGTCGCATCCGCGGCGGTCGTCGAAGCGGGACTGCCGCTCAAGCGAGGCGGTAACCTGCCGGTCGCGGTCCGGGGAAGTAGTGAGTATCTTTCGGTGGATTTCCGCCCTGTGACGCCGAGATTTTTCCGCACCCTGGGAATTCCGCTCCGGCAGGGGCGCATCTTTGGCGATTCCGATTCCGCGACCAGCGCGCCAGTGGCGATCGTGAACGAATCGTTTGTTCGGCGCTACCTCTCCCGTGGCAACACGCTCGGCGAGGTGGTCACAATCTGGGATGATAAAAGCCCGCGGGAGATCGTCGGCGCGGTCGGCGACGTGAAATCGTTTGTCGGCCTACCGGCAGCACCGACCGTGTTCATTCCAGCAGCACAGGCGGATTACGGGATCACAAAGGTGTTCGAGAGCTGGTTCCCAGCGCACGTGATTGTGCGCACGGCCGGAGACCCGGGGACAGTGATCGCTCTGCTGGCGCGCGCGATTGCGGAAGCCGATCCGCAGGTTCCCGTCGGGCGGGTGCGCTCGATGCAAGAAGTACTGTCGGCCTCGCTCGCGTTCCAGCGATTCCTGATGCTGCTGATCAGCGTCTTTGCCAGCCTGGCCATCGCGCTGGCGGCAGTGGGAATTTACGGGGTGATGTCCTATCTGGTGGTACAGCGAACACACGAGATCGGCGTACGACTTGCGCTCGGCGCGCAGCCGGGGGATGCGTTCCGGTTGGTGGTCGGGCGCGGGATGCTGCTCGCAGGGATTGGCGTAGGGTTCGGCCTCGCGGGTGCGTTCGGATTGACGCGGCTGCTCGGGAGCTTGCTCTTCGGCGTGAAGCCGACCGATCCGCTGACCCTTGCCATGGTTTCACTCCTGTTAACGGGAGTGGCGCTCATCGCGAGTTACATCCCCGCGCGCCGGGCCACGAAGGTGGATCCCATGGTGGCGCTGCGGTACGAGTGACGAGTGGAAGATGGCCAGTGACGAGTCGCGACCGACAATACCCCTCACCCCCTACCCCTCTCCCCAGGCGAGAGGGCGGACTGCCGGGGCGGGCCGGGTGAGGGGGGCGTGAGGAGAAGATGACGATGCTACTACAAGACGTGAAGTACGGCCTGCGCATGCTGGCGAAGAATCCCGGCTTCACCGCCGTGGCGGTACTCACGCTGGCGCTGGGACTTGGAGCGGTCTCAGTCATCTTCAGCAACGTCAACGTCATGTTGCTACGCCCATTCCCGTTCAAAGACCTCAGCCGGGTCGTCGCCGTGCATGAGACGGCAGGGACAACGAACCAGGACAGTGTAGCAGTGGCGCCTGCCAACCTTCGCGACTGGCGCCAGGAGAATCACGCCATCGAGCGGCTCGCGGCGGTTCACGGGTGGGACGTGAACCGCACCGGTGAGGGACTTCCCGAACGGCTTGAGGGGTCGCAAGTCAGCGCCGATTTTTTCCCCCTGCTGGGCGTGGCGCCCGAACTCGGACGAACGCTCGACGCACGGGACTTTGAAATAGGGCACTCCTCGGTGGTCGTGCTCGGCTACGGGTATTGGCAGGAACACCTGGCAGGCGACAGGGGAATCGTGGGGAAGTCCCTCTTGCTGAACCGGCGCAGTTTTGTCGTCGTCGGTGTGATGCCGGAAGAGTTCGATTTCCCGATTGGGAACCAACTGTGGGCGCCGCTCGATCTCACTCCAGCTGAGCAGGCAAATCGCACGGATCACTATCTTCAAGTGATCGGCCGCATGAAGCCCCACACGACCCCGGCCGAGGGGCAGGCCGACCTCGCCGCCATCGCTGCTCGTCTGGCGGCGGCTTATCCGGAGACCAATAAGGGTCACAGCGTGAGGGTGGAAAACTTGGTGGAGGAGTTCACCACCGGCTCGCGTCAATTCCTACTGGTATTGATGGGTGCCGCAGCGTTTGTCTTGCTGCTGGCCTGTGCCAACGTCGCGAATCTGCAGTTGGCGCGCGCCAGTGCCCGCGCGAAGGAAATGGCGGTCCGCCTGGCGCTGGGAGCCGGCCGATGGGACATCGCCCGAACGCTGATCGTCGAGAACCTGCTTGTGGCGTTCGCGGGCGGGCTGGCAGGACTTCTCCTGACTTCCTGGGGACTCGACTTGGCGCGCCGAAGCCTTCCTCCCTTCATCGCCCAGCACGTGATCGGGCTGAAGCACCTGGGGATTGATTGGCGCGTCGTTGCTTTCACCTTGGGCGTAGCGACCCTGACGGGCATCCTCATCAGCCTGGCGCCGTTGCTGCAAATCACTCATGCCGGAGTGGTCGAGACACTCAAAGAGGGCGGTCGCGGGTCGAGTGCGGGCGCCCGGCGGTCGGCCATTCGCTCCACGCTGGTGGCGTCAGAAGTGGCGCTGGCCCTGGTCCTGCTGGTGGGGGCGGGTCTGATGGTGAAAGGCTTCCGCGGATTGGCTAACGCCTACCCCGGCTTTGACCGCACGCATGTGCTGACTTTCCGAATAGCCCTGCCGTCCGGTTATAGTGAGCCAGCCCAGATCCGGAACTTCTACCAAGAGCTTGTGCAGAAGCTGCAGACGCTCCCTGCCGTCGAATGTGCGGCGACGGTCTCGAGTATCCCCTCCTCGTGGAGTTGGAATAGCTTGGAATACAGCGGTGACGGGCTGGCTCCCGAGGCCCCGGGGGAGGTGCGACTTACGGTTGGTGAGTCGATTACGCCCGACTACTTCCGGGTGATGCACATACCTGTGCTCCACGGCCGGACTTTCTCCGACAACGACGGGCCTGAGTCCGAGCGGGTCGCCATCGTCAGCGAGAGCTTGGCCCGACGCAGTTGGCCGGGCGAGAACCCCATCGGGAAGCACATCCGCCTGGGCCGCGAAAACAGCCATCAACCACTTCTGACGATTGTAGGGATCGTGGGCGATGTGAAACAGTCACCCTTTTCAAAGGAAGTAAACCCGACGACTTACACTCCCTTCGCCCAGTCGGCGGAGGCAGCGACGAGCATTGTGGTGCGGACGGTGGGAGATCCGATCGCGATGGCTCCGGCAGCGTGGGCCATGGTGCGTAGCATTGACCCCGATTTGCCCGCCTTCGACATGCGAACGCTCGCCCAGATCATCTCCGACAGCTTGAGCGGTGTGGAGAACGCGTCCCGCATGATGATCGTGTTCGGCATTGTGGCCTTGGTGCTGGCGGCCGCGGGCGTGTTCGCCGTCATGGCGTATTCGGTGACGCAGCGCACGCACGAGATCGGGGTGCGGTTGGCGCTGGGGGCGCAACAGACTGACGTCTACCGGATGGTGGTGGGGTATGCGACAAGGCTGGCGATGATGGGCCTGGTTGTTGGCGTGCCGTGTGCTCTGGGACTTTCGTTCCTGTTCTCAAGCGCCGTGTTTGGAGTGCTCGATATTGACGTGCTGACCTTCGGCGGCTTGACAATCCTGTTGGTGCTCGTGGCACTCGGTGCGGCTATCATCCCGGCGCGGCGGGCGACGAAGGTCGATCCCATGGTGGCGCTGCGCTACGAGTGACGAGTGTAAAGTGGCCAGTGACGAGTCGCGACCGACAATACCCCTCACCCCCCGCTCCTCTCCCCAGGGGAGAGGGAGGACTGCCGGGGCGGGCCGGGTGAGGGGGTCGTGAGGAGAAGATGACGACGCTACTACAAGACGTGAAATGCGGCCTGCGCATGCTGGCGCGGAGCCCGGGCTTCACCGCGGTGGCGGTGTTGACGCTGGCCCTGGGGATTGGTGCGAACACCGCGATCTTCAGCGTGGTCAGTACGGTTTTCCTGCGCCCGCTTCCCTATCCGGATGCTGATCGGCTCGTAGTCATAAACGAGGGTAGCAAACCCATGCCCGAAGGTCCTATTTCATACCCTAACTTCCTGGACTGGCAGACGCAGAGCCAAGTGTTTGACCGCATGGCGGCGTTTCAAGGCGAGGCCTTGACGCTGGTCGGCGTTAGGGTACCCGAGAGCATGCCAAGTTTGAACGCTTCCGCGGATTTCTTCCCCACCTTGGGAGTGAATCCCATCTATGGCCGCAACTTCCTGCCCTCCGAGGACAAGGTCGGCGCGCCGCCGGTTGTCATCATAAGCAACGGCCTGTGGCAGCGTCGCTTCGGCGCCGACCCGGGACTGATCGGGAGATCCATGAGGCTGAAGGGGACACTGGGAATACGCGACTTCACGGTCGTGGGTATTCTGCCGCGCGATTTCGAGTTCTACGTACCCGCCGAATTGTACGTGCCGATCGGCCTCTGGGGGGCGGACGGGTATCTCATGAAGCGCGAGAACCACGACCGGACTCTCGCCGTAGCACGCATGAAGCCCGGCGTCAGCCTGGAGCAAGCTCGCTCGCAGCTTGAGACCATCGCCGGCCGCCTCCAGCAACAGTATCCGAAGACCAACACGGGCTTTAGCGTGACGGTTACTCCGCTTCGAGAAAGGGTGGTTGGCCATGTGCGGCGTGCTGTTTTTGTCCTACTCGGCGCTGTCGGCTTCGTTCTTCTCATCGCCTGCGTCAACGTGGCCAATCTGCTCCTCGCGCGCTCGGTCCTGCGCCGGAAGGAAGTCGCCATCCGCATAGCGCTGGGAGCCGGCTGGGGGCGCGTGATCCGCCAGTTACTCACGGAAACCGCGCTGCTCGGGCTGGCCGGTGGCGCCGTGGGTTTGCTTCTCGCATCCTGGAGTTCAAGCGCCGTGGCACGCCTGGTCCCGCCGGGTTTGCCGGTGGGAGGAATCGCCGTCGATTACCGTGTGCTCGGCTTCACGCTGCTGCTTTCCCTCTTGACCGGCCTTGCCTTTGGGCTCGCTCCGGCACTTCATGCGTCGGAACTCGACCTGCGCGGCGCATTGAAGGAGGGTGGCCGCAGTTCTACGGAGAGTTTCAGGCACCGTCGGCTGCGGAGCCTGCTGGTGGTGTTCGAAGTTGCCTTGGCCTTGGTGCTTCTCATCAGCGCTGGATTGATGATCCAAAGCTTCCGCCTACTTCTCAAAGTGGATCCTGGATTCAACGTACAGGGCGTGCTGACAATGGGACTGGACATGTCGGATCCGAAGTACCAAGAGAATCCGGCACGATTCATGGCCTTCAATGCGCAACTGCTCGAGAGAGTCCGAGCAATCCCCGGAGTCCAATACGCCGGCACAGTCCGCCCCCTCCCTCTGGGGGGTGGACGTTCGGCATTGCCATTCTATCGCGAAGATCGGCCTATCCCATCTGGAGGGGACTTCCCGGCGGCTGATTGGCATGCCGCCAGTCCGGGGTACTTCCAGGCAATGGGCATACGCCTCATACGGGGTCGCGTTTTTGCGGATTCAGACAGGGAAAACACCCCCCGAGTCGCCGTGATTAGCGAGGGACTGGCGCGCCGCTACTGGCCCGATGAGGAGCCTATCGGGAGGCGGCTGAGGATCGGGACGCCAGAGATGGGGCTTCCCTGGTTCACTGTTGTGGGTGTGGTGGGTGACACCAAGCCTTACGGGTTGGAGGTAAGCACCCCGGCCGAGCTTTACGTTTCTTGTCTGCAGTTGGGGTCCTGGGTCGATATGAGCCTGGTCGTGCGCACCGCTTCGAACCCTCTCGGCGTGGCTGCAGCAGTGCGCGATCAGGTTCTGACTCTGGACAAGGACATGGTGGTTGGCGACCTTCAGACGATGGAGCAACGTCTGGGGGGATCGCTCGCAGGTCGGCGCACCAACATGCTGCTACTTGGCATTTTCGCCGGCTTGGCTCTGGTTCTGGCCGCGGTGGGGATTTACGGAGTCATGTCGTATTCAGTGGCCCAGCGCACCCAGGAGATCGGACTCCGAGTGGCCCTGGGCGCACGGCCCGCTGATGTCCTGAGGCTCGTCGTACGGCAAGGGATGACCTTGGTATTGGCCGGGGTGGGCGTTGGCCTGGCCGGCTCGATCGCCTTCACGCGCGTGTTGCGCAGCATGCTTTTTGAAGTGACGCCCACCGATCTCGTCACGTTTGCAGGGGTCTCGTTATTGTTGACAGCCGTGGCGTTGCTGGCTAGCTACCTCCCCGCGCGCCGGGCCACGAAGGTCGATCCGATGGTAGCGCTGAGGTACGAATAATTGAGCCATTGAGTCATTGGGTCATTGAAAGGGCGGAGGTAGGCACATTGGAAATCCTTCAATCACTCAGTGGGCCGGTGGCCCGATGAGTCAATGACCCGATGGCTCGATGAATAAATCGAAGGAGACAATCATGGATTCATCCTCTGAACTGAAGACCCAAGCGCAAAATTCCGGAGTGCCCAAGACGAATGGACCGGGCCAGACGCTGATTCGTCTGGAAGGCGTCACCAAGGTGTTCTTGACCGACGAGGTGGAAACGCACGCCCTGGCCGGGGTTCACCTGGAAATCCGCAAGGGAGAATACTTCTCCATTGCCGGTCCTTCAGGGTGCGGCAAGTCCACGCTGCTGTCCATCTTGGGCCTCCTCGACAGTCCCACGGACGGCAAGTACTCATTGAACGGCACGCCGGTGGAGGACCTTTCACTTTCGCAGCGCACCCGCATTCGCAACCGCGAGGTGGGATTCATCTTCCAGGCATTCAACCTGATCGGCGACCTGACGGTGTACGAGAATGTCGAGCTGCCGCTGACCTACCGGGGAATGTCGGGCGCGGAGCGCAAGCAGCGCGTGCTGGAGGCTCTGGAGAAGGTGGGGATGTCGCACCGCATGAAGCACTATCCCTCGCAGCTCTCCGGCGGCCAGCAGCAGCGCGTGGCCGTGGCCCGAGCGCTGGCTGGTAAGCCGTCCATCCTGCTGGCGGATGAGCCCACCGGGAACCTGGATTCCAAGAACGGCGAAGCCGTGATGGGTCTGCTCCGTGGGCTGCATCGGGAGGGCGCCACGATCTGCATGGTCACTCACGATCCTCGCTACGCCGAATATGCAGACCGTACTGTGCACCTTTTCGACGGGCGCATCGTGGAGGAGAGCAGTCAACAAGCGATTGGCTGATTGACTCAATGAACCGATGGTTCGATGAGCCGATGAATCAACAGGAGGTGCCGGATGAGTACGCTACTCCAAGACCTCCGCTACGGAATCCGGATGCTCGCCAAGAGCCCCGGCTTCACCGCCGTGGCCGTGTTGACGCTGGCGCTCGGTATTGGCGCCAACACCGCCATCTTCAGCGTGATTAACGCGGTCATGCTGCGCAGGTTGCCCGTCGAGAAACCCGGGCAATTGGTGCAAATCCGATTCCGCTGGCCCCAAACCGGCGATTTGCGAGCGACTTACACGAATCCGATGTGGGAGCAGGTGCGCGACCATCAGGACGTTTTCTCCGGCGTGTTTGCGTGGTCTCCGCAGGAGTTCGATCTCGCCGAGGGCGGCGAAGCCCGGAACGTCCACGGGATTTACGCGAGTGGCGCTTATTTCTCGACGCTGGGCGTGCGGCCGGCGATGGGTCGGCTCATGGCGCCCGAGGATGATCACCGCGGCTGCAGCGGTGTCGCGGTTTTGGGCTACGGCTTCTGGCAGCAGCGTTACGCAGGAGCGGAGAGCGCGATTGGCAGCCTGCTGCGGCTCAACGGCCACTCGTTCCCGGTGATCGGCGTGACCCCGCGGGGCTTCTTTGGCACGGACGTCGGCGACCAGTTGGACGTCGCCCTGCCGATTTGCGCGGAAGCGATCATTCGAGGAAAGGACTCGCTGCTCGATCACCGTTCCGGGTGGTGGCTGTTGATGATGGGTCGCCTCACGCCCGGAGCTAGCAGCGAGCAGGCGACCGCGCGCCTGAATGTTCTCGCGCCTCGAATCTTGGCCGCTTCCGTTCCCCCGGCTTGGAGGTCAGAGGATCAGCAAGCGTTCCGAATGTCCAGCTTCGCAACAGTTCCTGCCGCCACGGGCCTCACCGGGTTTTCCAGCCTGCGGGACCAGTACGAACGGCCTCTCGGAATCCTGATGGTCGTCGTGGGCTTCGTGCTGCTCATCGTCTGCGCGAATATCGCCAGCCTCATGATGGCCCGCGCGGCGGCGCGGCAAAGAGAGTTCGCGGTTCGCCTGTCGCTGGGCGCATCGCGCGCACGGCTGATTCGCCAGGTGCTCACCGAAAGCTTGGCGCTGTCCACCACGGGTGCGCTGTTTGGAATTCTGTTGGCCCAATGGGGGAGCGCGCTCTTGGTTCACTTCGTATCTACGATGACGAACAAAGTCTTTCTCGACCTGTCGATGGACGGGCGCGTTTTAGCTTTCACGGCAGGCATGGCCATCGTGACGGGCTTGCTGTTTGGCCTTTGGCCCGCACTGCGTGCCACACGAGTTTCACTGACCTCCGCCATAAAGGGTGGTGAGGAGCAGCCAAGCGAGAGTCGTTCCCAATTCCGGTCCGGCCGCTGGATCGTTGCCGTGCAGGTGGCGCTCTCGCTTGTCCTCCTGGTCGGGACGGGTTTATTTCTGCGCACCTTCAGGAATCTGCTGACCCTCAATCCTGGGTTCGACCGCAGGAACGTCCTCATGGTGAGCGTAGATGTTCATAATGCCGGCATCTCGCCCGGCGCGCGCATCGCCGCTTACACGCAGATTCTCGACCGCCTGAAGTCGTTGCCGGGGGCAGTTTCCGTGGGCCAGGTTTGGTTTACTCCTATATCTGGAATGGAGTGGAACAACCATATCCAGGTGGAAGGCTACCAGCCGCCCTCGGGTGGGGAGCCGCTCGTCTGGTTCGACTGGGTTACGCCGGGATATTTCGCGACTCTGCGCACGCCGCTCCTGGCGGGTCGCAATTTCGACAGCCGGGATACGGCGACCTCGCCCCCGGTCGCGATCGTGAATGAGACCCTGGCCCGCCGATTCTTCCCGAATGTGAATCCCCTCGGGAAGTCCTTCCAGATTCCCGGGTCCGACCCCCCGTCGTCGCAGTCCACACAGATTGTGGGCATCGTGAAGGACTCTAAATACTTGTCGCTTCGGGAAGCATTTCTTCCCTTTGCCTATGTTCCACTCACCCAGGTTGGCTTCACACCGGAGGACAGCTCTTTCCTGATCCAAACCGCGGTCAGCCCGGCTTCGTTGATTCCGTCGGCGCGTGAGGCGATTGGAGGCGTGAACAAAGCCGCCTCGCTCCGATTCGTCACCCTGGCGCAGCAAGTGGACGACTCGCTGGTGGCGGAACGCCTGCTCGCGATGCTCTCCGGTTTTTTCGGGGCGCTCGCTCTCCTGCTGACGGCCATCGGGCTTTACGGCGTCATGGCGTATCTCGTCACGCGGCGGACGCATGAGATCGGCATTCGCATGGCGCTCGGCGCGCGGCAAGGTTCGATTCTCAAACTCGTGATGCGCGACAGTGCCGTCCTGCTCGCCGCAGGCATTGCAATAGGGATTGCCGGAGCGTTCTGGATCACGCAGTTCGTCCGGCACCTACTGTTCGGCCTCACGCCGCGCGACGCGGGGACCTTGGCCCTCGCGGTTGTAGTACTCCTGGCCGTCGGGCTTCTGGCAAGTTACCTCCCTGCCCGCCGGGCGGCCAAGGTCGATCCCATGGTGGCGCTGCGGTACGAATAGAACAGTGACGAGTGACAAGCGATCAGTGACGAGCAGGAAGTCAGAAGTCAGGAGTCGAGGGAAGGAAATGATCAAACTGAAAAACATCGAGAAATCCTACCCGGTGGGGGCCGGCAGGTACTACGTCCTGCGGCGCATCACGCTGGATGTCGCGGAAGGAGAGTTCCTGACGATCATGGGACCCTCCGGCGCCGGCAAGACGACGCTCTTGTGCATTCTCGGCATGCTCGACGGGGACTGGACCGGTGAGTACAGCCTTTTCGATAAGGCCGTCCACAAACTCAAGCTCAAAGAGCGCGCCGCACTGAACAAACAGTACATCGGCTTCGTCTTTCAGCAGTACCACCTACTCGACAACCTGACGGTAGCCGAGAACCTGGATATTCCCCTCTCCTACCGAGACGTCAAAGCCTCCGAGCGCGAGGCTGTCGTCGCCGACACGCTGGACCGATTTGGCATCGTCGGCAAGAAGGACCTCTTCCCCAGCCAACTTTCCGGGGGGCAGCAACAGTTGGTCGCCGTAGCCCGCGCCGTCATCGCCAATCCGAAGTTGATCCTGGCCGATGAGCCCACCGGCAACCTGCACACCAGCCAGGGGAAGGAGATCATGGACTTGTTCAAGAAATTGAATGACGAAGGCACGACCATTATCCAGGTCACCCATAACGAAAACTGGGCGGCCTACGGAAATCGGATCATCAAGCTGCGAGACGGCTGGATGGAAGCTAATTGAGTGATCGGGCGATTGAGCCATTGACTGATTGAATCACCGAGTCACTGAATCTTTGCAGAAAGCGGGCCGCTTTTCGAATTTCGCTTTGCAGTTCTCGATCAATAGCTCGATGGCCAGATGACCCGACGGGCCGACGAATCAACGGGAGGATTGATGGGCATACTCCTTCAGGATTTGAAATACGGCCTGCGGATGTTGGCCAGGAATCCCGGCTTCACTGCCGTCGCGGTCTTGACGCTCGCCCTCGGCATCGGTGCCAACACCGCGATTTTCAGCGTGGTGAACGGAGTCCTGCTGCGGCCTCTTCCTTATCCAGAACCCGATCGCCTAGTGCAGGTTTACGAGAGGTCGGCTCAGTTTAATGAGATGTCGGTTTCATATCCGAACTTTCTGGATTGGGAGAGGATGAACCGTTCCTTTGCAGGAATCGCGGCCTCCCGGGGTGAAAGCTTCAATTTCACGGGCGGAGGTCAGCCCGAATACATTCCCGGGGCGGTGGTTACAGCCAACTTCTTTTCAGTGCTTGGTGTGAAGCCGTTGCAGGGCCGCACCTTTACACCCGACGAAGATCGGCGGGGCGCTAATCCGGTTGCCATGGTCAGTGAAGGTCTCTGGAAGCGGAGGTTCGCCGGTGACACCGCTGTTCTTGGCAAAAGCCTTGTGCTCGACGGACAGGTCTACACCGTCGTGGGCATCGTTCCAAGGGATTGCCACCTGCTGGATCCGGCTGAGGTCATCACCCCGCTTTGGCAGTGGAGGCGACGAATGCAGCTGGAGAGGCGGGAGGACCATCCGGGCATCCGTGTCGTGGGCCGACTGAGGCCGGGAGTCAGCCTCCCCCAGGCGCGGGCCGATATGGAAAATATTGCCCACAGCCTCGCCCAGGCATATCCGAAGACAAATGAAGGCCAAGGTACGACGGTTGTGCCACTGAAGAACGATATCGTGGGTGACGTTCGGCCCATGTTGCTTTTGCTCCAGGCCGCAGTGGGCTTCGTGGTTTTAATCGCCTGCGCGAACGTAGCCAACTTGCTCCTTGCCCGGTCCGTCGCGCGGAAGAGGGAAGTCGCTGTCCGTGTTGCACTAGGTGCGAGCCGCGGTCGAGTAATCCGACAGTTCCTCACCGAAAGTGTCTTAGTGAGCCTGGCTGGGGGTGGGGTTGGCCTGCTGCTCGCGTCCTGGGGAAGCGCACCTCTCCTGGGTGCTGTTCCCGGCGGTTTGCCGCGGAATGAGGCTATCGCGCTGGATGGAAGCGTCCTGCTTTTCACCTTAGTAATTTCTTTATTCACCGGCTTTCTGTTCGGTTTGGCCCCGGCTCTCGAGAGCTCGCGCTCGAATGTGCAGGAAGCACTCAAGGAAGGTGGCCGAAGCGCGGTTGGAGGGCAGCGTCGCACGCAGAGCGCACTTGTGGTTTCGGAGGTGGTGTTGGCGCTGGTCTTGCTGGCGGGGGCTGGACTCCTGATCCGGACTCTCCAGCGCCTTTGGGACGTCAACCCTGGGTTCAACCCTCAACACATCTTGACCATGCAGGTGGCACTTTCGCCAACGCTGGTTGATGACCCCTCGGCGATCAGAACCGCTTGGCGCCAGCTTCTCGACAGGGTTCGGAACATGCCCGGGGTTGAGTCTGCCGCAGTGACCATCCTGGTTCCCTTGAGCGGCGACGACAACGAAATGCCGTTCTGGACGAGCGGCCAGCCGCCATCTTCGATGGCGCAAATGCCCGAGGCGCTCACCTATATCACCACGCCGGGATATGTGCGCACCGTGGGGATTTCCCTGCTGCGAGGGCGTTATTTTACGGAGCAGGACTCGGAAAGTTCGCGCAAGGTTGTGGTGATTGACGATGTTCTGGCCGGGCATTTCTTCCCTGGTCAGGACCCCATCGGCAAGCAGTTGGAACTCTATATGTTGGGACCAGCGGAGATCGTGGGGGTTGTGGGACACGTTAAGCATTGGGGCCTGGACGCGGATGACAGCGCCAAAATCCGCGATCAGCTCTATTTCCCTTTCTTCCAGATCCCCGACCAGTTTATGGCGCAGGCCAAGACGGGGTTGACGCTGGCGCTTCGTACCGGCTCCAACCCGGTGAGCGTGATCTCCGCCGTGAGCAAACAGGTGATGGGTCCGGGCGGGGACCAGCCTGTCTACAACGTGAGATCTATGGAGCAACTCATCTCCAGTTCCGTGGCCCGGCGTCGCTTCTTAAGGATGGTGCTGGTGATTTTCGCGGGACTGGCTCTGGCTCTGGCTGCAATTGGAATTTTCGGTGTGATCTCTTACTCCGTCAGCCAGCGCACGCACGAAATCGGTATTCGCATGGCGCTGGGCGCCGAACGCCGCGATGTTATGAAGTTGGTCGTGGGCCGGGGCCTCGCTCTGGCTCTCGCCGGAATCGCAATTGGCCTGGCAGCCGCATTGGGGTTGACTCACTTCCTCGCCGGCATGCTTTACGGAGTGCGGCCGACGGACCCCATTACTTATGTGTTTGCATCCTTGCTGCTGACCGTCGTGGCGGTGGCGGCTTGTTACATCCCCGCGCGGCGGGCGACGAAGGTCGATCCGATGGTGGCCTTGCGGTACGAATGAAAGCATCGGGTCACCGAGCCATCGCGTCATCGCGTCACTGAAGGACCAACGCGGCGCATTTTGTGATTGACCCGATGGAGCAATCAACCGATCGCCCGATGAGCTGAGGCTCCGATGAGGCCTGACACCTGCCGTCATCCGCGTTAAGATAGGGGCCAGCCAGGTGTACCATGAAAGCTTCTGACCCATCCATCCCGCGCATCCTGATCGCCGATGACCAGCCGGACGTTCTGGAGTCTCTTCGCCTGCTGCTCAAGGCCGAGGGGTTCCAGACGGAGGCGGTCAACTCGCCCTCCGCTCTGCTGGCAGCGGTCGAGGCCAAGGATTTCGACGCCGCCCTGATCGACCTGAACTACGCCCGCGACACCACCTCCGGCCAAGAAGGCCTGGACCTGCTCACACGCTTGCAGGCCCTCGACAGCACGTTGCCGGTCGTCGTGATGACGGCCTGGGGCTCGATCGAGCTGGCGGTAGAGGCGATGCGTCGCGGCGCCCGCGACTTCGTGCAAAAGCCGTGGGAGAACGCGCGGCTGCTCAGCATTCTCCGCACGCAGATTGAGTTGAGCCGGGCGCTGCGGCTGGGGGCGCGTCTGGAAGCGGAGAATCGCTTGCTGCGGGCCGAGGGCCCCACGCTGATTGCGGAGTCGGCCGCGATGCGCCCGGTACTGGAACTGGTGGCCCGCGTGGGAGCGTCGGACGCCAACGTGCTGGTCACGGGTGAACACGGCACGGGCAAGGAGGTGGTGGCTCGCACGCTGCACGCCCTTTCCAGCCGCGCCACGAAGCCCCTGGTCATTGTGAACACCGGCGGGCTGGCCGAGGGCGTTTTCGAGAGTGAGTTGTTTGGCCACGTGAAAGGCGCCTTTACCGATGCCAAGGCGGACCGTGTCGGCCGGTTCGAGCTGGCCGACGGCGGGACGCTTTTCCTCGACGAGATCGCCAATATCAGCCTGAACCAGCAGGCCCGACTGCTGCGCGTGATTGAGTCGGGCGAATTCGAGCGCGTCGGCTCCTCCAAGACTCGCCGCGGGGATGTCCGAATCCTGTCGGCCACGAACACCAACCTGAGTGATGAAGTCCGGGCGGGGCGCTTCCGCGAGGACCTCCTGTTCCGCTTGAACACCGTGGAGGTCCATCTGCCTCCCCTGCGGGACCGGCGGGAGGACATTCCGCTCCTGGCCAACTACTT
>JBEKCQ010000010.1:0-39873 GCA_050014795.1 Terriglobia bacterium | reverse complement strand
GTGTTACTCACCCGTTCGCCACTTTACTCACCCGGATGTATTGCTACACCCAGATTTTCTCGTTCGACTTGCATGTGTTAGGCACGCCGCCAGCGTTGATTCTGAGCCAGGATCAAACTCTCATTTGAAATCGGCTCCCGCGCTCGATCCTAGATGCCGCCCTAAAGAGACGACACTAGACGGGCGCGTGGAAATTTGTGAGTTTCTCCCCCGGCAAGCCGGGGAAGAGATCGCTCAGCTTGTTTGGAATCTCAAATTCAAGATTCCAGACTTGACGTGGCATGCTCAACTCAATTGTCAAAGAGCAGTTCGCTTCCGCCGATGGGCGGATCCCCAATCATGGGGCGGGATCGACAGCACTGCACCCAGCCCGCGTATCTGGCTCGGCTCCTTACTGCCGACAACTCTGTGGGGTGTTTCCCTTGCAGAGCTATCGTTAAGAGTACACGCGAATCTTCCCCTTGTCAAGCCCTCGCTTCACAAATATTTCCTCGCGCCGCCCGCAGAAGGACAGCGATCAGTGACAAGTGCGCCAAAGCCAGTGACAAGTGACGAGTGACAAGGTGACGAGTCAAACCCAGCCATGGCACCTTCCCCTTTAGCGAATGCTCACATCTGGATGCTTGATGCACTCCCCAATCGCCCGCATCGCCGGCTGGCGCAGACGGCAGGCTATCTCAAAACCTCGTGGCGAGGGGATTCCGTAGCGGCGGCCTTCAGGCCGCCATGCTGTTCTGAGCCCTTGGCCCGCCCCGCCGAGCGGGGTGGCCTCCACGCCCGGCGACGGAGGGCTGGGCGACAGTCCCGGCGGAACCATGCCTAAGCTAGTAGAGTGGGCAATAAACCATCGACCATCGTCAATTCTCATTTTTGAGTTCAGCTTCGCTTTTTTGCCAAAGCTGGTATGTAATAGAAGAAAGGGCACATACCAGCTTCGCTTCGTGAAATCAGCCCTTCTTTGCTTTCAATAACATACCAGCTTCGGTCCGTCTGTGGAAAACTTAACTTGTTCATTTTCTAATATATACCAGCTTCGCTGGCGTAGTGCCGTATTTATAGGAGGAGGGGCGTCCCTCAGCCATCCGATCGCTCCACTGCATGAAAGACAGCAGCCTCGTCTTGCGTTCGATCTCCTGATCTAGGCTCTGTTCCTGTCGAAGGAGCGTGCGCCACTCGGCTTGTGACGGAGTCAGGGCCGAAGCCTGCAGCGTGCGCGTGCTCTGAATGTGTTCATGCAGATAGGCCTCGTATTTCTCAGTCAAGTCTTTCCGCTCCTCGAGGAGCGCCAGGCACAGGTCCCGGTAAATGCCATCGTCGCTGGCGGCTTCCTCATCGACTTCGGACGCATCGGTCTCGGCAACGTCGGATTCGGCAGCGCGCGTTTCTGAGTCTGCTTCGGAGGCAGCCGAATCGGCCGTGGGCTCCTCGGAAGGCTCGCCGCCCGCCTCGTCATCGGGTTCCTCTTCTCCACAGTAGCCGGAGGTGAGCAGACGCTTGTAAAAGGCCAGAATTTGAGCGCCGCGCAGGGAGGGGTGGGGGCCGTAGATTTCGAGGAGCAGTCCGTGCCCCGCCTCGGAGAATTCCCGCCCCTCCACTTCCTCCTGGACGAGCTTGAGCAGACGCGTCATCTCTTTGAACTTGGCGGGAGAATCCTTGACGCTGAGCAGGCCGTTCTCCATCACTTCCCGGGCGGGGAAATCGATGGTGTCCTGGGTGACCTCGTGTGCGTGCTGATGCCGTGCCCGCTTGAGTTTGTCGAGCCCTTGCAGCACCAGGCCTTCCTGGGCGCGTTGATTGCGCTGCTTGCGCCAGCGCAGCAGGGCGATGTCCTCCACCAGCAACCGCTGGGCGGGATCGGTGGGCCGGTGGGCGGCCAGGAGTGCATCCAGCAGGCGCCGGTAGTCCCGCGGGTCCTCGTCGAGGGCCAGCATGGAGCGCCAGGGCGACCGCATGAACAAGCCGTGCCGGAGGCCGTTCTGGGCGGCACGGCGCTTGCCGCGTTCGGTGCGGGGGCCGGTGGAGTGGCGGGCGTTGGCCCGTCGGGCACGCAGGGATTTGGGGGAGAGTTTTCGTTGGGTCAGGGACATGATGGACTCCTTGTCTGAGGTTGATGTGGGCCGGGATCCCCTGCCGGGGATTGGCTTTTTTAGCCCAATTTCGTAGTGTAACACAGATAGCCCAGAAAGTCAAGTCTTTTCTTTGCGGGCGACAAAGAGTCCCTGAGGACTAGAGACGGCTTCAGGCCGTCACTTTACGCCGCCACGGGGTGAGACAGACTGGCCGCTGCCACGGCCACGCTCCCCATTTTCCAGTTGACGGCAGACCGGAGGGCCGTTAGATTTACTCTCGCTCTCGCTGGAATCTAGAGTCTAATTCGGCGACCGACGGGTGCCGGGGCGGGACGCGCACGCCTGATGAACGCTGTTCCCTCGAGCGCCCTTCAAATGGAGAAGCCCCATGAAGGTAGGACTCTTCACTGCCCTGTACGCGAAACTCAGCCTGGATGAAGTCATCAAGAAGATCAAGCCCTTGGGGATTCGCACTGTCGAACTGGGGACGGGCAACTACCCCGGCGACCCCCACCTGAAGCTGGAATGGTTGAGTACGCCGGCGAAAATCAAGGAGTTCAAGACGAAGCTCGACGACCAGGGGATTTCCATCAGCGCCCTGAGCTCTCACGGCAATCCGCTTCACCCCAACAAGCACATGGGTGAGGCCCATGCCGAGGTGAGCCGGAAGACCATCCTCATGGCCGAGAAGTTGGGAGTCCGGACGGTGATCGATTTCTCCGGTTGCCCGGGAGATTCCGACAGCGCCAAGTACCCCAATTGGGTCACCTCCGCCTGGCCCCCCGACTTCCCCCAAATCCTGGCCTGGCAATGGGAGAAGAAAGTCCTCCCCTACTGGAAGAAGCGCGCCAAGTTCGCCGAGGACCACGGCGTGCGCATCGGCATCGAGATGCACCCGAGCTTTGTGGTGTACAACCCGGAAACTATGCTGAAGCTGCGCGCGGCGGCCGGTCCCGCCCTCGGCTGCAACTTTGACCCCAGCCACATGTTCTGGCAAGGCATCGATGCTTGCGCCGCGGTGCGCGTCCTGGGCGAGGCGGTCTTCCACGTGCATGCCAAGGACACACGCATGTACGACCTCAACTATCGCGTGAACGGCGTGCTCGACACCAAGCCCTATAGCGACGAGAAGAACCGCTCCTGGATCTTCCGCACCGTCGGTTACGGGCATGGCCCGGACTTCTGGGGCGACTTCATTTCCACGCTGCAAATGGTGGGTTACGACGACGTGCTCTCCATCGAGCACGAAGATAGCCTGATGTCGATCGACGAGGGTCTGACCAAGGCGGCAACCTTCTTGAACCAGATCGTCATCAAGGAAAAACTTAAGGAGATGTGGTGGGCGTGAAAGCAAGGTTACAGGGAACAGGTTGCAGGGAAGCAGAACCTGCGGGATGCCGCCGATTCCATAACTGTAACCTGTAACCTGTCCCCTGTTCCCTAACCCGCAAGGAGGTCAGCCATGCCTGAGATTAACGTTGCGCTTATCGGCCACTTGTTCATGGGCAAGGCGCATTCCAATGCTTACCGCCAGGTGCGCAGTTTCTTCCCGGGGAAGCTCGTGCCGCGCATGAAAGTGATCTGCGGCAAGGCCCCGAAAGAGGAACTGGAAGCGGCGGCGCGGCAGTTCGGCTGGGAAGAAGCCGAGCCCGACTGGCGCAAGGTGATCGAACGCCAGGACATCGACGTGGTGGACATCTGCACCCCTGGATACCTGCACCACCCTATGGCCATCGCGGCGGCGCAGGCGGGCAAGCACATCCTGTGCGAGAAGCCGCTGGCAAACAATCTGGCGCAGGCGAAGGAAATGCTGCGGGCGGCGGAGAGGGCCGGGATCAAGCACTACGTGAATTTCTGTTACCGGCGATGCCCCGCGGTCGCCTATGCGCGAAAAATGATTGAGGCGGGGCGGCTGGGCCAGATCTACCACTATCACGGGGCCTATCTGCAGGACTGGATCATGGATCCCGAGTTTCCTCTGGTGTGGCGCCTGGAGAAGAAATGGGCAGGCTCGGGCGCCTTGGGCGACATTGGCGCGCACGCGGCCGACCTCGCGCTCTACCTGAACGACGAGATCGCGGAGGTGGCCGGGCAACTGACCACCTTCATCAAAGAGCGTCCACTGGCCGGCGCGGGAGCCGGCGCCTGGGGAGCCAGAGGAAGCAAAGGCAAGGGCAAGGTCACCGTGGATGACGATGCGAACTTCCTGGCGCGCTTCCGCAACGGCAGCATCGGCGTCTTCGAGTCCTCGCGCTTCGCTGGCGGGCGCAGGAACTACAATACGTTTCAGATTTACGGCAGCCAGGGCAGCCTGGCTTTCAATCTGGAGCGCATGAACGAACTGGAGTTCTTCGACCGGACGGAGCCCGGGAGCAACCAGGGCTATAGGACGATCCTCGCCACGGAGAGCACGCATCCCTACGTCGGCGCTTGGTGGCCGCCGGGGCACATCATTGGCTACGAGCACACCTTCGTGCATGCGATTCACGACTTCTTGAAGTGCCTGGAAGAGGACCGGATGCCCACGCCCAGCTTCCGCGACGCGGTGAAGACCCAGGCAGTCCTGGACGCGGTGGAACGCTCGGCGAAGTCGAGGAAGTGGGAGAAGGTTCAAAAGCAGTGACAAGTCCAGAGTGACGAGTGACAAGCAAGCTGCCGAAGGCTCGCCACTTGTCACTCGTCACTTGTCACTATTCACTGGTGTTCTATGCCCTACATGATGGGAATCGACGTTGGCACCACCGGCACGCGGGCGGTGGTGGTGCGGCCCGATGGGCACGTAGTGGGCGCGGCCACCGGCGATCATCAGCCGATGCGCATGCCCAAACCCGGCTGGGCGGAGCAAGACCCGGCCGACTGGTGGCAGGCGGCGATTGTCGCGGTGCGCGCCGCGCTCGCGAACGCCGGCCTGAAGGGCGCTGACATTGCCGCCATCGGCCTCTCCGGCCAGATGCACGGCGTGGTGTTGCTCGACCAGACCTACGCCGTCATCCGTCCCGCCCTGATTTGGTGCGACCAGCGCAGCCAGGCGCAGTGCGACTGGATCACCGCGCAGGTGGGATCCGAGCGGCTGATTCAGCTCGTCTCCAATCCCGCGCTGACCGGCTTCAGTGCCCCGAAGCTCCTCTGGGTCCGCGACAACGAGCCGGAAAACTACGAGCGCGCGGCGCACTTCCTGCTTCCCAAGGACTTCGTGCGCTTTCACCTGACGGGGGAATTTGCCACCGAAGTTTCCGACGCTTCCGGCACGCTGCTGTTCGACGTCACAAACCGCCGCTGGTCTTCCGAGATGCTTGGGGCCCTCGACATTAACTCGAAGCTGCTGCCGCGCGCTTACGAGTCGCCCGAAATCACCGGCCAGATCACGCGCGAGACCGCCCTCGTCACCGGGCTCAAGGCCGGGACGCCCGTGGTCGGAGGCGGCGGCGACCAGGCCTCGAGCGCCGTGGGCAACGGCATCGTGCTGCCCGGACTGACCTCGGCCACGCTGGGGACGTCGGGAGTGATCTTCACCTATACGGAAGCGCCGAAGCTCGACCCACAAGGGCGCATTCATACTTTCTGCCACGCCGTGCCCGGCAAGTGGCACGTGATGGGTGTCACGCAGGGCGCCGGGCTTTCGCTGCGCTGGTTCCGCGAACACTTCGGGGAATCCGAAGCCTGGTACGCGCGCCAGACGGACGTGGATTCTTACGATCTGATCATCAAGGAAGCAGAGAAAATCCCAGCGGGAAGCGAGGGCTTGCTGTGGCTGCCTTACCTCATGGGGGAGCGCACGCCGCACCTCGACGCGCAGGCGCGCGGCATGTGGTTCGGTTTGACGGCCGCGCACACCCGCGCCCACCTGATTCGTTCGATTCTGGAAGGCGTGGCGTTCAGCCTACGAGACTCGCTGGAAATCTTCCAGGAACTGGAAATCCCCGTCAAGCAGATCCGCGCCTCGGGCGGCGGCTCACGCAGCTTCCTGTGGCGGCAAATCCAGACCGACATCTACGGCAAGGAACTGGTAACCTTGCGCACGTCCGAAGGCTCGGCGTTCGGCGCCGCCCTGCTGGCGGGTGTGGGCGCGAAGATCTATGCGTCGGTTCAGGAATCGGCGCGGGAAGCAATCCAGATTCGCGAGCGCATGACGCCCCAGGCCGCCAATGTGCGGAGGTACGATAAGCAATACCAGATCTATCGGAGCCTTTACCCCGCCGTGCGCGAGCTGGCTCACAGGTTGGGGGCGCTCGGAGAGTAGCGGCGGGCTTCAGCCCGCCACGCGCGGCATCCATGACCTGGCGACCTAAAGATCGCCGCTACGTCAGCCCGAGGCTGAAAGGCAGGAGAAAATCATGAAGGTCCGCCGAATCGTACTTGTCCTGATCGTCATCCTATTTGCATTCCCACTAGGAGGTTTTGCCGTGGGACCACAAGCTGCTGCGAAGAAGGCTGGGAAATACAGCGTCGCCACGAAAGTTGTGGAAGGTCACACCACGTATCATCTGCTGGACGCGAGCCGCAAGATGGACGTGGGCATCGTGCCGGACCTCGGGAACTTCGCCTACGAATTCAAGTTCAACGGGAAAGACGTCTTCATCACTCCCGAATCCTTCAAGGCGTATCTCGAGAAGCATTGGTTCGGCTGGGGCAGTCCCTTCCTGGCCCCCTATGCGAACCGCATCGATCAGGACTACTACTATTTTCAGGGGAAGAAGTATCTCTTGAACTATGCGTTAGGAAACATCCTGCGGGTGCCGCCGAACAATTACGCCATTCATGGCCTCCTGGTGTATGACCCGCACTGGGAAGTCATCAAGAGCGGCGGCTCAGAAGCGGAAGGGGCGTTCATCACGTCCCGGCAGGAATTCTACAAATACCCCGAGCTGATGGCGCAGTTTCCCTTCGCGCACGTTTATGAGGTCACCTACCGGCTCAAGGACGGGAAACTCGAGTGCACCACCAAAGTCTCCAACGTCAGCAAGGCCGCGATGCCCGTCCACTTCGGCTACCACCCCTACTTCCGTCCCGACGGCCCGCGCGCCGAGTGGACGCTCGGCATCGGCGCCGAGACCCACTGGCTCGTGACCAAGCCGCTCATCCCGACGGGCGAGACCGAACCGACGGAGAAGTATCATCCCGGCTTGACGAAGAGCTTCACCCTCGGAAACAATTTCGTTGACGATGGCTTTTCAGCGCTCCAGCGCGACGCCCAGGGCCTGGGGCACATCTGGGTAAAAGGCAAGACCCAGAAGATCGAGGTGATCTACGGCAAGGAGTACGATTACGCCATCGTTTACGCACCCCTGGATAACACGCTGGTTTGCATCGAGCCCCAGACCGGCCCCACCAACGCGTTCAATTTAGAACACGAAGGTAAGTTCAAGGGCGTGATCGTGCTCGATCCCGGCAAGACGTTCAAGGCGAGCTTTTGGATTGTCCCCACGGGTTTCTAAGCATCGCGGACTCTCTGGTGGCGATCTGAAGGTCGCCGCTACGTGAGGCCGAGGCTGAAAGACAGGGGAGGATCATGAAGGTCCGTCGAACCGTGCTTCTCCTGACCGTCATCCTATTTGCATTCCCACCAGGAGGTTTTGCCGTGGGACCCCAGGCTGCTGCGAAGGAGGCGGCAAAGTACAGCGTCGCCAAGAAAGTTGTGGAAGGTCACACCACGTATCATCTGCTCGACGCGAGCCGCAAGATGGATGTGGGTGTCGTGCCGGACATCGGGGACCTCGCCTACGAATTCAAGTTCAATGGGAAAGACGTTCTGGTTCCTGCGGAGTCGCTGCAACAATACGTTGGTCTGCACCGCAACTATTACGGGAGCCCATTTCTGGCGCCGTGGGCCAACCGCATCGACAGGGACTATTACTTCTTCCAGGGCCGGAAATACCTGCTGAACGATGCCTTGGGCAATTTCCGGCGCGACCAGTTCAACCTGCCCATTCACGGCCTCTTGGTATTCGAGAAGCGCTGGGAAGTGGTGAAGACCGGGGCCTCAGAGGGTGAGGGAGCTTTCCTTACAGCACGGCTCGAATTCTTCAAGTACCCCGACCTGATGGCACAGTTCCCCTTTGCGCAGACCTATGAAGTAACTCACCGCCTGAAGGATGGCCGGCTCGAAATCGCCACCAAGGTTTCGAACGTCGGGCGTGCCGCATTGCCCGTTATGGTGGGCTATCATCCCTATTTTTGCGTGGACGGTCCCCGCGAAGAGTGGACCTTGAGCATCGGGGCCAGAACGCTTTGGCGGCTCAACCCGCAGCTGGTCGCCACGGGTGAAACTGAACCGACGGACAAATCCCTGCCGAATTGGAAGGCCTTCACCCTAGGCAAGACCCTCTTCGACGACGAGTTCTCTGACCTTGAGCGCGGCCCTGACGGCCTCGGGCGAATCTCGGTCCAGGGCAGAACTCAGAAGATCGAGGTCCTTTACGGCACGGGTTTCGACTTCGCGGTCATTTACGCGCCGCTGGATCGTACCTTGATCTGCATCGAGCCCCAGACCGGCCCCACCAACGCGTTCAATTTGGAACACGAAGGTAAGTTCAAAGGAGTGATCGGGCTCGAACCCGGCAAGACGTTTAAGGCGAGCTTTTGGATTGTCCCGAGCGGCTTTTGATGGACCGACGCTTTCCCCTGGAGTGGCGCATGACCGGCATGAAGCGACTCGCTGCGATTTTGGCTCTTCCCGCCCTCACGGCTTGCCTGGCAATGGTCATCTTGCTCGGCGGGTCCGGCAGCACTTCCCTTTCAGAGTTTTCGACACTACTCTTTTCTACGAGGATATCTATGGCCAATCCTGGAACATCGTATGCTACAAAGCTTGAGAAGGCGCAATTCAACGGTTGGAATGTATATCGTCTGACGAACGGCCTGGTCACGCTATATATCGCCCCGGAGCTTGGCGGGCGCGCCATCCAACTCGAACTTGGCGACCAGGGCTACTTCTTTGTGAACGCCGACCTGGCGGGGAAGGTCCTGCCTGCCGAGCAGAACAATCCTAAAGCCGGCTGGGCCAACTACGGCGGGGACAAAGTCTGGCCGGCCCCGGAAGGCTGGATGAACGACAACGAGTGGCCGAGCATTCCTTACTACATCCTCGACGGCAGCAAGTTCGACGCGGAGGTGACCTCGAACAACGCCGCCGAGGTGGCGGTACGCGTCACCAGCCCGAAGGACCCGCGCACCGGCGTGCAGTTCGTGCGGGTCTTTCACGTGTACGCCGGGACCACGCGCATCAAGGTCGAGCAGGTGATGCGCAACATCAGCCGGCGCCCCATCCGTTGGGGCATCTGGCATCTGATCCAGCACGAGGCGGCGGATGCCAAGGACCGTTCGAAACCCAATCCGGAACTCTACATGTACGTTCCGCTCAACCCGCACAGCATGATCCCCGAAGGTTACTACAAGCCTTACGGCGACGTGCGCCATCCGAGCTACGAAGTGGTGGACGGCGGCCGAATGCTCCGTATCCACTATCTCTATCGGGTGGGGAAGATCGCGGCGGACTCGAATGCCGGCTGGTATGCCGTGGTGAACGGGCAGAAGAACCTTGGCCTAGTGGAGAACTTCAAGTACTTCCCCGGCGCCGAATACCCGGACAGTGCTTCGATCGAGTCCTGGAACGACGGCCCGGGCACCATCGCCCGACGGCCGTTTGACCAGACCCTGGCCGATGACCCGAAGCAGACGCCGTACTTCCTCGAGTCGGAAGTTCTGAGCCCTTACGCCGCGCTTGATCCGGGTGAAGAGTACTCCTTCCCGGTTTCTTGGGCGCCCACGCGCGTTCCGAATCCTATCCACGATGCCGCGTCGGCAGGCGCGATCAGCGAGCCGCTCTCGGGCAAGATCGAAGGCGGACAGGTCAAGCTGCGGGGCGTTTTTGGAGTCTTCACGCCGGGCACGCTCGAAGCCATCTTCTACAGTGGTCTGGGCGAGGAGCTGACACACGAGACGTTGCAGGCGGTTGACCCGCGGGAAGTCGTCCGGCTGGAGAAGTCCGTGGCTGTACCGGCGAGCGCGTTCCGGGTGAGCGTGATTGCGCGCGACGCGGACGGGGAAAATCGCGGCGTCCTGGGGAATGTAATCCTGAAGTAGCAGCGGCTGTCTAACACCATGTCAGGGCAGGGCCTGGCGCCGCGTAAGTCCTGCCCTACTTCTTTCGACTTGTCGTCGGCCCGCTGGTGCTCTGCACGCGCGCCGCAAAAGCCTCAACTTCTTCTCGCGTAGGCAGCGAAGGCTGTGCGCCGAGCTTGGTCACAGCGAGCGCGCCGGCCAGGTTCGCGTAGCGGATAGCGTCCTCGATCGGCGTCCCCATCGCCACCTGGACCGTCAGGGCCGCCGTGAAGGCGTCGCCCGCGGCGGTGGGGTCCACGGCCTCCACCTTGCACGCGGGAAAATGCTTCGAGCCTTTGCGGGTGACCAGCATCGACCCGTCGCTGCCCAGTTTCAGAACCACCGTCTTGACGCCGGCCTCGAAGAGCTTCTCCGCTGCTTCCCGCGCGGAGACGCGGCCGGAGACCTTCTCACCGCTCAGGTGTTCCAGTTCCGTTTCGTTAGGCGAAACGATATCCGCCAGCTTCAGGATCTCCGGCGGGCAATGGCGCGGCGGCCCAGCGTCCAGCACCGTAAGCTTTCCGGCTTTGCGCGCCACGCGCAGGGCAGTCTCCACCACATTGAGCGGGATCTCCAGGACCGTGCATAGTGCGTCGGCCTTGGCGATGACGTCCGCAGCCCGTTCGATGTCTGCCGGCGTGAGCGAAAAATTCGCCGCCGGATCGACCACAATGGAGTTATTGCCGTTGGGAAAGAGCATGATGAAGGCGCAGCCGGTGGTCGTGACCGGATCGCGTTTGACCCAGCCCGTATCAATGCCGCAACCTCCCAGCCCCCCAATCAAGAAATCCCCAATCATGTCGTTGCCGACCGAACCAATGAAGGTGCTCTGCGCGCCCAACCGGGCCACGGCGACGGCTTGGTTCGCCCCCTTCCCTCCTGGGAAGAACTTGAGATTAGTGGCGAGCATGCTCTCGCCTTCTTTAGGCAGGCGGTCGGCTTTCACTACCAGATCGAAATTCGTGCTCCCCACACACACGATGTGCACTTCTTCAGCGCGGCGCACCACAGGCCCTCCCACGGACTTTTAGTACTCAATGGCTTGGGTTGACTCCCACCAATTTGCACGCTTTCCCCGCGTTGTCAAGACACTTGTCGAATCCGACCGTTTCCCGATTTGGGAACGGCGCGTCAAGCTTCGGCCTTGCTGACCTAGTCACCAAACGCGCCGCCTCCTCCGCCTTTACACTTGCCAAGGGTTGGAGTATTCTAGCCTCACCGCAAGGCTCCGAATTCCGGCCATCCCCGAGGGGAGTCATCGGGGGAATTGTCATCCTGCGGGGATGTCGCTCGACTCGGAAGCGGGCCTGCGACGCTTCGGTTTCTTCGGCACGCGGCGCGCGCGGGCGCGCCCATACCAACGCTAGTTGCTGCACGTTCGGGAGGAGGAACCACATATGGCCAAGGCAAAACAAATCTCCGTCTGGGTTGAAAGCACTCCGGGACAGATCGGCCGCATCGCCAAAGCTCTGGGCGATGCGAAGGTGAACATCACTGCCTTCGCGGCTTACGGGGTCGGTGAAAGCCCCATCCGCCTTCAGGTGAGCAGCCCGGCAAAGGCCAAGAAAGTCCTGGAAGGCCTGGGTGTCCGCATCACTGAGGAAGAGGTCCTGCGGGTCACGCTCGCTGACAAGCCGGGCATCCTGGGCGAAGTTGGGGATCGCCTGGGGAAGGCGAACATCAACATCGAGTACGCGTTCGGCTCCGTGCCCAAGGGCGGGAAGAAGGCCGACGTGGTGCTGGGAGTTACCGACCTGGCCGGTGCCTCAAAAGCTCTGCGCGGCCTGTAAGGCAGTTCTCGTAGGGGCACGGCGCGACGTGCCCCTGCGCCTCATTCAAATGGGTAGCGGCCGAGCTCGAGCGCGCGGTTGGCTACTCGCCGTCTCAACTCGATCAGATCGGGCGGCGTGCGACGCAGAAAACGCCTCAGAAGGGCAAGCTGCGTCCGCAGCGTGTCGCCCTCCGCAATCCGGCTGAGTGCCCGGCGGGCTTCCGTCTCCATTCGGTCGATGGCGGCGTGGACGTACGCGCGCGCTGCGTCACATTCGCCGACAGAGGCCTCGGGGCTGCTTCTTGCCAACTTCTTCGCAGTGCGCAGCAGCGCGCTCTCCATGGCATAGACTTCCATCACCAGATTGCTCAGGACGCCTATCACCTCCTGCTCGTCCGCCAGCGCTAGCATGTACTTCTGCACCGCGCTCCCGGCGACCAGGAGCACCACTTTCCTGGCGCCCGCCAGCAGCCGCATCTCCTCGGCCAGCGGACGCTCTTCCTCCACCTCTTCCGCGGGCGCGCCTCCGAGAACCTCGTCCAGCAGTTTCTTCGCGGCGGGAACCAATGCCAGCTCGCCTTTCATCGAGCGCTTCATCAGCATATCGGTGATCAAGAGACGGTTGATCTCGTTGGTGCCCTCGAAAATGCGGTTGACGCGCTGATCGCGATAAGCTCGCTCCACTTCATATTCGCTCGAATAGCCGTACCCGCCAAAAATCTGGACCGCCTCATCCACGACGAAGTCCAAGACCTCGGTTCCCATCACCTTCAGAATGGAGCACTCGATGGCGTACTGCTGGAGCGCTTCCAGGATTTGTTTCGCCGCCGTCGGCGCGCCCTGATCGATGCCCTCGAGCAAGCGATCCACCAGCCCCGCGGTGCGGTAGGAAACGCTCTCGACGGCGTAGGTGCGCGCCACCATCTCGCCCAGCTTTTCCTTGATCAACCCGAAATCGGCGATCGTGCGTCCGAAGGCTTCGCGTTCCTTGGCCCACTTGAGCGCCTCAGCCATGAGGCTCTTGCAGGCGCCGACGCACCCGGCACCCAGCTTCAGCCGTCCAATGTTCAGAATGCTGAAGGCAATCTGGTGCCCCTTGCCAACCTCGCCCAAGACGTTTTCCACGGGCACAGGCACGCTGTCGAGATTCAGCGGTGTGGTGGACGAACCCCAAAGGCCCATCTTGTGTTCTTCGGCCCCCGGTGAAACTCCAGGAAAACCGCGCTCCACGATGAAGGCGCTGAATCTCACCCCATCCACTTTGGCAAACACCACGTAAACATCCGCGATGCCGCCATTGGTGACCCACATCTTAGTCCCGTTCAGCAGGTAGTATTTGCCATCGGGGCTGAGTGTGGCTTTGGCGCGGCAATTCAGAGCGTCGGAGCCGGAGGTCGCTTCACTCAGGCAATACGCGCCGACCCACTCGGCGCTGGCGAGCCGGGGAAGATACCGGGCCTTCTGGTCCTCCGTCCCGAAGAAAGCAATGGGCAGGACGCCGATGCCCGCCTGGCCGCCGATGGTGGAGGCCCAGGAGCCATTGCGCGCCATTTTCTCGGCCACGATGATGGAGGAAATCTTGTCGAGCTCCAGTCCGCCGTATTTCTGCGGCAGGTCTGTGGCGGAGAGTCCCAGCTCCGCTGCCTTCTTCAACAGTTCCCGCAGGAGCGGGAGGTTCTTCGGCTCGATCTCCTTCACGCGCGGCAGCACTTCCTTCTCGACAAACTCCTGCGCCGTTTGGCCGATGAGCCGGTGCTGGTCCGTGAGGTCCTCGGGGGTGAAGACTTCCTCGGGCGACCGCTGCTCAATCAGGAAACCCCCGCCCTTGATCACGCCTTTAGTCATGTCGCCTGACTGACTCGTGCTGGCCATGTCGTCCCCCTGCCGGTCCATCCGGCGGTCATAGACCACCGCTACAACCTCTCAAAAACACCGGCGACGCCCATGCCCCCGCCCACACACATCGTCACCATTCCATAGCGCGCCTTGCGCCGCTTCATCTCACCAAGCAACGTCGCCGTCAGTTTCGCTCCCGTACAGCCCAGAGGATGGCCCAACGCGACGGCACCGCCGTTGACGTTGATCTTATCGAGGTCGAGCTCAGTCAGCTTGATCACCGCGAGCGCCTGCGCCGCGAAAGCCTCGTTGAGCTCGATGAGCTCGATGTCCGCCAGCTTCACGCCCGCGAGCTTCAGGGCTTTGGGAACGGCAAACACCGGCCCGATACCCATTTCTTCCGGCAGCGTTCCCGCCGTAGCATAGCTCACGAATCGCGCCAGCGGCTTCGCGCCCAGCGCCTTGGCCCTTTCCATCGACATCACCACAGCCGCGGCAGCTCCGTCGGCCATCTGCGAAGCGTTGCCGGCCGTGACGGTGCCCCGCGCGTGAAAGACCGGCTTGAGCTTGGCCAGCGCCGCGAGCGATGTGTCGGCCCGCGGCCCTTCGTCGGTGTTGAAAATGATTTTGCGAGTCTGCGGCTTGTCTTTGCCATCCAGGCTGACCTCAACCACCTCCAGCGGCACGATCTCCTCTTTGAATTTGCCCGCGGCAATGGCCGCGAGCGCCCCCTGGTGACTGTGCAAGGCGAACTGGTCTTGCTCCTCGCGGGTAATTGAGTACTTCCGCACCAGGTTCTCCGCCGTGAGCGCCATGTTCAGGTAAGCGTCCGGATAGTGCTCCATCAAATACGGATTGGGTGAAAAGCGGTTTCCACCCATGGGAATCATGCTCATCGTCTCGGTGCCGCCGGCGACCATGACCTCCGCAAAGCCGGCCATGATGCGCTCGGCAGCCAGCGCGATGGCCTGAAGGCCGGAGGAGCAGAAACGATTGACGGTCATCGCCGAGCAAGTCACGGGCAAGCCCGCCCGCAGAGAGGCCACGCGCGCCACGTTGTTTCCCTGCTCGGCCTCGGGCATGGCGCAGCCGAGGATTACGTCTTCAATCTCGTTTGGGTCCAAGCCCGGCACGCGGCGCAGGACTTCCTGAATCACCGCCGCCGCCATGTCGTCCGGCCGCGTGTTGCGCAGCGTCCCCCGCGGCGCCTTGCCCACCGCGGTCCGCGCGATGGAGACGATGACCGCTTCCCTCATTCTGACCTCCTCGGTGCTGAGAGCCCCACGAGATGCTGTTGCCTTCTGCCTTCTGCCTTCTGCCTTCTGCCTTCTTAGTTACGAAGCGCCTTCCCCTTCTTCAGCATGTGCTGGATCCGCTCCTGGGTTTTCTTCTCGCCGCACAGGCTGACGAAGGCCTCGCGTTCGAGGTCGAGCAGGTACTGCTCCGAAACACGCTGCGGCGAGGTAAATTCCCCGCCCCCGGAAAGGATCCGCGCCAGATGCGTTGCCACGACCACGTCATGGTCGGAGATGTATTCCGCCCGCCGCATCAGATGTAGTCCCAGTTTCATCTTCATGAATGCCGCCTGGCCCAAGACGAGGATGTCGTCGCGCGGTCTCGCCGGCCGGTATCCGAGTTTCAACAAGTCGAGCGCCAACTGCTTGGCGTCGGCGATCTGCCGATCGCGGTTCATGCTGATTGAATCCCGCGCCGAGAGATAACGCAGCTTGCGAGCCTCCGCGGCGCTGGTCGAAACCTTCCCCATCCCGATGTTCAGGAACACTTCCTTGAGGAGAAGGAAGGGATCGGCCTCCGGGTCCTGCGGCACGGCGTCCATGGCGCGGATGAGCATCTCTTTGGTCCCGCCGCCGGCGGGGATCAGTCCCACGCCAGCTTCCACCAGTCCCAGGTAGGTTTCGGCCGCGGCCCGGATGCGCGCCGCGTGCAGGATCATTTCCACCCCACCGCCCAGCGTCAAGCCGAAGGGCGCAGCCACGACGGGCTTCGGCGCGTACTTGAGCGCCAGGTTGGCGTTCTGAAAAGCGCGCACCGCCGCGTGGATTTCCTCCCACTCGCCTTCCTGCGCGCCCACCAGCAAAAGCATCAGGTTCGCGCCCACGCAGAAGTTCGCGCCCTGGTTGCCGATCACCAGAGCGCCGAACCCTTCGTTCAACACCTTCAAGCCGGCGTGAACCATCTGCACCGTGTCGGCGCCGATGGTGTTCATCTTCGAATGGAACTCGAGGCAGACCACGCCGTCGCCCAGGTCAATCAAGCTGGCGCCCGCGTTCCGCTTGATCTCTTTCTGCCGCGCTTTGAGCGAGGGCAACAACAGCACGCCGGGCCTGTCCTCGAGGACGCGGTATTCACCACTCGCAAAATCGAAGTAGGACGCGCGGCCATCGCTCTGGGAATAGAAAGCTTCCTTGCCCGACGCCAGCAGTTTTTCCACCAGGGGAGGGACAGGACGCTGCTCCATGGTCCATCGCTCCACGGTCTTTTCCACGCCCACCGCATCCCAGAGCTCGAAAACGCCGCACTCCCAGTTGAAGCCCCACTTCATGGCGTTATCAATCGCGACGATGTCGTCGGAGATTTCCGGGACGCGGTTCGCCGCGTAATGAAACGTGTCCGAGAGCACCTTCTGATAGAACTGGCCCACGCGGTCGGGTGAAGCGAAAAACGCGGCCACGCGCTGGCGCGGGTCTTCGATATTCTGTGCCATCTCCAGCGCCGGAAGCTTCGGCCGCTGCCGCTTGCGGTACTCGAAGCTCGTCAAATCCAGCGTGAGGATCTCGCTCTCGTCCTCACCTTCCCTCTCCGCCTTGACCTTCTTGTAGAAACCCTGCCGGGTCTTCTCGCCCAGAAACTTGCGTTCGAGCATCCGGGCAATGAATTCAGGAAGCTGAAACAGGTCGCGGCGCTCGTCGTTCGGAAGCGCTTCGGCCAGGTTTTCTACCACGTGCGCCAGAACGTCGAGCCCGATGATGTCGAGGGTGCGAAAGGTGGCGGACTTCGGCAAGCCCATCGCCGGGCCGGTGAGCGCGTCGATTTCTTCAATGCTGAAGCCTTCCTGCTGCATGAGGCGCAGGACATTCAGGGTCACGGCCGTGCCGATGCGGTTGGCGATAAAGTTCGGCGTGTCCTTGGCGATGACCACACCTTTCCCGAGCACCACGTCGCCGAATCGCGCGATGCCTTCGACCACCGCGGGCAGAGTCTCAGAAGTGGGAATCACTTCCAGAAGTTTCAGGTAGCGAGGCGGATTGAAGAAGTGTGTCCCCAGAAAATGCCGCCGAAAATCTTCGCTACAATCCGCGGCGAGGCTGGAGAGCGAAATCCCGGAGGTGTTGGAACTGACCACCGCGTCCGGAGCGCGGAGTTGCTCAACCTTGCGCAGCAGCGCACGCTTGATCTCGCGGTCCTCCGTGACGGCCTCGATAATCCAGTCGCAGTCTTTCACCCAGCCGAGGTTATCCTCGAAGTTGCCCACTGCAATCAGGCGCGCCGCCTCGGGAACAAAGAAAGCCGCCGGACGCGCTTTCAGCGCCGCGTCCAGGCCTGCCTGGGCAAATCGATTGCGCACCTTCGGGTCACTCAAGCTCCAACCCTGCTTCTGCTTCTCGGGCGTGAGTTCCGTGGGAACAATGTCGAGCAGAACGCAAGGGACGGAGGCGTTAGCCAGATGGGCCGCGAGCCGCGCGCCCATGGTTCCTGCGCCCAGTACAGCTACTTTTCGGATGTCGCGCACAGTGTGCCCCCACAAAGCAAGCGGATGGTGACCTAGCGATTATCCCGGAGGCGAAACATGGGGTCAAGCACGGGTCGTCAGGCGCGGGCAGGCTGAGGAAACGGTTGTCAGATCACATGTAGCCCTTGACCCGCGGCCAAACCTCTTGGAGGGACACCTTTGGTTTGCGACAGATATAAACCGGCAGATCGCTCTCGTACGGCATGGCGTACTCGCTGACGACTGTGGCGCCGAGTTCCACTTGGTCGAACGTCTTCTTCACATCTTCCAGTCTCGGCCCCACCGTAATCACAATCTCTCCCGTGTGGTTCCCCGGCCCCCACAACCAATAATTGTTGTGCCCGCTGATGGCTTTGGGGAGCCCGTACTTCTTGCCGAAGAAATCGATGGCGCCTGCCTCGCCGTAATTGCTGGTGAAAATCGCGCACTTAGCGCGCTCCTCGGGTGGGAGGCTGTTATAAACCTTGGCCACGGTCGCTACCATGTTCTCCCAGCCAAACATGTCGGCGTAGAGTTGCGGGAGCTTGCCGAATCTGTGCCTTTCGGTCGGGGGTGGTTCCACGCCCAGGAAGCTCTGGTACTTGATGTACGTCTCCACCGGCAGCATCGGCATCGCGAGGGGTGCCGTAATAGTTCCTCCTGCAACCAGCAGCCCAACCGTCGCGGGTTTGAGCCAATTCCACTGCCGCTCGCAGATGAACGTCTCAATGGCGAAGGCTCCCGCCGCCAGGAGCATCGGATAAGCCGGCGCGAGATAGTAAGTCTTCGCCTTCAGGACCAGAAAGAGGACGAAAATCACGACATAGGTCCACCCCAGAACCCGATACGTCTTGCCTGGCTTGGACACCAGATAGAAGTAGAGCCCCGCCAGCCAGATCGGCAGGTTGAAAGGATGAACCTCCAGAACCTGCCCCCACAGGAATTGCAGCGGGGAGATCGGGAAATTCTTGTAAAGCTGGCCGCGCCGTAACAGCTCAAGCATGGGCCAGTCATAGTGAGACTGCCAGATGACGTAGGGAAGGAAAATCGCGAAAGCGATCAGGCCGCCCAGCCACAGCCACTTGCTAAGGAGATACTTCCGATAAGGGGTCAACAACAAGGCGATGGCGACCCCGAATCCAAAAAAGAGCACAGAGATCTTGTTTTGCAGCCCGACGCCCGCCACCAGGCCGAAGACCAGCCAGAGCCGGGGATCATCAGTCTTGACAATCCGGATGAGTACACAAGCCCCCAGCGCCCAGAAGAGGTGGTCGAAGGCATTCACCGTGAAGATGTGGTCGATGCTTAGATAAATCGGCCCCGCAATGACCGCGACGGCGGCCAAGCCTTGCGCAAAGCGGCCTCCGCCCAGTTCGCGCGCCATCAGCCCCGTCACCAGGACCAGCAGCGCTCCGGCCACCGCTGGCAGAAAGCGCAGCGCCACGAGCGATTCACCCAAGAATTGACGCGTCAGGAAAGCCAGCAAGGGAGTGAGCGGCGGCTGGTCCACATAGCCCCAATCCAGGTGCTCGCCGCACGCCAGGTAGTAGAACTCGTCGCGGAAGTATCCGTAGCCGCTACTGAACCAGAGGTGCAGCAGCAGCTTGGCCAGGGCTAGATACAGCAGCAGCGCCGTTGCTCCGAGCAGGAACTGGCGGGAGAAGAGCTTGCTCATTAAGCCCCTCCTCGTGCTGGCAGCAACCAGAGCGGCCACCGGGCGCCGTTAGCGGGTGGGTTCCATCCGGAGAGCATTATTGAAACGGTTGAAGTAGTTGAAGATGCCGGCGACGGCGGAGATTTCGACCACCTCGCCTTCGTCGAAGTATTGCCGCAACCGGGCAAACAACTCGTCGCTGATGTGATTGGAATCACGCGTGAGGGCCTCGGCGAATCCCAGCGCCGCACGCTCGCGCGGCCCGAAGACGCTCAGGTCGCCCTTTTCGAGACCCGCCAGTTCCGCCTCGCTCGCTCCCAACCGCCTTGCCAAGGCGGTATGCGAGGCCAGTCAGTAATCGCAAAGGTTGAGCTGGGAAACCCGGACCGCAACCAGCTCTTTCAACTTCTTCTCCACCGTGCCCGTGTTCAGGATGGCGCGGAAGTGCGCGGCCATGGTCTTCATGATTCCCGGGCGGTGGGCCACGGTGCGGAACATGTTCGGGATGTTGCCGCGTTCCTTCAGGAAGGCGTCGAAGGTTTCGCGAACTTCAGGGTCGGGGTGATCCGGTGGAAGTTTGGATAAGCGTGGCATCGTTTGAATGACGAATTATGAATTGTCAATTATGAACTGTGAATTACGAATGAGGAGCGGAACGCTCGCGCCATGGTAATTCAGCATTCAGAATTCACTATTCAGAATTTCAGTCAGCTCTTCTCGTACAGGGCCAGGAAGTTCTTCATGGCCGCATCGTTCATCCTCAACTCACCTGAGCTCAGAAGCTGCTGCTTCAGATTCTGTTCATAGATCTCCCAGGCGAGGTTGCGTTTTCGATCCAGAAGTTCCTCGGCAATCTGATCCTGCTGGCTGGGCAAATCCGTTTCCACCGCCGGGGTGCGGGCCAGCACGCGGAAGACCACGCGATTCGCGCCCAACGACACCGCATCGCTCGTCTGGCCGGGCGCCAGCGTGAAGGCCGCCGCGAGCTGGGAACCGGAACCCACGCCTTCGACGGACTCCTGCTGGTTGAAATCCTTGCTTTCCTTCACGGCCAGGCCCATCGCCTGGGCCGCTTTCTTGAAATCTCCGCTCTTGGCTTTGGCGGCAAGCTCGACGGCTTTCTCGGCGGCGAGCTGCTGCGATCGGGCCGCGCGATAGTCCTGCTCGACCGTGGCGCGGACTTCATCGAGCGTCGGCGGGTGCTCCGGAATGATTCCCATCATCTGGATGATGGCAAGACCCTTGGGCACGGTGATGGACGTCCCCACCGCGCCCTCCTGGAGCTGGAAGGCGAGGTTCTGGAATGCCTCGCTCGCGCCCAAGTCCGGCACCGGCTGGTTGTAACGGAACAGCGGCGTCTCCTTGGCCTCCAACCCGACCTTGCGCACCACGGCCGCGAAGTTCTGCGGGTTCTGACGGAGTTGGCGCTCCAGTTCGTCGGCCAGGGACTGCTGGGCCTCCGCCAGCTTCTGTTTCTCCAATTGATCTTTGATTTGCCCCTTCACCTCTTCGAACGTCTGGAGATGGGCACTCTGTTTGTCCAGCACCTTGACAATGTGAATCCCATAGGTGGTCTTGATGAGGTCGCTCACCTGGCCGGGCTTCATGGAGAAGGCGGTGTCCTCGAATTCCTTCACGGTCTGCCCGCGCACGATCCAGCCGATTTCCCCGCCCTTGGGGGCGCTGGAATCTTCGGAGTATTTCTTGGCCAGCTCGCCGAAGTCCGCCCCGGATTTGACTTGCGCCAGCACCTCCCGGGCCGTCATCTCGAGCGTGCTGACCTCCTGAATCGTTTTCCCTTCCGTCTTGAAAAGTACGTGGGCCACCCTGACGCGGTCCGAGACGCGATATTCCGTCAGGTGCTGGCCGTAGTACTGCTTCAACTCGTTGTCGTCCACTTTCACCTGCGCCCGCACGCGGTCCGTGTCGATCAGGACATAGCGGACGCGACGCTGCTCCGCCACCTTGTAACGGTTCGGGTCTTTCTGGAAGAACGCCGCAAGCGCTTCCGAAGTAATCGTCACCGCCTTCACATACTGGCTGGGATCAAAGAGCACATATTCAATCCTGACTTTGGCGTTGCGCCGCAGGAATTCGTCGCGGATTTCCGCCGACCCCACCCGCATGCCGTCGCTGACAATCGCGCGCATCTTGTCCAGCAAGAGGCTTTCCCGGAGCTGCTCCTCGAACTGCTGGACGCTCAGGCCGGTCTGCTGGAGAACAAAATCCCGATAGCGCTCCACACCCACAAAGGTGCCATTGGGATAGAGGAACGGCAGAGAGATTTGCAGGTTGTGGCTCAGCTCGGCGTCGGAAACGCTGATGCCCATTTTCTTGGCCTCGGTCCACAGGGCCCGGCGCAGGATCATGTCGTCCAGGACGATGCCGGCCATGCGCGTGATCAACTTAGGGTCGTTGGCCAGGGGCGAGTTGCGTAAACGCGACTGGATGCTGCGGGACAGATCCTGAGAGGTGATGGAGGTCCCGCCGACTTCGGCGAGTACGTTGGCTTCAAGCCCGCGCGTGTCACCGCCCGGAATCGGCGCCAGCGTGATCACCATACCAACCGAGACGATGCCCAGGAAGAAAATCAGCAGATACTTCTTTAGCGCCTCGCGCCGCTTCTTGAACAGCCTAAACATAAGTGCTCCTAACTGAGTGGCTAAACCTACCTATTATAGGGGGAAGATGCCTCGCGCGGCAACCTGCTGCGGACCACGATCAAGCGAGTCCATTCCTGCGCCCATGTCGCAGCGCGGCCTGTAGGGGCGCGCGGGGGTGCGCCGACCTCCTCGCATGGCGCACGCGAGGCGCCTGCCCTGCCTCGGCAGTAACCCTCTTGTGGCGACAGCGGACAATCATGAACTCTGAAGAAGGATCGAAAGGGACTCTTTGTCTGATTGGGCGAGAGCCTGACGGTTTTTTGGGCGTTGGGCTTAAAATCTCTTGACACGGGACGCAATAGGGGTTACAAGTGCGTCATGTTGAGGTGAAAGGAACCCTTCGAATCCTCCGCAGGAGGCTCCCATGCGCCGAAGGCGAGTCTTCCTTCCTTCCTTGCTAGCCCTACTTACAGTTGGAGTGCTTGTGGTCGGACAACGTGCTGTTTCCCCTCGTGCTCAAAGCCTGGACTCTAGCTCGCCGACATGCTGTGGATTGAGAGAGTCGGTAGCGCCAAGAGAACTGGATTTCCCTTACTATTCGCTGCGCGACGCATTCAATTCCACCCTGCTCCTGGTGGGGGCTTCGCCAGCCCCGCTCGATTTCATCATAGCCGTGCGAAGCGCGTCAGGTCGCACAGTCCTGTCGCCTTCCATGACCATCGCGTCCGGGGAGAAGCTGTCCGTAGATCTGAGAATGCTTCTGACCGAGTTGGGCGCGGACGTCAACGACGATTTCGCCGAAGGCAGCGTCTCGATATACTTCAATGGCACGATCATGCCGCTCGCCGGCCAGCTCACTATGAGTAACCCCGCCCGCAGTCTGGTACTGGAATCGGAGATGGTCGATAACTCGCCCGGTTTGGGCTTGTTGCCATCTGCGCTCAATGCCGTGTGGTGGGGATTAGGCGGCGGTCGCGAGGCACGTATCATGGTCTCGAACACCTCCGGCGATCCAGTGAGCGCTGATGTGTACCTCGATTTCCAGGGAGAGCGCCACGAAAGTGATCCGCTCGCCTTCGCTCCCCACGAAACGAAGATCCTCTCGATCACGCACCTGCTAGGGCAACTCAAGGTGAGCCCAGCCCAGGCCCCCGAAGGCGGCATGTCCATCATCGGGCGCGGGTCAAAAGCGGTGCTGATTGCCCAGGGCAAGATCACAGACCCCAACACAGGCTTTTCCACCACGCTGAATTTCCCCGATCCGAAGCTGCAACGGGCCAGCGCGCTCCACGCCAGCGGAGTGCCCATCGGAACGCCAAGCAAGGACTCGCCATTTTCCGGAACGGGGGCGTTCCTTCCCCACGTCATAGTCCGGAACCTGACGGCGGCAGAACAGGCAGTGACGATAACCGTGGAATATCCCGGGGAAGAAGGCCCGGCACAGGCAGGGTTGCCGCCGCTCACCGTCGGGCCTTACAGCACCGTGGATTTCTCGCTGGACTCCGTAATGGGCGAGTTGCCCCTACCTCTTCCCTTCTGCTCGATTCGCATCCAATACAGCGGTGCCCCGGGCTCGGTCATCGGCGAGGTTTCAAGCATCGAAGCAAAGGGAGACCTGGTCATCGACAGCCGGCTGGCGAATGAGCGGGACGGCTGGGTCGGCTCCGGCGCCCACCCCTGGCATCTGGATGAGGAGACGGAATCCATTCTCTTCCTGACCAACATGAGCGAGCAGAGTGCGCGGATCGGTTTCGACATGGTGGCCGGCGGAGTCCATTATTACCTGACACGGTTGAAGCTGAAGCCGCATGAGACCCGCGCCATTGACCTGCGTAAGGTGCGCGACGAGCAGAAGGCTGACCTGAAGGGTAACAAGGTCCCTGCCGGCGCCACCGACGGCAGCGTGGTGTGGATTCGGCTCGACCACGTGCCGGTGATGGGTCGGCTCGTCGTCCTCCAACGGCATAGGAACATGGCCAGCAACTACGATTGTTACATCTGCGATTGCCCTGCGGACTATGTCGGTCTGGATGTTTTCCCTTCCAGTTGGACCATCCTGCCAGAGGAGAGCGCACTATATGATGCGGACGCGGCGTTCCAGGAGCACTGCGGTGGTTACGGGTGGTGGGAATGCGTCTACCCCGACTCCTGGACGTCGCTAAGCCCGAACGTGGCGACGATTGACGAGGGGGGGATTGCCACCGGCCAAACCGGCGGCACGGCAACCATCAAGGCCATCTATGGCGACATCTTCTTCACGTATGACAACTACTTGATGGATTGCGTTTGGCACCTTAGAATCATTTCGGCCGGCGGCACGTGCAAAGTGTTCACGTTCACGGTGAATATCTCGCCCTCCACCGTCGCACCCCTCAACGCCGGCACTCCTAATACCACGACGGTGACCGTCCAAACGAATCCTTACGCTCCAAACCAGACGGTGACCTTACAAGATGTGCGCGTGGCCAACACGGGCGGACATCTGAATCACCCGCTCCCCAATACCAATGTCTCTGGAACCTTCAACCCGTCGTCGGGCCCGACCGACTCGCAGGGAAGGTTCCAGAGCACCTACACCGTAAAAGAGTTCGGGGGCGAATACCAAATCAAGGCCACTATTCACGGAACAACCGTCACAGGTCCCATCACGCTTTGGGTCCAGATACAGGGCTTGGGGGAGTTGAGCGCCGGCGGGAACTACGCGCATGTTGGCCAAATCCCGGGTATTCATGAGCAGAACTGGTTTGGAACGAGCAGTACACGGAACGGCCTGGTGGCCACGGCCAATGCCTGTGCCGGCGACGCTAAATGCAAGGGGTTGCCAGTGCCCTATAACGACCTCAGTCTTCCTTGGGGCGGGAAGTTCGATAGCAATACTGGCAATTGGACGACACTGCATTCTGAACACCGCGTGGGCAGAAACGCAGACATCAACGTGTGCAGTCCCTGGGGGAACCAGGATCGCAGGGATTATTTGTGGCAGGAGTTCGGAGACGCTAGCGTTGGCGGAGCATCGGCGAGGCTAGACGAATGCTCGACCAAGAACTGCTGGCACATCACCTGGTGAGAGGTGGGCATTGAGGCTTACAGCAACCGCGGCAATTTGCCTCCTGGAAATCGCGCTGTGGCCGGGGCCTGGGGCGGACTTGGGGGCACGTGAACGCCAGCCTCTCCAGAAGAAGAACATTCAGATCGGTCAACCTGCGCCCTATGCCCCCGAGCTTGAGGGACACGACAAAAAGGGGAATCCGGTCTATTGGGATCCCAAGCCTCGCGTTGTTCCGCTCGGCAACGGTAAGTATGCCCTGAAGTGGATCGGGCATAGCGGCCGCGAGTTAACTTTGCTCTATCAGCGCCCCGATGTCGTTGACGTGATCGTCGAAGCGGACGCCGTCCTCGGTCCGCAAAACCAGCTTAGGTACAAGTACTTGGTCCGGAATCTGAAGACCAGCAAACAGAACCTCGGGGGCTTCGAGGTGAGAACGTTTACTACTGCCGTGAAGCCACAATCAAGCCCTTCCTTCTATGCTACGGACCCCGCCCACATACGCCAGGACATCGATCCCATAAGGGACGGGCTGTGGATTAGGTTTGCGCCGCTTGGCAGCCAAACGCAGATAAGACCAGGACAGAGCGTTGTCTTTGAACTCACTTCGCCGGCCCGGCTCGGCATCCTGGAGTGTCGGGCCCATGCGGATACCTTGACGATGATGGGAGTCGGAGAGGAACCACCCAGCGTGCTGGAGGATTTGTATTTGGGACGTGACGCTTGGCCACATGGCTACACTATCGGCCCGGACGAGCGGCTGGCGAAGATGTCGTTGAAAGAGCGGCTCAAATACCTGGTCGAGCGCTTGCCCCAAATGCTCGAACTCGGGTGGATTGAGAATCAGAAAGTAATGCAGTGGTACGAAACGAATCTGAAAGCCGGCAAGGTGGCCGAAGTGCGCGCCCGCGCCGAAGCCGACTTCAAGAACAACCTGATCACCAGCGAAGTCCTGGCGTTGATGACCTACCTGACGCGATAGGCAAGATGCACGGCTTGCCCGCCTCGCCAATCACCCTCGCCCTCGTGGCTGAGAGGTGCGATGCCCGAATCCAAAAGCGAAAACCCTGAATTCGCAACGACGGGCCGGGCGGTCCCGCCTATACCAATCTGAATTCGCTGATATCACTTCTTCCCTTTCTTCCCACCCCCGTTGATCTCGAAGACGATACGCTTCGCCTTGAACTCGATCTTGGTGGTCTGAATTGGCATGCCGGGTAGCCTCCGGCGGCCCGCCGGCCTGGCAACTTGGACGCGCCGGCCAGCGGCCTCCTCGGCGCGGGAGGCAGCGACCGCGCCGGCCCGCAAGCCCGATGACCGCCAGCGCAGCCTCTCGCTTCACCCGTCCCCCGGGCCGAGCGGACAGATTCTCTCAAAGTCCTTGACCGTGCTAGGGGTTTGAGTAAAGAATAGGCACGTTGGTGCTGACCGCTATGGGCCCGCCTATACCGCCACAGATGCCGGAGCCGCGACGCAGTTATGAGGTGGAGTGGACGACCATCTCCTATCGCGCCATTATCGCGTATGCGATCCTGGCTTTGCTGGCGGCGGCCTTTGTGATCTACCTCATTGCTCCGCGGTACTTTGGCCTGAAACTCAAGGAGGGGCTAGAGGCGGTTTCGGCAGGGCTGGGGCGGACCACGTCCATCGAGGCGGCCGCCGCGAAGCGCGACGCGCACTTCGTCAATATCGATGGCACAGTGAGCGTCAAGAAGGCCCAGTCGCTGCAATGGATGCGGGCCGATTACAACACGAATCTGGAAAAGGGAGACTACGTTCAGACCGGGAGCGACGGCGTGGCCCGCATCATTTTCGCTGATGGCACGAACTATGTGCTCAAGCCGGAGTCGCTCATTGTCGTGGAAGAAAGCCGTGAGGATCCGGTGACCAAGGCGACGCGCGTGGCGGTCCAGGTGAGTTCGGGCGCGGTGGATTTATCGACCGGCAGGTTTGAGGTTCCGGGCTCCACCTCCCGGGTTTCTTTCGAGAATGCCGTGGCGAACCTGGCAGAAGAGAGCCGCGCCGTGGTCCGCAACGATCCGACGAAGAACCTCCACGAACTGACGGTGGACCACGGCGAGGCCGACGTCACGCGCGGCTCGACCACCGTCCGCTTGGGGCAATTCGACCAGGTCACTTTTGCCCACGAAAAGCCAGGGCTGACCCGGCTGAAAGTGGTTGCTCCGCCTACCCTGACAGATCCCCCCAACATGGCATTGACCATGACCAAGGATCCGAAGGCCACCAACCTGGATTTTGTCTGGAGTCACGTGCCGGAAGCCGTGGCCTACCACCTCCAGGTTTCGCCGTCCGGAATGTTCTCCAACGTGGTGGTGGATAAGCGAATCGCGGGCCGGACCTCGGCGAGAATCACGGGGCTGGAGGAAGGCACCTACTACTGGGTGGTCAGTTCCATCGACGCCAAAGGGGCCGAGAGCCAGCCGAGCGCGGCCAACCGGTTCAGCCTGGTACAACAGGTGGAGGCCGGGAGCCAGGCGTTCTTGGAGGTGACCGGAATGATCCAGCACGGCAAGGTGCTGGAAGTGGTGGGCCGGACCGAACCGGGCTCGACGGTGATCATCAACAACGAGCAGGTCTTCACCATCGCCGCGGACGGCACGTTCCGCCACTTCACGTCGCAACTGGCGAAGACCGGCGCCAACCAGATCACGATCACCGCGCAGAACCGCAAGGGGGATACGCACACGATCCGCAAGAACATCGTGATCGAATGAGGGAGCCTACCGCGCGTATTTCCAGCCCAAGGAGATGGGGTAACTCGTGGGGATGAACTTTCGTTCTTTGTTCAGTCTCTTTTCCTCCGACCTGGCCATTGACCTGGGAACCGCCAACACCCTGGTCTATGCGAAGGGCAAAGGCATCGTGGTCAACGAGCCTTCCATCGTGGCCATCAACAAGGTGACGGGGGATGTTGAAGCGGTGGGGCGCGAAGCCAAGGAGATGCTGGGACGTACACCCGGCAATATCGTGGCCATCCGTCCCCTGAAGGACGGCGTCATCGCCGACTTCAAGGTGACGGAGAAGATGCTCAACTACTTCATCCACAAGGCTCACAACCGCAAGATGTTCGTGCACCCGCGGATCGTGATCGGGGTGCCGTCCGAAATCACGCAGGTGGAAAAGCGCGCCGTGCAGGACTCGGCCATGCGGGCCAAGGCCAGCGAGGTGTACCTGGTGGAGCAGGCCATGATGGCGGCCATCGGCGCCGGGCTGCCCATCACCGAGCCCTCCGGAAGCATGATCGTGGATATCGGCGGGGGCACGACCGATATTGCCGTGATCTCTCTCTCCGGCATCGTTTACAGCCGCTCCGTGCGCGTGGCGGGGAACGAGATGGATGAGGCCATCACGGCCTACCTAAAGCGCAAATACAACCTGCTGATCGGGGAGCGCACCGCCGAGCGTATCAAGATCGAGGTCGGCTCGGCGTACCCGCTGGATAAACCGCTCACCATGGAAATCAAGGGCCGCCACCTGCTGGAGGGAATTCCCAAGACCATCACCATCGACGACTCCGAAATCCGCGACGCCCTTTCCGAGTGCGTGGCGACCATCGTGAACGCCATCCGCGTGGCGCTGGAGCGGACGCCGCCGGAACTCTCGGCGGATATTTCCGACCGGGGCATTGTGCTGACCGGCGGCGGCGGCCTGCTCAAGAACTTCGACAAGCGCATCCGAGAGGAGACCGGACTGCCCGTCTCCATCGCCGAAGAGCCGCTGGCCTCGGTGGTGCTGGGCACGGGAAGGATGCTCACGGATTTCAACCTGCTGCGCCGCGTGGCGATCGAATAAGCCGGCGGCCCAACAGGGGAGTGCCAGCCCTCGGCGGAGGGCATCCGCATCATGTTCGAATCCAGCTCGCCGGAAATCCCGCGCGCCGAACAGCCGCCGGAACGCGAGGCCCCGGAGCGGGTCCAGGCGTTCGTCGGAAGCCACCGCGCTTTCTTCATCCTCCTCGGCGTGCTCATTGCCCAATTGCTGCTTCTCTCGGCCCAGATCACGCGCGCGCACAAGGTGCGCCTCATCCAAGTTTGGGCGGTCGCGGTCTTCGACCCCTTCGCGCGGGCCCTGCGCGGGATGTCCGACGCCACCACGGGAGCTTGGAAGAGCTATCGCGACCTCTGGCAGGCCCAGCAGCAAAACCGGGAACTCCAGATACAGTTGGTGTCAGCACATTCCCAAATCCAGCAGCTCAGCGAGCAGGCTGCGGAGGCCCGCCGTCTCCGTGACCTGCTCGAATTCAGAAATCGCCTGCCCTTCCAAACCGTGGCGGCGGAGGTCATCGGCACCAGCCCTGGAGAGGCTTCCCGGGCCATTCTCATCGACAAGGGGACCGACGCCGGCCTGACCCCGGACCTGGCGGTGATTACTCCGGCGGGGGTGGTGGGAAAGCTCATTGCCGTGTTCCCGCACTCCGCCCAGGTCTTGCTGATTACCGACCCCTCCAGCGGCGCCGCCTGCACGCTGGAGCGCAGCCGGATCCAGGGAATCCTGAAAGGCGGCAAGCTGAATCAGTGCCAGATGCACTACGTCATGAACGAGGCTGCCGTGGCGACGGGCGAACTGGTGCTCACTTCGGGGCTGGACCAGATTTACCCCAAAGGCTTGCCCGTCGGCACGGTAGCCCAAACCGCCGACGGGAACATCTACAAGAACATCACCGTCAGACCCAGCGCGGCCCTGGACCGCCTGGAGGGCGTCCTGGTGGTGCTCAGATCTCCCACGGGCGAACTGCAAGCATTGAACGGAACCCCTCGCCCCTGAGCCGCGGACTACTCCCCTACCTGATTCCTCGCGGTCTGCATCATCAGAGCGGAGAGACTCGCTGCCTCTACCCAAGGCTGCGGCGTTCTGGTACTCTCCACGGCGATGGCCGCCCCCGCCCAGCGACCGATCGAAGCCTTTCGGATGCCCCCGGCCGTCCTTTGGGTGACGGGGTTTGTGGCCCTCTTGCTCCAGACCTTTCTGCCACTCAAGGTTTCCCTGGCGCGGCTCTTTGACTTTCCCTTGCTCGTCATCATCTATTTTGCGGTCGTGCGGCGCAACAAGGTATTCGCCATCGGGCTGGGAACCGGTCTGGGGCTGCTCCAGGACGCGCTCTCCAACGGATATATCGGAATCTTCGGCATGGCCAAGGCTTTGATTGGCTATCTGGCGGCCTCGGCTAGTGTCAAGTTCGAGCTGGACGACGTTGTCGCTCGGCTCGCCTTGACGGCGCTTCTCGTCCCGGTTCACAGCCTTGCCCTTTTGGCTTTGCAGCGCGCGCTGCTCGAGGTGCCGCCGCCTTTTCAGCCGCTGGAGATGGCCAGTGGCGTACTGGTGAACGTGGGGCTGGGACTGGTCTTGTTTCAGGTGCTGGACCGCTTCCGACGGCCCGCGTAGGCCGACTGTGGGGTGTACCCCGGACTTTGGGTGTAAGCGCATCCATTTATTCCCGCCGGGCAACGTGCTAAGATAGCGGGCTGCTTCGAAGGCCGATTTTCAGATGGGAAGGTATTTCACAGGAGGGTGGTTCGATGAACACTACAACGTTTGGTGTCATTGTCGGTAACCGGGGCTTTTTCCCCGCCGTCCTGGCCCGCGACGGCCGGGAGGAGATCCTGCGCCTCCTCGGGCAGGAAGGCTACAAGGCCATTTGCCTGACGCCAGAAGACACGAAGTTCGGCTCGGTGGAGACGCTTCAGGACGCCCGCAAGTGCGCGGATCTGTTCAAGAAGCACGGCACGGAAATTGACGGCATTCTGGTCAGTCTGCCGAATTTCGGCGACGAGCGGGGGGTGGCCAATTCGATTCGCATGTCCGGCTTGGACGTCCCCGTCCTGGTGCAAGCCTTCCCGGACGAGACGAACAAGATGCTGATGGGGGGGCGGCGTGACAGTTTCTGCGGCAAGATGTCCGCCTGCAACAATCTCTGGCAGTACGGCATCAAGTACACACTCACCTCGCTGCACACCGTCGCCCCGTCGTCCGGTTCCTTCCAGGCCGACTTGAAAGCGTTTGCGGCCACCTGCCGCGTGGTGAAAGGTCTGAAGAACCTGCGCGTCGGCGTGCTGGGCGCGCGGCCCGCGAACTTCCTCACCGTGCGTTTTAGCGAAAAGCTGATGGAAAACCACGGCATCTCGGTGGAGACCCTGGATCTTTCGGAGGTCTTCGGCCGCGTCGCCCGCCTGAAGGACGACGACCCGCAGGTGCAGGCCAAGGTCTCAAGCATCACCGGCTACGTTCCGACCCGCGGCGTCCCGCCCGCGGCGCTCCTGAAGATGGCGAAGTTCGGCGTGGTGGTGGACGAGTGGATGAAAGCGAACGAGTTGGCCGGCTCGTCCGTCCAGTGCTGGACCGCCATGGAGGAGTTCTTCGGGGTCGTCCCCTGCGCGATGATGAGCATGATGTCGAACAACCTCCTGCCCAGCGCCTGCGAGACGGACATGACCGGCATGGTCGGGATGTATGCTCTGCAACTGGCCTCCGGCGACCCCAGCGCCATCGTCGATTGGAACAACAACTACGGCGAGGATCCGGACAAGGCCGTCATCTTCCACTGCTCGAACCTGCCCAAGCACTTCTTCGAAGAAGCCAAGATGGACTTTCAGGAAATCATCGCGGGCTCCGTCGGCAAGGACAATACCTTCGGAACGGTGGTCGGCAAACTGAAGGCCGGACCGCTCACCTTCTGCCGCGTCTCCACCGACGACCTGCACGGGCGCGTGCGCGCCTACTTGGGCGAAGGCGAAATCACCAGCGATAAGCTCGAAAGCTTCGGCGGCTACGGCGTGGTGAAGATCCCCGGCTTGCAGAAACTGCTCCAGTTCGTCTGCAAGAACGGCTACGAGCACCACGTCGCCGTCAACCGCAGCCATTACGGCCGCGCCATCGCCGAGGCCCTCACGAACTACAAGGGCTGGGAGGTGTATCACCACACGCCATAAAGCCGCCTCTACCTCGGAAGCCCGCGCCCATGTGAAGACGTTCTGGCTGTCGCGGCGATGTCCCCATCGTCGCAACCATCCGGCGGCGAGAACGGCGCCGCTACAGGGCGACTGTAATCTTATTGATTTGCCAATGGGTTAGGGCTACACTGGCGCGGAGACATTTCGGCGCGGCGGGTGATGTGTGCCGCCGCAAAACGATGTCTGTTGAAGCGCTGATGGACAGGGCGGAAGGGCACAGCTTGAGCCGTGCCGGGGCGAAGGCCAGGAAAATTTCTGCTGGATCTCGCGACCTCCGCGACGGCGGCATTAGAGCGTCGCCCTTCCCGCGCACCAGAAATGGAATTCCGTTTCCCGGAAGATGAACGCTTTCCGGCCTGGAAGATTGCCCTCCTCCAGTGTGTGATTGCGGCTACGTTTCTGGGCTTGCTGATCGGGTACTGGAGACTGCAGATCGGGCAGCACCGCCAGTATCTGGACCAGGCCGAACGCAACCGCATCCGCAACCTGCCGATCATTGCGCCGCGCGGGCGCATCCTGGACCGCGAGGGGCGCGTCCTGGCCGACAATTTCCCCGCCTTCACCGTGCTGCTGATGCGGGAGAACCCCGGCACGCTCACGCCCGCCCGCGTCGCAGGTGTGGCGCGCGGATTGCAGCTTGACCTCACCGACCTCCAACGCCTGCTCGAGCGCGCCGCGAAGCTGCCGCGCTTCCAGCCCGTAGTGCTCAAGCCGTCGGCCACGATGGAAGATATAGCCTTTGTGGAATCGCACCGCGTGGAATATCCGGAACTGGATCTCCTCCAGGTGCAGCAGCGCTCTTACCCCAAGCGCGCCCTCGCCGCTGCGGCCCTAGGCTACGTGGGCGAAGTTTCGGAGGAGATGATCGCCCAGCCGGGCTCACCCTACCGGCCGGGGGACGTGGTGGGCCAATCCGGCATCGAGCGGACGTACAACGCGGTGCTGGCGGGCCGGGACGGCATGCAGCGCGTCATCGTCAACAGCCGCGGGCAGGAAATGGGCTCGATGACCACCATCAACGCCCTGCCCGGCAATGACTTGCGGCTGACGCTCGATCTCGATCTCCAGGTGGCGGCCGAGGCGGCGCTGGGCGAGCACCCGGGAGCCGTGGTGGCGCTCGATCCTGGCACCGGCGAAGTTCTGGCCATGGTCAGCCATCCCTCGTTCGATCCCAACGACTTTGCCCGCCGCATCGATCAGCAGACCTGGCAGCAACTGAATTCCGACGCCCAGAAGCCCTTGATGAATAAGGCTATCCAGGCCCATTTGGCCCCCGGCTCAGTCTTCAAGGTCATTACCGGCACGGCGGCCCTGGAGACGGGCACCATCAAACCCGACTACACGGTGCACTGTCCGGGTTCGGTCACCATCTACGGCCATACCTACCACGATTGGGTCTTTAACAAGGGCAAGGGACACGGCAGCGTCGATTTCCACCGCGCCATCGTGGTTTCCTGCGACGTGTATTTCTATACCCTCGGGAAGCTCGTGGGGATTGACAAACTCGCGTACTTCGCCAAGCGCCTGGGGCTGGGCTCTCGGACCGGGATTGACCTGCCGTCTGAAGACCCCGGCTTGATCCCCTCGCCCGAGTGGGTCCGGAGAGCCTTCAAACGGCAATGGTGGGCAGGAGAGACCATCTCGGTAGCCATCGGGCAAGGAGCCGTCGCGGTTACACCCCTGCAACTGGCTTACGCGATTGGTGGCATCGCGTCGGCAGGCGTCTTCCGCCGCCCACACCTCGCCTTCCAGGACCAGCTTCTGGCGTTGGGCGCCGAACCCAAGCAAGTGCGCGTGCGGGAGTTCCCACTGAGAGAGGGCACGGTCGAAGCTCTCACCAGGGGGATGTGGGGTGCGGTCAACGAGGGAGGGGGCACCGGAGCCGGGGCGCACGATCCGGACCTGGATATCGCCGGCAAGACCGGCACCGCTCAGGTGGTCAGCGAGGAGTTGCAGAAGGCGGCGCGCAAGGTGGAGTACAAGAACAACGCCTGGTTTGTAGGCTACGCGCCCAGCAACCGGCCGGAAATCGTCGTCTCGGCGCTGGTGATGCAGGGAGACCACTCCACGGTGGCGGTGCCTATCGCCCGGGACGTTATCAAGGCCTACTTCGAAAAGAAAACGGCGCGGAGACCTCGGCCGGACCAGCTGCAAACGCAGGTTCGGGTGATGAGTCAGGTGTTGGGCCCTCCACCCAGCGAACCGGGCAAGGCGTCCCCACCATGAGGAGCTTGAGCTAGGAGCGATGCGGAAGGCCGTTCGGTTTCGAGATATTGATTGGGTCCTGCTCGCGCTGGCCCTAGCCATTGCCGCGGTCGGGATGGTGGAGATTTACAGCACCACGGCGCAGACCGCGCTGGCCGGCCAGGTACGGCGGCAGGTTTACTGGGTGCTCTTGGGTTTGCTCTTGTCCCTGGCGGTGGGCCGTTTCGATTACCATCTCCTCCTGGAGCAAGTCCCCTGGTTATACGGCCTGACTATCCTGGGATTGGGTGCCTTGCTGGTTCTCGGCCGGCCCATTGCGGGCGCCAGGCGCTGGGTCCCCATCGGTGGGCTCACTTTCCAGGTGTCAGAAATAGCCAAACTGGTTATAATACTGACGGTGGCGGCCTACTTTGCCGAAAGGCAGGGCAAATTCGTCACCTGGAAGGATTTTGTAAAACTGGGGATACTGGTTGGCCTGCCGGCGGTTCTGGTGGCCTTGGAACCTGACCTCGGCACCGCACTGACTTTCCTTCCGATTGTCGCCGCCGGGTTTTTCCTGGCTGGGGTGCGGCCGCGGCACCTGGCAGTGCTGGCGCTGCTGGGAGCGTTGATGCTGCCCGTGGGCTGGCATTTCCTGAAACCCTACCAGCGTGAACGGTTGATGAGCTACGTTCACCCTTCAAGAAACCTCCAGGGCTCCAGTTACCAAGCGACGCAGTCGAAGATTGCCATCGGATCAGGTGGCTTTTGGGGAAAAGGCATAGGGAGTGGGACGCAAAGTCGGCTGGGGTTCGTCCCTGTTTCCCACGCCGACTTTATCTTTGCCGCCTATGCGGAAGAACAGGGGTTCGTAGGCACGGTCCTGGTTTTGCTGCTCTATCTCGCCCTGCTACTACGGTTGCTGGACGGAGCACAAACGGCAGGTGATCGTGCTGGTGCTTTTCTACTGGTAGGTTTCGCGGCGGTTTTGTTTTTCCAGGTCGCCGTCAACATCGGGATGGTGATCGGCTTTTTCCCGATCACGGGCATTCCGCTGCCGCTCATGAGCCAGGGAGGATCGTCGGCTCTGTTTACCTTTCTGGGTCTGGGGCTGGCATTGAGCGTCAATATGCGGCGATTTGTGAACTGAGCGGAACTGTCGCGCGGGAGATTTCATCGCGGTCGGCCTTGCGAGTGCCGACGGCGACGGACGGGGTGGGTCCGGGCGACCGCTTCGAGCGAGAGGCGGCGTCGAAGCCACTCAAGATTGAAGGGCGTGGGTCGCGCTTGAGTCAGCCCCGCAGGGTTCGGGGCGCGCGGCCAGCCAGGGAAGGTTGGAGGTCGATCCCCCGACGCGTCGGGGTTGATCCTTTCGGCTCTCCCTAAAAAGGAGTTCCCATGTCCAAGGAGTTGTTCATCGCATCGTCTCCCCATGAGACGAAGGTCGCGGTGTTGGAAGACGACCAGTTGGTCGAGGTGTATTACGAACGTGACGTTGACGTCGGGGTGGTGGGCAGCATCTACAAGGGCCGCGTCAGCCGCGTGCTTCCCGGAATGCAGTCGGCGTTTGTGAACATCGGCCTGGACCGCGATGCCTTCCTCTACGTCTCGGATTTCTTCGAAGACGAAGAGGAATACGACAAGGTCTTCACAGAAGCGGAAACTCGCGCCACCCGCTTTGTCGAAGGGGCTCAGGTGGGGCCGGGCGAAATTCCCGCCAGCGAGTCCGGACCCACTGTCGCTGCGGCGCCCGCGCCGGAGATTGTGGAAAGCGCCGCGCCCCCAGCCACCCTGGCAGCGGCCGCAGATGCTACCGTTGCGCCTGTCGCGCCTGTGGGGGCTCCCTCTGTGCCGGCCAAACCGGCTGGCGAGCCTGCCGAGGGACGCCGTTACGATCCTCGGGCCAGGCGGCCGCGGAGGCGCGGGCGGGAGTTCGGGGAGCGGAAGTTCGCTCCCAAGTCCGAGTCGCGCGATCGAGTCACGGAACACCCGGAGCATACCGCTCCCCACACGTTTGAAATCCTGCCTGGAGAATCGCTGGCGAAGCACCGCGCTGCGGCCCCGAGTGCGCCGCCCGAGGAGCCCTCTACGGCTGAGCCCATTGGCCCAGAAGCCCACCCAGAGTCCACGGCCTCCGGCGAAATCGAAGCGCTGCCGGTGGCTTCAGCCACCGTCGAGACAGCAACCGAGCCACTGACACCCGAGGCTTCCAGTCTGTCCCCCGAGCCGGTCCCGGTTCCTGAAGTCGCGGCGAGTGCCGCTTCGACTACCGAAGCGGCAGCGCAGGCTGTAGCGGAGCCGCCCCCTTATTCCGATACTTCGGTGACGGAAACAAGCGCCGAAGCGCCTGCTTTGGCAGAACCCGCGGCAGCAACCGAGGTTGAAACTGCACCCGCTAATGAAGTTCAATCTCCCTCAGAACCAGCAGTAACACCTGATGTCGAGACGGCCCAAGCAGCGGAGCCAGCACCTCCTGTCGCTGAAGGTCTGGAAGCGCCTGCACCTCCTGAGCCGGCGGAGCGTGCCGAAGCCTCTGCTCCTGCCGAGGAGCCTGGGGCCCCTGTCGGCGAGCGTGAGTTCTGGCCCGAGTTGGAGCCGCCGACCTTGACTCCTGAGACGGAGGAATTCGCCGAGGACGCCTCGGTCTTGAGCGCCGGGACTGTGCCCCAAGAACCTGCTGCGCAGCCCGCAGGACGGGCCCCCGCGACGCCGGCAGAAACCCCCGTGGAGCAGAAGTACACCTTGCGCGAACCGTATCAGCGCCCGCGTATTGCTCCCCGGCGGCGGCGCGGTCGCCGTGGGATGGGACAACCCGCTGCCCCCCCGGAAAGACATGAGCCTTCCCGGCCGGGAAACCATCAGCCTGTCCAGATCAGTGACCTGCTGAAGGAGGGCCAGGAAATCCTGGTGCAGATTGCCAAGGAACCTCTGGGTACGAAGGGCGCCCGCATCACTTCCCACATCGCGCTGCCGGGACGTTATCTGGTTTACATGCCCACCATCAATCACATTGGCGTGTCGCGGAAGATCACTTCGGAAGAAGAGCGCCTGCGCCTACGCAACATTATTCTGGAGAACAAGGGCTCGCTGACGGGTGGTTTCATCGTGCGGACGGCCGGTGGGGGCCGTTCCGAAGAGGAATTCAAGACCGACCTGAAGTTTCTCTCCACCCTGTGGAGCGACATCCGGGCGAAGGCGGAGCGGGCCAAGGCGCCGGCGCTGCTGCACCGTGACCTGGATTTGGTGCAGCGCATTCTGCGCGACATGCTCTCGCCGGATTTCAAGACGGTGCGCGTGGACAGCGAGGTCGAGTACGAGCGCTCGGTGGAGTTCGTGAACCGTTGCCAGCCGTCGCTGGTGGGGCGCGTCAAGCTCTACACGCGCGACACTCCCATGTTCGAGGAGTTCGGCATCCAGGCGGAAGTGGACAAAGCCTTGAAGCCCAAGGTGTGGCTGAAGTCGGGCGGGTACATCGTCATTAACCAGACCGAGGCGCTGGTGGCCATCGACGTCAACACGGGCAAGTACGTCGGCAAGACCAACCGCCTGGAAGACACCATCGTCAAGACCAACATCGACGCGGTGAACGAAATCGTGCGCCAGATACGCCTGCGCGACCTGGGCGGCATCCTCGTCATCGACTTCATCGACATGGACGAACGGCGGAACCGGATGAAGGTGGTCCAGGCCTTGGAAGAGGCCCTGCGCCGCGACCGCGCGCCGACGAAGATTCTCTCGTTCAACGATTTCGGCCTGGTGGCCCTCACGCGCAAGCGCGTCAAGCAGTCACTGGAACGGACGCTCTGCCAGCCATGCACCTATTGCTCCGGCTCCGGCTGGATTAAGTCCCTCGCCAGCGTCTGCTACGAGATCGTGGCCGAAGTCAAGAAAATGGCCAAGCAGATCGAAGGCGATACCATCACGCTGCGCGTCAATCCGGACGTGGCGCAGGCGCTGAAGTCACGCCAGGGCGCCCTGGTTTCCGAACTCGAATCCCTGACGAGCAAGGACGTCATCATCAAGAGCGATCCTACCGTCCACCAGGAGCGGTTTGAAATTTACTAGCGTAAGGGTGGATTGGTGTAGAATGCCCCCGCGAACGGTGACGGGTGCCCCGCGGGGCGAGAGATTTCAGCGGCTCATTTCGAGTAGCCCGTGCGACAGCTCTCGCGAGCTGAAGCCCACCAAGAGCGCACCAGCGCTTTCCCGTTCTCCCGACTCGGAAATTTGGTGTCGGAAGCTACTCCCTAGCTCCTAGACTGGACGTTCATGCACATCCTTTTCTATGTGCCGGACAACGAAGTCACCCGCAATTTCGTCCCTCATCTTTGGCCGTTCTTGCTGCAGAGGCTCACGCCCAAGGAACACCGCGTCACCATCATCGATGGCAACGCGCAGCACTATCGTCCGGAAGAACTCGTAGATTTCATCGTCCAGAACCACGTTGACCTGGTGGGCATGGGCTTCATGACCCGCATGGCGCAGAGCGCCTACCGCATGGCGGCAGCCATTCGCCAAGCCACCGCGGTACCGATCGTCATGGGCGGCCCGCACGTCACCGCCGTGCCCGATGAGCCCCTGGGCCTGACGGGCCACCCTCGCTATGCGGATGCCGTGGTGGTGGGTGAGGCCGATGATACCTGGCCCCTGGTGGTCCGCGACGCCGCCCGCGGACAACTGCAGGATGTGTACCGGCCGGCGACGGTGGCGGGCAAGGAGGTCAAACCCTCTCTCGCTCACTATCCCGTGATCGCCTGGGAAGAAGTGGATCTGGCGCGGTTCGATCTGATGCGCTTTGTTCCGTCCGGGATCAAGAAGCTCCTGAGACATTTCCGCTTCAACTACGACAGTCTTTACGCCATCCCGGTGGAAACCGGACGCGGCTGCCCCTATGGATGCGACTTCTGCACGGTGACTGGTTTCTTTGGGCACCAGCTTCGTTTCCGCGAGATTGAGAATGTCGTCGCGGAGCTGCTCCACTTGAAGGCCATGGCCAAGCAGAGGAATAGTCTCCCCCTGATCTTCTTCGTGGACGATAATTTCGCCATCAACCGCGCGCGTGCCAAGTCCCTGTTGCGCGAGATGATCCGCCGCGACGCCTGCCTTCCCTGGATCGGCCAGATCAGCATCAATCTCCTGCAAGACGAGGAGCTGGTGCAACTGATCGCGGCCACCGGCGGCCGCTGGCTCTTCATAGGCCTGGAGTCTGTGGATCCGGACAGCCTGAAGGAAGCCCATAAGGAGTTTAACAAGCCGGAGGAGTACAAGGCTGCCCTGAACAACCTCGCCAAATACGATGTCTACGGCATCACGTCCTTCATTTTTGGGATGGAGGGCGACAGGCCCGGCGTGGCGCGCAAAACGATTCAGGAGATTGACGACTGGCCGGCCTGCTTGCCGGTGTTTGGTTTGCTCACTCCCTATCCAGGGACTCCCTTATACGACCGCCTGCGGGACGAGGGACGCCTGACACGCCCCGAACACTGGCTGGACTTTCAGGCTTTCAAGACAGCCTATGTCCCCAAAGGGTTGTCGCCGGAGGAAGCAGAAGCCGAGATACGGCAAGCCTGGAGCTATTGCTACGCGCCCGCAGCCTTCCGCCGCGCTCAGCGATGGTTGGTCGAGAACAAGAAATCCTTCGGCTATCAACTGATGCACTTTGTACCGCGCCTGCTGTTTCGCGGGATCTACTTCACGCAGATGAATCGCTGGGCGTATCTCAAACTGCTGGCGCAGAATGCTCATACGCTGGGCAGTCTGGTTCGTTCCGGATTCCGCGGCCGAGGGAAAAAGAAACCCGTCGGGGAGCTTCCCCACACCGCGCCGGTGCCGGAGAGCACCGTTACCTCGTGAGTTCTGTCGCAGTCTGGATTCCGAACATCCAGTTAGTACTTTGTGAGTTGGAACCCGCC
>JBEKCQ010000009.1:0-40184 GCA_050014795.1 Terriglobia bacterium | reverse complement strand
CGAGTGGAGTTGGTCGTTTCGGGCGATGTGATCGGAACTCCGATCGGTCAATGACGAGCGGAGCGAAGCTGTAGCGGTAGTCCTCAGTAGTGGCGGTCCTGGACCGCCACTACTGATATCAGCCCGCATTTCCATTTTGAGCTTTACCTCCGAATCTTCGGATCGGCGCCGTCCTCAATATTCATGCGGGTGTAAACGCGATGAAGACGCTCCGGGGGTCAGTACTCAAGGGGTGAGATACAAAACCAGCCCTTTCAGCTCTCCTGCCACGCCTCTCCCGCAGAGTGGGATCGATGTCCAAGGTTCCCGCGTCACTTCCGACGGCGGTCTGATCCTGGTGCGGGAACTCGACGAGTGACTCGGGTTCGGAGAATGGATCGAACAACATCTGACCGACTTGCGCCGTTCGACTTCGCTCACGGTCCTGAGCCTGCCGAAGGGTTGGAGCAGACGGGACCCTGTCCCGAGCCTCCGGACCCAGCCAAAGAAACAAAGTGCGCTGGAATCTCTCGAGGGGTGTATGGTGTGAGGCGGTTGGGAGTCAAAACAGAAGTTCGTGAGGACACCATCATGTCCAGACTCGACAAAGCAACCCTCTTGCGGCTCATGGATGCGATCTGGAACGAGCGGAAGCTGGGTGTGCTCGATGAGATTGTCGCCAACGATTACGTCCGCCACGACCCTGCCTTCCCCGGCGAAGTGCGCGGTCCCGGGGGCTTCAAACAGTACGTTATGGCAATGTGCACGCCCTTCCCGGATGCTCAGATCTCGATTGAAGATGTGATTGCCGAGGGAGAGCATATGGCTCTGCGTTGGACATTCCACGGCAAGCACTCGGGTGACTTCATGGGCATTCCCGCTACCGGGAAAGAGATCACGCTGACGGGCCTCAGCATCATCCGTATCAGAGGCGACAAGATTGTGGAGGGATGGGATGGTTACGACGCTCTCGGGGTGCTGCGGCAACTTGGGGTAGCGCCGTAACGCGGCCCTCGGGGCAGGCCATTCGACTTCTGCCGTTCGACGAAGCGGCAAGGCGCGCGGGGGAGTATCCCTGGGACAGATCATCTACCAAGCAGGTAGCGCAGAGTTGTCTTGTAACTCTGCGGCTCTTGGGGGTTGCTCTTTCTCCATGTCGCGCCTGCGGCGCCTGGTGCTCTCGGACCGGTATTTCTTCGTCACCTGCAATCTTCTGCGGACGCGGGGTGTGTTGAACGAGGATGATTTCGAAGTAAGGTAGCGCGGACCTGTCGTCTAGGTCCGCGGCTTTTTGTTGCCAATGGGGGACGAACCGCAGACCTACAAAACAGGTCTGCGCTACCTGGTATCTTACAGCCCGGGTCACACACTTGCCAGAGAGCGGCAGGTCCGCGCCACCGGCGAGACTGAAGACTGTAGGTGAGGGGGAGCAACCGCCTAGGCTTGTGCGTGCTGGGAGTGCGCGTTCACGAATCTGAGGATGGCCTGGCGGTCATCAGGGGTGATCGAGGTGAACTCCACCCCGACTCCCTTTCCACCTTTAGACCACCTCACTATTCCTTCCGCGCTCAAGCGGGGCAACTCGGGCGGCCGGCCAAAGACCAAGTGATATTGAGCACCGACGGGGAACGCTTTTTTCGAACGGAGGCAGACCCCCGTTTCGTTCACGTCTACCGTCTCCACGACGTAGTAAGCCTGCCCTTCCGAAACGACGGCCGTCAACGATGCGCTGAACCGCGGAGTTCGCCTCCGCTCCTCTTTAGTGGACATAGCTTTTGGACGTCATTCCTGAGTGTAACGTTGCCCCAACACCCTATTCTACACCAAACATTCCGAATCCGCACAGCAACGTTTTGCAGCAGGGAGCAGGTAGCGCGGACCTGTCGTTTAGGTCCGCGGCTTTGTGATGTCAATGGGGGACGGACCTGGCGGATTTGTGATTTGCGGTTTTGGATTTTGGATTGAAGAGGGCGCGGGCGGGTCGATGCGCACGGCGCGGGGGGCACGGATTGATCCGCTCGCGAAAGGGCACGGATTTATCCGTGCCGAACGAGGCCCCCACAAATATCTTTGGGGCTTTAGCCCCCGTTCGCCGCGAAGGGGCACGGATTTATCCGTGCCGAACGAAGCGGGTAGCCACGGCACGATTGTTGTGCCGTGGGTTTTTGTCTTTCCCAATCAAGAACCCACGGCCAGAAGACCTTGCCGTGGCTGCCTGTGAGGAGGCAGGCCGGGATGGTAGCCCCAAGCCCCGCATACATGGCCCAACACGCCATGTACCTGTCCCGCCCAGCGTGGATGCGCCAGCCGCGCGGCTCCGACATTTTGCCCGCTCTGTTAACTTGGCGATTATTTTTCTCTTGACAACTGGACTCGATGTCCGCAGAATCTTCCCATAACTGTGCGGTAACCAGTGTCTCCCAGGGAAGGAGGTGCGAATCTGAAATCCGGCCCAACTTTCCCACTCCTGTTCCCGTTCCGTTTGCTCCATTTCCAGCTCCAGCCTGACCCTTAGTGCACACCACCTAAGAAAGTGGGGCTCGGCTCTTTCTCCCGTCGGCGGCTGGCCTGCAAAGATCACCTGATGCAGGCGTGCCGGCCTTGCGGCGCTCGTCCGAGACCGCAATCTGCGACGTCGGAAACCTGGGATAAAGAGAAAGGATTCTTGCGCCTTCAAAAGGAAAACCTCTCATGAGACCTAAACACTGGATAGCGGTCGTACTGAGCCTCGCCGCGCTGATCTTCGCCGCGCGGATAGATTACCGCCTTCTGCGGCCTGCGGGTTCCCTACAGGCTCTCTCTGCATGTCCAGCCCAAGAGGCAAACACCCAGGGCGACATCGTATTTGTGGGGTGCGTGGTTGATAACCGAGGCAAACTGGTGCAAGACGCGTGGGCCATGCTCACGCTTACCGATACAAGTGGTCAGACTATCTGGCAGGGATCGTTCCGTCCAGAGGCGTCGTCCAGGGTTTTCAAGCTTCGCTCGAAAGAATTGCCAGGGCTTCCCGGAGTGCACGCTGGCGTGGTGGCAGCGGAAGCGCCTTGGCACCTAGCGAGCAAGGTGAACGTCATCGTCACTACCGATCCCCAGGGGAACGTTCAGATATCGCCCACCTCCGCCGTCTTGAGGTTGGATTCTTTTAACCCATTCCTGACATTCGTAATCCTGTTGCCGGGGATTTTTGGGTTGATGATTGCTGTTGTTCACCTCACTGGGTGGTCTGAGACCATCACAACTACCTACACCTATGCCGTAGGTATGGCAGGGATCTGGAGTGCCACGACTCTCGTGCTCGCCTTTTACTATTTTAGGTACGGCGATAGCCTCATACCGCTCTTCTTCCCAGACTTGTTTGTTTCATCTGGCGTTGTCGTCTTCGCATTCATCGGCAGTTTGGTTTACGCGGCCTACACCGTCGAAGCCAAACCTGATTTCTTTACCACGGCTAGCCCGGAAGCAATGCGAAGCCTGCTGATGATGCTCGGTGGCCGGATCACGGTGGCCCCTTACATTGCGCTGGTGGCCTACGGTGTTTTTGCGGCAACCTTTCCAACCCTTCGCAACGGGGCCTTTGCCCTCTTCTTCGGATTCTTCACAGGATTGTGGATCGATGCTGTTATCCGGGCGCTGGATGATGTCGGAAGCCGCTTTCTTTCCGAAGAATCAAAGAAAAAAGTGGCCGCGTTAATGACCCGCCCCACAGCGCCTGAGCTTCCTGCGCCGGCGACTGCCTCCGCATCTGCTATGAAACCCGAACAAGCGTTCTTGGATGCGGTGGAGGCAGCCCGGAAGGAGTTCCTTGAAAAAGAGGGTGTCGTTGGAATCAGTGCGGGTTTCAAGGTGTCAGCAGGCGCCGGAAATACTGGTCAGCGTGCCATCGTGGTCTATGTCTATGAAAAACAAGACTTACCCCCCGGTGACCCAAATATTGTTCCGCCAACCTTCATGGGGGTTCTGACCGACGTCGTACCGCTTCCCCCTGCCGATCGAAATGGAGCATGCCGGCATCAAGCGTTTGACCTCTCGTGGAAGAAGCTCCAGCAAGACAACCAGAAAAGAATCGCCAGGAATGCGGAAGCCCCGCATGCGATAGCGGTGGACCGAGTCGGGGAGGTTCTCGTCTTAGCTGACTCCTTGACGTTTTTTCCAATTAACAGCCAAGAGCAAAGGGAGTTCGATATCTTGCGGGCATACGAATTGATACGACCACGCCTGGGCGACAGATTTGATTTTGTCGCATTCATAGTCCACTGGGAATCGTGGGGAGAAACTGGCAGGAGATTTTATGTCGGTGATTATTCAGTTCCAGTTCTTAACGATGTGAGTGGCATCAAACACTACAAGGGCGATGCATTCTCGGATCGACCTTCCTGGGGAACCAGTCGTCTTCGTGCGTGCCAGGTTCACAGTTACAAGCCGCTTACGTTCTATCGGTGTCTCCACGAGGTGGCACATTCCTGGTGTGCATATGCAACCTTCCGCGATCCTATCCAGGCCTCATCGCCAAGCTACGACCTTCTGATGGGTCAAGACATTGACCAGGGACGATATCACTGGGGCGAGAATTTCGATGACGGGCGCTCTTGCGTTGATTACGACATGAAAGAGTGGGTGCCAAACGGAAATGGGACCTTCACACATAGGGATGTCCAGGATGGTGAATTCGCCTATTGCCCGCTCGACCTCTACCTTATGGGTCTAGTCGCACCCGCGGAAGTTGGGCCCATTCGCATACTTCGGGAAGTTAGACAGACTGAAGTTCAGAATGTCTACTTTGCTTCTGTGCGCGAGGTGTCGATCGACCAAGTTATCGCGAGTTGTGGTCCAAGAGTTCCGGCGGTCGGACGGTCACCGAAGGCCTTCACACAGGCGTTTGTCGTGCTGTCCAACGACCCTGACTCCGGCAACGAATATGCGAAACTCGTCGATGACTTCAGGAATAAGTACGAAGCGCAATTCTCCATAGCGACCGGTGGTCGAGCCACTATCTCGACGAACTTGTCCTGAAATGTGGGGAATTCTAAGGGTTCGGAAGGTCGCGTTCCTGACGCAATCAATAAGGGGGATTCAAACGATGACGAATAGATTTGATGCAGCCTATTTTGCACGTGTTTTGATTGCTTGTACGCTGATAAACCTGATTGCCAATAGCACCCTCTTGGCCCAGGGCACAGCGTCCTCTGTTGATGCGAAGCGTTGTCCGGTGCTCTGCAACGGCCCTTCCGAAACGGACAAGAAGACAGGGAATTACATCATAATCGATGCGAACTCGGGTGATATTCTTCACGGCAGCGACGAGTACCCGTCCGGCCCGCTGCATATTTTCGTCACGAACGAGAATCCGTTTAAGTACGATTACAAGGTCCAGGTGAATACCACTTCGGCAGAAAGCACTCTCATTAAAGGTTTCCTGGGTTTGATACCTGGAGTGGGTGACGCAATAAACCAGGCTATGGGACAAGGGGTAGCGAAGGGTGCCCTCCCTATGGCCCCGTCGTGCACTGGCGATGCCCAGGATGCGCTTGCTAAGCTTCGTGCGAAGTCTAATCCGGCCCTCAACGAGGGCGCTAAGCTGAAGGCAGACTTGCAGGCAAAAGTGACAGAGCACGACGAGCTTAAGAAACTGTACGAATCACTTACGTCATCGACCAACCTGACATGTGCCAATCTGTGCGAGATCGCGAGCGGTGCCTATCCCCGTCTTAAGGCATTTGACTTGAGGGACCTGCAGCAGAGGCTCGAGGACTTCAAGAAAGGGGTAACTGATCCCAGTTTCCAGGGTTTGATCAAGGCTTTCGACCCTTCGGGTGATCCAAACTGTGCAGCCGCAACCAAAGACGAGTTGGACAAGATAAAAGCCTTAGGCTCTGACGCTGATAAGTATGTAACGGACGTGAACAAACTTCAGGAAAACCTAAAGAAGTTCCACGACCTCGCCGACCAAATTGAGACCGCCTTCAAAAGCGAAAGTCCATTTGTTTACACTGCAACTGTACCGGCGGCTACCGAAGCCAAGCTGGTGACGATTGGAATTTCGCGAAAAGAGCACACAGACGGTGCCCAGTACGTGAAAGTCACAAATCCTGACATTCAAATTCAAGTAGGAACTCGCACCACATTTCTAAGTGCGGGCTTCGGCTTCAGCACCATCGGTGACCGCATAGTGATCCGCCAGGCATCCCTGGTACCAGATCCGAGTGACAGTACGAAAACGGTCCTGGGCTCACGATTCGGTTATCAGAATAATTCGACCTTCAAACCCAGCGCTGTCATCATGCTCAATGAAGTGCTCCTCGGTCCAAAGAGCGGGTTGGGCTTCAAGGGAGTCACCGGCGGGCTGAGCCTCGGTTTGGTGATCAGCAACCGAAATGAAACTACCGAAGCGGAATTCATAGCCGGGCCCTCTTTGGGTTTCAACCACAACAAGATTTTCCTCACCTTTGGCTTCCATGCAGCCCGACAGCAGCGACTTGCGGGTGGGTTCAATATTGGCGACCAAGTGCCCGCGGATCTCCAGGACCCATTACCTGTGGAGAGGGACTTCAAGGCAGGTTTCATGTTCGCAATGACTTTTAAACTGCGTTAGAAATGGCAGCGGGTAGTGCACAGTTTGGCTTTTTCGAACTCTGCGGTCCTTCCCATCACAAAAGCCATCAGAGTTCCTGAGATGCGAAACTCTGCGGCTTTGCGGCGGTTCCCAAACCAAGAACCGCAGAGTTTGGAGTGCACACACTCTGCGCTACGTGCGGGGATTTGTTCGAGAAGGTAGCGCGCACCTGTCGTTTAGGTCCGCGGCCCGGAAGATCGCGGAATCCATTCCCGCCGTAGTGGGCATCATCGCGATCGCTATAGCTGCGAAGTGAAGCCCTGCTCGGAGCGCGCAGTAACGCGCACCCCCAAGGGGGCGCACACAAGGAGGGCGTCATGGCCAAAACCATTGCGGCCAAGGGGGCGAAGGGGGAGATTGTCCGGAGGATCCAGCAGCGCCTGACGGATTTGGGCTTTGATCCCAAAGGCGTGGACGGGAAGTACTTTGGCAACACCGTCGCCGCGGTCGACCAGTTCCAGCGGTCGAAGGGGCTCAACCCTTCCGGCCAGGTCGACGTCGCGACTTGGCAGGCCTTGATGGGAAGCCCTATTCCCAGTGTTCACGAGCGGTCTTTACAGCTCACGGCGTCCTTTGAAGGCCACGGCTTCTCGCTGGCCCAGGGGAATTTCGATGGCGCGGGTATCACCTGGGGGATCATCGGGTTCACGCTGAAGCACGGCGAGCTGGGCAAGATCATCCTGGAAATCCAAAACACCCAGCCGGCGCTGGTGAGCCAGGCCTTCGGCGACAAAACCGCAAAATTGCTTTCGATTCTGGCGGCGCCGCTCGAGCAGCAGCTTGCCTTCGCCGACAGCATTAGTCAGGGCGCCAACAAAGCCAAGCTCGACGAGCCCTGGCTTTGGGCCTTCGAACAATTTGGGGAGATGCCCGCAGTCCAAGCCGTGCAATTGCGGCTCGCCGATCAGGACTACTTCCAACCCGCGCGCCAGGCTGCCCAGAGGTTCGGCCTGAAAACCGAGTTGGGCCTGGCGCTGGCCTTCGACATCCACGTGCAAAACGGCGGCGTTTCTTCGGAGGCGCGCGAGCAAATCGAGTATGACATCAGCGAGCATCCACCCTTACGGGAGCAGGAACTGCGCGTCGTCATCGCCAACGCGGTGGCGGATCATGCCAAGAACGTCGCCTATCGTGAGGACGTCCGTTCCCGCAAGCTGACGATTGCGACCGGGTCCGGCCGAGTCCACGGCGCCTCCTACGTACTTGACAACTGGGGGCTCGATGAGTCCTTAGCGGCCGATGCCTGAGGCGGGAGCGAGTGCCCGCCCGTTCCGAGCGCAGCGGGTAGCGCAGAATTTCGTTTCTCAGAAACTCTGCGGCTTTGCGGCGGTTCCCAAACCAAGAACCGCAGAGTTTGGAGTGCACAAACTCTGCGCTGGGTGCTGGGATTGGGTCGAGGGCTGGACCGCTCCGCCACCTCCTTCTCTGCGTTGACTTGCCTTGGGGTGTGGCCTAAGATGGCGCGGCAGGGAGGGTCGACCATGCAGCTAAGCATCAACGCGCGAGAGAAGGGAAATGCCACAGTGTTGGATCTGAGTGGGAGGATTGTCGCGGGGGAGGAGTGCGACACCTTCCGCAAGACCATCAGGGACCTGCTGACGGCCAACCAGAAGAAGATTCTGCTGAACATGGGAGAGGTGGGTCGCATCGACAGCACCGGAATTGGCGGCTTGGTGGAGTCGGTCATTCTCACCGCGAAACAAGGCGGGCAGATCAAGCTCGTCAATCTTCCGCGGTTGATCCACAACGTGCTGTCCACCCATCGGCTGTTGCAGGCTTTCGATATCTGCCCCAACGAGGAAGAAGCTTTGGCCAGCTTCGAGAAGCCAGCCTGACGGTCGCGCCGGGTGCGCCAGCGTCGGGGGGCGGGGCGCGACACCATCATCACTCGTTCAGGCGCTCTGCAAAGTCCTGAGCAGGCTCATACATTTTCAGCAGAGGAGGTTGACATGGAACGCGGGCGGAAGATGGAAAAGCAGGAGGAGCAGATTTCACGGCGCGCTTTTCTGGGTGGCGCCGTGTCTGCGGCGGCGTTCACGATAGTGCCGCGGCATGTCCTGGGGGGACCGGGTTACACCCCGCCCAGCGAAAAACTCAACGCCGCCTGTATTGGCGTGGGCGCTCAGGGCACACGCGTGATGATGGAATTCCTGGCACAGCCCGACCTGCAGATTGTTTCCGTCTGCGATGTCAACAAGGAGAGCAGCAACTATTCCGAATGGGGGGCCAACGAACTGCGCAACAAAGAGCGGGAGTTGCTCGGCAAGCCGGAATGGGGTGCCGATTGGAAAGGTGCCACGTGTGGACGCGAGCCGGCCCGGAGGCTCGTCGAAGCTTACTACGCCGGGCATGCTCCCTCGGGTCGGTACCGTGGCTGCTCCGCCTACAATGACTTTCGCGAGTTGCTGGAGAAGGAGAAAGACCTGGATGCAATCATCGTAGGCACCGCTGACCACTGGCACGCCCCCGTCTCCGTCGCGGCGATGAGGAAGGGCAAACATGTGTACTGCCAGAAACCCATGACGCGTTCGATTTTCGAAGCCCGCAGGATGGGTGAGGTCGCTCGCGAGACTAAGGTGGCGACTCAGGTGGCAGTGGGGAATCAGGCCTCCGAGGAAACGCGCTTGCTGTGCGAATGGATCTGGGCGGGCGCGATCGGTCCGGTGCGCGAAGTCCACAACTGGTCCAGTCGCCCGTTTTGGCCGCAGGGAATCGAGCGTCCCAAGGAGGAAGAACCTGTTCCGGAAGGGCTCGATTGGGATCTGTGGCTGGGGCCGGCCCCGGCACGGCCGTACAACCATGTCTACCTGCCCTTTGTCTGGCGAGGCTGGTTCGATTTTGGTACCGGGGCAATCGGTGACATGGGCTGCTACAGTTTCGACACGATTTGCCGCGTCCTGAAACTGGCGGCGCCCGCGAGCGTGGAAGCCAGTTCGACGCGCGTCTTCCCGGAAACCTTCCCGCAAGCTTCTCTCATTCACTTCTCGTTCCCGGCGCGCGGCGATATGCCGGCGGTCCAAATCCACTGGTACGACGGCGGGCTGACGCCGCCGCGGCCAGAGGGATTGGAAGAGGGCCGCAGCCTGACCGGCGAAGAGAACGAGGGCCTACTGTTCATTGGCGACCAGGGCACTATCATGTGCGGGTTCAGTGGCGAAGATCCGCGCCTGCTTCCTGAATCCAAGATGAAAACGTTCCAGCCTCCGCCAAAGACTCTCCCCCGGTCGATTGGTCACGACCGGGAGTGGATTGAAGCCTGCAAAGGAGGGAAACCGGCGGGAGCAAACTTCGAGTTCGAAGCGGCGATAACAGAAACTATCCTGCTCGGGAACGTGGCCCTGCGCGCGGGCAAGAAATTGTCTTGGGACGCAGGCAACATGAAGGTCACGAATGTGCCGACGGCCCAGCCCTATGTGAGTCCCGAGTATCGCCACGGGTGGACGTTGTGAGGGCGGGGTTTTCGGCCCCACGGCTGGCCAAAGTTCCAATTCAAGGCGAAGCGTATCGTATTCGAGAACAAAGAAGGGCACCTACTTTGGCAGGGGCCCTTCTTTCATGCTTCACTGATCCCCGGTGAATCCCACCGCAGTTCGGGTTGGCTGCCATTTAGGGTCGGAGCAGCGAGCGGTACTTCGACTCCGCCCGGGCAGGAAACTCGTGGGCGAAGTTCTTGATCTTTTCCACGACCCCATCCACGTCGAGGCCGTACTTGGCGTGGAGCAGGTTGGGCGTGCCGTGCGGGATGATCCGGTCGGGCACGGCGATGCGCAGGATGCTGGTGGGAATCTTGCGGTCGTAGAGTAGTGCGCCAACGCTCGAGCCAAAGCCTCCTGCCTCCGTACCCTCCTCCGCCGTCACCAGGAATTGCTTCTGCGCTGCCAGGCAGCAAATCAGCTCCTCGTCCAGGGGCTTCATGAACCGCGCGTTGATGACGGTGGCCTGGATGCCCAGGACCTCCAATCTCGTCGCAGCTTCCAGGCACGGGTAGACCATGCTGCCGAGGGCCAGGATGGCGATGTCGTCGCCCTCGCGCACGATTTCGCCTTTGCCGATCTCCAGGCGCTTGAACGCCGGATCGAGAGGCACGCCAATGCCGTTGCCCCGTGGGTAGCGCAAGGCGGCGGGGCCCTCCAGCGTGAGCGCGGTATAAAGCATATGGCGCAATTCGTTTTCGTCCTTGGGCGCCATCACGACGATCCCCGGCATCGCCCCGAGGAAGGCCAGGTCGTAAAGGCCGTGGTGAGTGGGCCCGTCGGCACCCACGATGCCTCCGCGGTCCAAGGCAAAGGTCACGGGCGCGCGCATCAGACAGGTGTCGTGCATCACCTGGTCGAAGGCGCGCTGCAAGAACGTGGAGTAGATGGCCACCACCGGCCGCATCCCTTCGCAGGCCAAACCCGTGGCAAACGTCACCGCGTGTTGCTCGGCGATCCCCACGTCGAAGAAACGGTCGGGGAATTTCTTGGAGAACTCCTCCAGACCGGTCCCTTCGGACATGGCGGCCGTGATGCCGACGATACGCGGATCCTTCTCCGCCAGCTCGCAGACCGCCTTGCCGAGGACCGCCGTGTAGGAAGGAGCCTTGGCGGGCGCTTTGTGGAATGCCCCCGTCGAGACATCGAACTGGGTCACCCCGTGGTACTTCATGGGAAGCTGCTCGGCGTGGGGATAACCCTTGCCCTTCTGCGTGACGATGTGCACCAGGGTCGGCATGGGGTTGTCTTTGACCTTGGCCAGAACGTTGAGCAAATCCTCGATGCTGTGCCCGTTGATGGGACCTACGTATTCGAATCCCAGTTCCTCGAACACCATGCCGGGAATCAGCAAGCTCTTGGCCGAATCCACGAGGTCTTTCGAGAGTCTCAGCAAGCGAGGCCCGAGGCGGGGAACCGCCAGGATCATTTTCTCGACTTCCTGCGTCAGGCGGTGGTAGGCCTGGCCGTGGACAATGCGAGTGAGGTATCCCGCAAAAGCTCCCACGTTGGGCGAAATCGACATCTTGTTGTCGTTGAGGATGACGAGCATTTTCTTCTGGAGTGTGCCCAGGTTGTTGATGCCCTCCAGCTCCAGGCCCGAGGTCAGGCCTGCGTCGCCCACCACGGCGATCACGTGATGGTCCTCACCTTTGAGGTCACGGGCGACCGCCATGCCGAGGGCGGCGGAAATGGCCGTGCCCGCGTGGCCCACGTTGAAGGTGTCGTAAGGGCTTTCCTCGCGCACCGGAAAGCCGCAGATCCCTCCATACTGGCGCAGGGTGGGGAAGCGATCGCGCCGGCCGGTGAGGATCTTGTGGCCGTACGCCTGGTGACCGACGTCCCAGACGATTTTGTCGCGCGGCGCGTCGAATGTGTAGTGGAGGGCGATGGTCAGTTCGGTTGCACCCAGGCTCGAGGCCAGGTGCCCGCCGACTTTGGACACCACGGAGATGAGGTAATCCCGCAATTCCTCGGCAACCCTGGGCAGAGCCTCGCGCGGAATCTTCTTGAGGTCGGCCGGAGAATCGATGTGCGTCAGGTATTGGTATTCCATGGTCTTATACAGTCTCTTCTTTCCCCCCTGCGTATTCCGTGCCCACGGATCACAGTCTCATTTCGGTCATTGCGCTTGGCCCTGGGAGGGTGGATCGCCCTTCAAGTATTTCACAAACCACCGTACCATTGAAACCGCTGATCGGATACGGTTGGCGGTTTTCGCGAATCCGTGGCCCTCGTCGGGGAACAGGACGTATTCCACGGGGACGCCGCGCTTCTTCAAGCTGTCCACGACCTGTTCTGCTTCAACCACAGGCACGTTCGTATCATTCGCCCCGTGGAGGACGATGGTCGCCGCTTTGACTCGGTCGATCTTGTGCAAGGGAGAGAGCTGACGCAGCATTTCCGCCTGAGTCTTTGGGTCACCATACTCTACGGTGGAGATGGCCGCCATCCAGGGTTCGGTGTGCGCAAAGAAGGTCTCGAAATTGACGATGCCGAAAAGGTCGGCGCCGGCGGCAAACAGGTCGGGATACTCGGTCAGGCCCGCCATGGTCATGTAACCCCCGTAGGAGCCGCCCATGATACCCACTCGTTTCGGGTCCACGATACCGGCTTTCACCAGATAATCCACACTGGCTTTGATGTCCCTGACGGCATTCACCCTGAGGGGCCCATTGTCGAGGTTCATGAACTTCTTGCCGAAACCCGATGAACCGCGGACGTTGGGCGCGAATACGCCTATCCCCTGCGACAGGAGCGCCTGATATTCACTGTTGAAATATGGCTGCGCCTGGCCTTCGGGTCCACCGTGGAAACTCATTACAATGGGGCCGGCTCCCGTCGCGCCTTTGGGCCGATAAAGCCAGCCGCTCATCTCAAGTCCGTCGTAAGCCAGAAACTTTACCAATTCCGGGCGCACCATCTGGTCAAGATCCACACCGGCGTGCGGGCTGTGGGTCACCTGGTGAAAACGGCCTGCCCTGAGATCGAGCACCCAGATATCCTCAGGTGCCGCCGCCCCCGTGGCGACCATCGCCAACAGATTCCCGTCCTTTGAGAATTTGAGCCCATATACGAGTTCAGCGGGAAGGTCAGGCCTGCGAGTGAGCTGGAGAGTGGTCAAGTTCAGGAAGCTCAGTTCGCTTCGACCCGCGACATTCCAAACAAGGACTGCCGTAGTCCCCTGCGCGTTGATCTCGAAACCGTCCAACTCGGCGTCGTCCCTTGCCGTGATGACCTCGATCGGTCCCGGCTGATTGTCCTGACTGAGCTTGATCCGGGCGAAGGCGGTAAGGTCGCGGTCCTTGTTTGACGACAGGTAGAGCGTTCGCCCATCAGGAGATATCACCCCGTAAAAACTTCCTGGCCCTTGATGGGGTGTGAGGAGGGTTTCGCGACCGTTGGCAAGGTCAACAAGGAAAAGGTTGTCGTCGCTCCGGCTCAGCATTCGCCACAGCACCGCGTGTCGCCTATCCCGGCTGACGTCGGAAAAGTACCCAATCCCTTGGTTCTGGGTAATGAGTTGTAGTTTGCCGTCGGTCGGATCGACGAGATAAGCATCCATCGCATCGGCGCTGCGACGATTCGAGGCCAGCGTCAATGCCCGGCCGTCGTACGTCCAGTCGCCAAGCCAATTGTTCTCTTTGCCACCATCCGTTAGGCGCCGCAAGCCGGTCCCATCGGGATGGATCAAGTAGACCTGTGAGTTCATGCCCCCGCCAGGGGCGAGGGAGAATGCCAGCCAAGATCCATCTGGTGACCAGCGAACCCTTTCGGTCCGATCGGCAAGAGCGGTCACGAGGTTTGGCCAGCCTCCCTCGGTGGCCACCGTCCAGAGCTGCGGGACGCCGTTGAGGTCGGAAACGAACGCCAGGCGTTTGCCGTCCGGAGAAAAAGTCGGAGACCAGCAGGCTCCGATCTTGGTCATTAGTGTGACGGCAGTTTCGAGGTCATCGGGAGCGGAGGGGGAATCGGTCGCGGCAAATACGGACTGCGAGATGAGCAAGACAAGCCAGGACAATGCGATTCTTCGAAAATTCATTTCTCCCCCTTCAACCGGTCCTACTCGTTGCGGATTGTTCCCATAGACACCGGACCGGAGTTCTAGCTTTTCGGCCGCAATTACTGATGTCGGGCTCTCCCTCTGCGGGATTCATACGGTGACTGTCCTCTGCTTTGAACCTCCGCTCGCCAGGGCTGGGGTTGAGTTAAAGGATGGTCGGCTTGAAGCATTCTTTGCCGTTACACCTTTTCCCCCCGCCCGCGCAAAGCAAACTGAAGTCGAGGCTTGAAGTTCCCTCAATGGTTCCTCTCGATCAGGAAAAGCGCGATTTCCTCGAGCCTCTGGGCGCGGCTCCCGTGTGGGGCGAGGATCGCGCACGCCTCCCGGACCAGCTGAGAAGCGATCCGTCGTGAGGCCTCCACTCCGTGGATGGCCGGATAGGTTGCCTTGTGTTGCTGGTCGTCTTTCCCCACGGATTTTCCGAGCTGCTCCCTCGAACCCGTGACGTCCAGCAAGTCGTCCGCAATTTGAAATGCCAGGCCCACCTTCTCGCCATAAGTGGTGACGCGAGCGAGGCCTTCGTCCGGGGCGTGGGCACAAAGCGCTCCGCTCCGCACGGCGGCGCGGATGAAGGCGCCGGTCTTGGCGCGATGGATGTATTCCAAGGTCGAAGCATCGGCTGGGTGGCCGGTCGTCTCTATGTCCACCACCTGCCCACCGACCATGCCACCGCGCGTGCCGATCGCATGGGAAATCTCATGGATGATCCGCAGGCTTCGCTCCTCGGGGAGCAGGCCGGGCTCGGAAAGGATCTCGAACGCCAGGGTCAGCAGGGCGTCGCCGGCCAGGATAGCCGTGGCTTCACCGTAGGCGCGGTGGCAAGTGGGTTTGCCGCGCCGCAGGTCGTCGTTGTCGAGTGCCGGCAGGTCATCGTGAATGAGCGAATAGGTGTGGATGAGTTCCAGCGCGCAGCCGACACGCAGGAGACTCCGCTCGTCCCCACCGAAGAGCTGCCCGGATTCCCAGCAAAGAATGGGGCGGAGTCGCTTCCCACCCGCAAACACCGAGTGCCTCATGGCTTGATGGATAGAGGGCGGGTACTCTTCGGGTCCGGGCAGCAATTTCTCCAGCTCCTGGTCCACGCGGAGCCGGCGTGCTTCCAGGTATTGCCGAATGGTTTCTCGGGGCGTCTCGCTCAAGCGGGGTCCGACTCCTTCGGTTCAAAGGTTTCTGCCGTGAGCTTGCCGCCGGCCTTTTTCATCAGGATTTCGACCCGCCCTTCGGCCTCTTCCAATTGCTTGTGGCATACCTCGGCGAGCTTCATCCCCTCCTCGTAGAGTTGCAGAGCCCTCTCGAGGGGCAGGTCGGCGTTTTCCAGTTGGTGAACGACGGCATCCAAGCGCTCCAGATTCTTTTCGAAGGACTCGGCCTTGCCGGGCTTTGTTTGTTGGGTCATGTGCACCTGAAGGTTGAAGTGTAAAGAGTGAAGGGCCAAAGCCGACACTTCGACTCTTCATCCTTCACACTTTAGCCTTTTCTTTGAGGATTTGCGCTACTTCCACAGCCATCGCGTAACGGCCGAAGGGCGCCGCGATCTGCACGCCCTGAACGAGGCCACGGAGTTGCAGCAGCGTCTCTTGGGCGATCTTGAGGCCCGCGGCGCGCGCTGGCTCGCCCGTGTCGGCCTTACGCATCCGCTCCATCACGGCCCGGGGCACCGAGACCCCAGGCACCTCGTTGTTCATGAACTCGGCGCTGCGATAGCTGGTCAAGGGCCAGAGGCTTGCCACTATGGGAATACGCTTCGTCCCGGCCGCCTCCAGGCGCTCCAGAAAGCGGGCTAACTGGTTCGCATCGAACACGGGCTGCGTGACCGCGAAATTAGCGCCCGCGTCCACCTTGTACCCAAATCGACGGAGTTCCTCATCGGGATCCACGGCATGGGGGTTCAGCCCCACTCCAATCAGGAAGCCCGTCTGCGTGCCGAGAGGATTGGCTCCTACATCCAGCCCGCGGTTGAGATTGTTCAGGATATTCACCAATCCAATGGCATCGACTTCAAAGACGCCTGCTTCCAGGGCGGTCGAAAACTGGGCGGTGTCGCGGGTGACGGCCAGAATGTTCCTCAAGCCCAGCGCATAGGCGCCCAGGAAATCGGACTGGATGGTCAGGACATTGCGGTCCCGGGAGCTATAGTGGAGCAGGACCTCGACCCCCACACGTTGCTGCAGTATCGCTGCCAGCGTCAGCGCACTCATCCGCGCGGTCGCACCTATCCCGTCCGGGATGTTCACGGCGTCTACACCCTGCGCGACCACGTACTGGGCGCCTTCGACCTCCTTTGTGGGGTCGGACCCTTTGGGTGGGATGATTTCCACCAGAATGGGGAACTCGCCGCGAGCGAGCTTCCCGGCGAGGCGCGAACGCTTCTCTACGGGGATCGGCTCAGCCGCTCGCACCTGCCGGGCCGCCACTTCCACTGTCGTTCGCCTCTGTTGGGGGCTCAAGGATCGCACCGCGGTCTTGATGGCCCGGATGTGGTCGGGTGTGGTCCCGCAGCAACCGCCGACCAGCCGCGCCCCGACCTCTATGAAGCGTCGGGCGTAGCTGGCCATGTATTCCGGCGAACATAGGTAGATATTGCGGCCCTCGATCGTGCGTGGCATCCCGGCGTTGGGCTGGGCGGAAAGCTTCTTTTTTGTCACGACGGTCATGTGTTCCAGCGCCTCGAGCACTGCGGCCGGCCCGACGCTGCAGTTCACGCCAATCAGGTCTGCACCCCAGCTGTCCAGTTGGCGCGTGAAATCCTCTGGCGAGGTTCCCGTGGGTGTTGAGCCATCGTCCTGGATGGTCATCTGCACCACCACCGGAAGCCCGCTCACCTCACGAGCGGCAAGCAACGCTTGCTGAGCTTCGCGGAGGTCAACCATGGTCTCCACGATGATGAGGTCCACGCCTCCCTCGGCCAGCGCCTCGATCTGCTCGCGGAAAGCTCGGCGAGCGTCATCGAGCGGCGTATGTCCCAACGGTTCCAGCCGAAGGCCCAGCGGACCTACCGAGCCGGCCACGTGCAGGTCGTCGCCGGCTACCTCCCGTGCCAGGCGGGCGCCGGCCAGATTGATCTCACGAACCTTGTCGCCCCAGCCGAATTTCTGCAAGCGAACGCGACTGGCCCCGAACGTGTTTGTTTCGATAACGTCGGCCCCAGCCTTCACGTATCCCAGATGGACTTCCTTGACGAGTTGGGGCGCCGTCAGGTTCATCTCGTCAAAGCAACGGTTCAGGGACATGCCCTTCGAGTAGAGCATGGTCCCCATTGCCCCGTCGCAAACGAGGATGCGTTTCTCCAGCCTTAGAAGAAAGGGTTCCCGCATGCTTTGGATTTAGCTAGTTTAACACGCCGGCGGCGTTTGGCGGAAACGTTCGCCGCGGGATGGGCCGATTTCTCGACTTTGCGGGCTGCTCTGCGTGACGATTTCTAGGCTCGTGTGGAATCTGTCGATCGTTCAGTCTGGGCTTTTACCTCGGTCCCCTGTACTCGCCTCACCTTTCGTTTCCTAGCCAACGATTGCGGATATTGACCTGTTGAGCGTTTGCCTCTGGCCGCACTTCGATGGAGTACTGGTCGGCAATGGGTGGATCGAGGGTCACGGAAATTCGTTCCTCTTGCCCGTGCCGTTCCACGGTGAAGGGAACCGCGGCGCCGGGGGGATAGATGCTCAAGCGTTCTTTCAGTTCTGCCGCTGCCAGAGAGAGGTCGTCCACCGCAAGCAGGATGTCGTCGCGACTCAATCCGCCGCGGTCGGCAGCCCCGCCTGGGCGTACGGCGGCGATTCTCAGGCCGCGGTCCACGCGCTGCGTCAACACGCCGAGGCTTGGGGCAGCGCCCGCGGGCGTTGAGATGCGAAGCTCGAGCCCGGCCAACCCCAGCGTTTGGGTGTAGGGAAGCGGTTCGGTGCTGCGCACATAGCGATCGAAGAACGGCGTGAAATCACTGCCTGCCACCGCGTTGACGGCCTCCAGGATATCCTTCTCCTCGTAGCCTCGGCCAGGCCCGTAGTAGCTGGCAGGGGGTGCCCCATAGAACTTCTGGTACATGGCCACCAAAACGTCATCGAGTGACTTCTGTCCTCCCGTGCGCGCGCGAATTTCCACGTCCAGGAGCATTCCCAGCACCGCCCCTTTGTTGTAATAGGAGATGGTGGTGTTAGCGAAATTGGTCTCCTGCATTTGGGGCGAGCGGTCATAGAACCACGCGTGGAAGCTGGAACTTTCTGCCGACATAAGCGCGCGCCCGGGTTCGAATTCCAGGCCGCGGATCTCCTCTGCCAGCCGGTCGAGGAATTGCTGGCGGCTCCAGACGCCCGAGCGCAGCAGGTGCAGATAAGCGTAGTAGCTGGTCACGCCCTCGGCGAACCAGAGGGAACGCGTGTACTGCTCGCGAGTGTAGTCAAAGGGGCCCAGCCCCACCGGGCGTAGTCGCTTGACATTCCAGACGTGGAAAAACTCGTGCGCGGCAGTTTCGAGCGCCTCTTCGAGGCCCGGCCCGGAAAGCTCTGCACGAGCGACGATCTGGGTTGAGTTGAGGTGCTCCATTCCGTCCCCGAGCGGGAGGCCTGGAGCGAAATGGAAGATGAACGTGTAATGCCCGAAATCCGGTTCGGGCATCATCGTCATTTCGGACCGGACGACCTTCTTCAACCCATCCAGGAGTGCGGAGAGATTCCTGTCCTGCTCTGCATAGCTGTGTACCGCAACGCGGATCGGCTTGCCGCGTTCGCTGAACTGCTCAAGGGAGCAGTTCGGTGAGACCTCCATGGGTGAGTCAATCAACACGTCATAGTTGGGCACCTGAAAAGCCCGTTGCTCCGTGGACTCGGAGAGGCCGCTGATCAGTTTCCAGTTCGGGGGCGCATCCACAGTCAAAGTGAGCGGATCCGGCTTGTGGTCGGCCACATACATGAACAACGACGGACCGTTGAGATTGGCGTGAGAGCTGTCGAATTGCGAAAACGATCCCGTGAGGTCGTTGGCAAAGACCCGGTAGCTGACGCGTACTGTGCCTCCAGCCTCGCGCGTCGCGACGCGCCACGTCTGTTTGTCCAGCTTCGCCCAGGCGAGTGCCTGCCCTTGCGCGCCCACGGCCTCGAATTCCTGCACGTTCTTGGCGAAATCGTAGATCGCGTAGCGGCCGGGCGCCCAGGCAGGCAGGACGAAATCAAGCGCTGGCTGAGCAACCTTGGCGGCCGTGATCTGGACTTCCACCAGCTGAGTGGTGGGACGCCACAGCCGCAGCCGATATTGAAGTTCCAGGGGGGCTGAAACACCGTCCTGTATTCCGATCGAGAGGCTGGCGAAGAACAGAAGGGTGGCTGCCAGCGACGAAATCCTCGGCGCTCGGGGAGGAAACGGTGTGGGGGCACGGTGTGGTGCCCCCTTGCCCGGCTTAAAGGGTCGGAGAATCATCGCCCAGCATCTCTTCTCGGATGAGTTTGATCGGCGGGTAGCCAAAACCTAGGAAGCGGTCGTGGAATTCCTTGAGGTTGAACTGGTCGCCGACCTTCTTGCGATAATCCTCGCGCAACTTCAGGAGTTGGAGCTTTCCCAGGGTGTAGACCAGGTAGGTTGGGTCAGAGGTGCCGCGCATCGCCTCGCGCTCGGCATTGACCCGCTCCTGGTAGCCTTCGCGCTCGAAGAACGCGATTCCTTCTTCGAGTGACATTCCCCGCGTGTGCATCCGGAGACCCACGAGGTAGCGGCAGAGCCTTAAGAGTGCCTCGTGAAGCTGGCTGAGCAACAGCTTCGGGTCGCCCTCCCCGTAACCTTCCTCAAGCATCATCTGTTCGGTGTAGTGCGCCCAGCCCTCGGCGTTGGTATCCGAACCCAGCAGCTTGCGGACCTTCGTCGGAGCGCGTTTCACCCACAGGAATTGAGTGTAGTGTCCGGGAAAGACCTCGTGAATTGAGGTCACGCGGATGCCGGCGCGGCTGAAGGCTCGAAGGTGTTGTTCTATCTGTGCTTCGCCCCAGTCGCGCTCGGGCAGCGTCACGTTGTAGAACGCCTCGGTGGACGTTTCCTCGAACGCCCCGGGAGAATCCATGGAGGCGAATGTGAGGGCCCGCATGAAAGGTGGGGTCTCGACGACCCGAGGATTCTCGGGAGACGGGATGGTCACGATCCGGTGCGATGTCACAAATCTGCGGAGGTCCTCAAGTCCGGCTTGAGTCTCCGCCATGAGCCCTCCGGCATCAGGATGGTCCTGGGAAAGATGGGCCATGACTGCGGCAGGAGGTTTTCCGGAGTCGATGAGGGCGGCGGTCGCTCTGAAGTGGTCCTGAGTCTGGCGGAGAGCCATCTCTCCGATTCGCAGCAGGCGATCCAGCGGGAGGTCAACCATCTCTTCGTACCACAGCTTTCGCCGGTAGTTCTCGGCGCCAATGGCAAAGCTGCCCTTCGAGCGGGAGGCGAGGTCGGTTCTCAAATAGTCCAGGAATTTCTCGTACTCTTCGATGGCGCGCTGGTTGACCTGCACAAACTCCGCCTTGAGGGTGGCGTCCCGGGCGCCAGCGATGGCCCGGGGCAGATCGTCGCGAAGAAAACGAACCTCAGACGCCACCTGGAGCGTGGCGATCTTTGTATAGACCGGGGGAGGGTTCGAGAGATTCGTGCGGGCGCTTTGGAGAACCTCCGGCACCCGCCGCTCGCGCGCAATCAGAGACTTCAAGCGCTTATCGGGAGGAGCAAAATCGCGCTGCACCAACAGAAATAGCGCGCGGCTGATGATGCCGTTGTAGAAGTCCGGGTCCTTTTCCCACATCCGGATGTTTTCGAGGTCGAGCAAGTGAGCACGGATGGAGTTTTCGAGCAAGAGCGCATCAAAACGGTTCTCGCGTGCGAGAGATTCTTTCGGAATACCACCCAGTTCTGCCAGCGCCTGCTTCGCACGGGCAACTTCCGCCTCCATTTCGCGCCGCGAATAGGAAGGCAATTCGGCATCGTACGCGTGGAGACCCGCTTCGGTGGCGCGCGCCGGGTCGAAGTGGAAAAGGCCGTCGAAGTACCGGTCCACGAGGCTCGCAAACGCTTGATCGGCTGCTGCTTGGGGCGGAGAAGCGCTTTGCTGGGCCTTGCCAGGGGCCAGCGCTGCCGCCAAGGGCGCGCCGCCCAGGAGACTCAAGGCCAAGAGGGCGAGCAAACTTGGCTTGGAATACATCATGTTCACCTCAGTGCCACCCCCTGGCGGAGTAGCGGGCTGCGCCAGGCCTTCCGTGGCCCGATAGCTTACGGCTGGCTCAAGGGCTCCAACACAAGCCGGTGAATCGTTCCCTTTTCTGCTGCCGTATCGCTGAACAGCATCGGGAAACTGCGCCCGCTGTACCAGGCCTCAAATTGGTCCCGGTAATGGGGGCTGAAAACCTGGCCCGACTGGCCGAGTGTAATATTCTGGACGGAGTTGTCGATGTCGGCGAAATCCACCACCAGGCGCATGGACACGCCATGGGTAGGGGTGGTTTGCTTCACCGTGTTGCCGGTCCCGGCCTGAGGGAAAGGGCCGACGTTGAGCCAGCGGCCAAGAAACCGCAGGCCGCCCAGGGGATGGTGAAAGGTGAGCGGAATGGTCCTGCCCCACCGCCACGCGTCGTGATCCTGGCTGCCCACGAGTTGCGGGATTCGCCGCACGCCCTCCTCCAAGCTCGCCATCAGGGTAACGTTGAAATTCGCGTCGCCGGGCGGCAGCCAGCGCGTCCAGCTGTTGGTCAGAACGTTTTCCAGGAAGACGGTACTCATGGCCCAGCCGTAGCCGGAAAGATCGGCGTCGAGTTTCGGTTTAAGGATCCGCTCGCGCAGCGCACGACGCGTGAGCTGGCAGACCAAAGCGGCCGCCGAGTCGGCGCGCGCTTCGCCGTCCCACGATCCGAGCAAGCTCAAAGCGTACCGGGCCTCAACTCCCTGGGGTGGATGCTGGGCGGCAGCAGCAAGAAGTCGCTGGGCCAGCCACAAATCCTCGAGCGTTCGGATATCGGTCTGAATGCGCAACATGTCAGCAACGGTGAAGTGGTTGCCACCTTCAAGCAGTTCGTAGATACGCGCCGTCCGGAACGGCGCCGCCCACATATTGGTTATGAAGTAGGGATATCCATCAGGCACGATGCGGCCGTTCGCCGTGGCGATGATGCCGCTCGAGGGATTGTAGGCGTGGGGCAAGCTCTCAAACGGAACGTAGCCCGTCCAGTTGTGGTCTTCGGTCGAGCCGGGCGAGGGAACGCTGCCGTCGCCTTGCTTGCGCATGGGAACCCACCCCGCCGCGTAGAACCCGATGTTGTCGTTCGCGTCGGCGTAAACGAAGTTCTGCATGGGGCCCGCGTAATCCCGCAGGGCGGTTGTGAAGTCCTGCCAATTCTGTGCCTGATTGATCTTCAAGAACGGGAAACGGAGACCACCGGGCTCGAGTGCGGTCCAGCGGAGAGCAAGCTCGCGACCGCCGTCGCGCGAGATCACCGGGCCGTGGCGTGTAGTCATCACCGTGAAGCTGTAGTCCCGGCCGCCGCGAACCTTGATAACCTCTTCTCTTGCCGTGGCATCCTCCCACTGCCCATTGTGGAGATATTTCTTCGGGTCGCGGATGTTGAAGTTCTCCACGTACAGGTCCTGGACATCTGGGCCGGTGTTCGTTACGCCCCAGGCGATGCGCTCGTTGTGGCCGACGACGACCGTGGGCAGACCGGGAAGGCTGGCGCCCGAGACATTCAAGTCGGGCGCCTTCAGGTGGATCAGGTACCAGACACTCGGTACGCTGTGGCCCAGATGAGGGTCGTTGGCGAGGAGCGGTTTGCCGGACTGTGTGTGGGTCCCGTTCACTACCCAGTTGTTGCTACCGAGGTCGGGGGACGAGCTTTCCGGAGCGGTCGTCAGGACCGCCAGCATCGGATCAAGCTCAGCCAGATCCCGGGGCGGGGCAGTGCGGCCAAGCTTGGGCGAGGTACCCGGCGCGGGGAGGGGTACGGCCACCGGGCGGTCGAGCGGTGAATGGTCAGGGAAAAGATCCGCACAGAGTTCGCCGCCGGCCTTGGCGCACACGCGCTCGCGCATCAACTCATCAGGCCACGACGTATTGAGGGTCTTCGCCATATTCAGGGCCGCGGCGATGGAGTCCTTCTCCTGCCAGGGGCGTGGTCGGTAGCGAAGCATCAGGAACTCAATGGGCAGGCGATCCTGATGTGTTGAGATGAACGCGTTGACACCCTGGGTATAGGCGGCGAGCATTTGTCGCGAGCTGGCGTCCAGTGTGCCGACTGCCCGCTCGCTGGCTTGGCGCAAGCCCAGCGTCCGGTTTTCGATATCAAGTTTTAGCGCCCGCCCGCCGAAAATCTCAGAGAGTTCGCCATGAGCCAGGCGGCGGCTCAGATCCATTTGCCAGAGGCGGTCCTGGGCCGTCACGTAGGCTTGGGCAAAGAGCAAGTCCTCGACGGACTGGGCGCGGATATGGGGGACTCCTCGAGCATCGCGCCACACGTCCACACGGGCCTTAAGCCCCGGCACCTGGGCGGTGCCGTCAAGTTGCGGCAAACACGTGTGGATTCGCCAGTAAAACCATGCCGCGCCGACCGCCACAAGCGCGAAGATGAGAACGGCAAGACAAGCGAGGACCCGTCGGAGGACGCGAAGGAAGCGACGTGGGGTCTTCTGCGCCATAGGAGCACTTCCAGTCAGGGGGCGAGATTTGCACCGATACTTCGCCGCGAGCGAAGCGGACGCATAGTACTAGAAACGTCGGAGGCCTTGCAACGCACGCCACTCCCGGGCAGGTCAGGCAAGGGCTTGTTTGATTCTTATTGCACAGTATAATCTCAGTGGTTCACCTGTCTCGATATGGCCGAGAGCCTGAAGCCTTCACTCATCTCACGCCTTGCCTTCCTAGCCGGTGGGCTCATCGTCCTCCTGTTGGTGGCCGTCCTCTTCTGGGCTGGTTTTACCATTCCCCTTGTTCTGCGTCGGCCCGTTCCTTCTCTCGACGGGAAGTATTTTGCCTACTTCAACCCTGTGGAGAGTGAAGGTCAGGGAGAAAAGCCCAGCTACGACCTGATTGTGTCCACTCCGCGTGGTCGATTGATGGCGCGTCTCCGCGTGGATGCCGGCGCCCTTCACTGGTCGAATGCCGACCACCTGGCCATCGTCGATGAGCAGCGCACCGCGGCAACCCTGATTGCGAACGCCGAAGGTCGATTCCTGATTCTGACACGGGTGGTCCTGAGTCAAGGCTCGGAACCTCGCTGGTCGCGTGACGGGAACAAGCTGGCCTGCGTGCGTCCGGGACCGACGGGGAATCAGGTAGCCATCTATGATATGCAGCAGCCTCAGGCGTTGGTCGTGCCGCTCCCCGCGGAGTTTCATCTGCGCCAGCCCAGACTCCTTTTCTGGTCGCCGGGAAGTGAGTACCTGTTCCTGCTGAACGAGGAGGGTCAAAACGTTGTTCTGGAGAGAGTGAGTGTGCTGGACGGCAAGGTCCAGCCCTTGGCGGAAGCCGGTGCGAGCGCGGACAAGGGCAGGCTGGCGTTCCCGCAGATGTCCCCCGACGGCACCAGGATCTATCTCGCCCCGCCACGGAATTGTGTCATCGATGCCCAAGCCGGCCAAATGCTTTGGGGGCTTCCCGCGGAAGCTGAGGCCGTGGGGTCCCCGTGGTCGCTGGATGGGCGTCGTCTGTTCTATTGTCGCCAGCAGGATCCCTCCGGCATCCTGGCGCACGACTTCTCGAGCGCTTCGGACCAAGTGGTCGTGTCTGGTGTGCTGTCTGGTGGTTTCCTTACGGCGGATGGCCGGAGCTACTTCTTTCGCAAGCTGCCGCCATCCGCCGCGGGCTTGAGTTGGCGTGCATGGCTGGAGAAGTCTTGGGGCTGGCAGCACGTGGATCTGGCCACACAGTCCACCCAGCCCCTGGGCCGGGTGGAATTTTGGCCCTGGCAGCAGACTCTGGACGGCTCGATTCTGGTGCGCCAGGATGACTACACGCGAGTCCGTTTTGGTCTCTACGACCCCGATAGCGGGGTGCTCGACGAGTATGTGTTCCCGACGGCACAGGAAGACCTTCTGGGCCAGCTCAAGTCTCACAGACTGACCCTGCTTGCGGTTGCTTTTTACACCTTGCTGGCGCTGACGGTTTTGTGGAAGCGCCCGGGGAGTGCCCCCGCGCGCGGCTTCTATGTCCTCGCCTTCCTGTTGGTGGCGCTATTTGCCGGTCAGTCAGTCCTGAATTCGGTTTCTTCCTTCCGGATGGCTTCTCCCTTTCCCGTGTTGCTGGGGGAAACCCAGGGATTGGACTGGTGGATGATGAGTACGCTCTCCCAACTCGTGTTGGGGGAGGCGGCGTTTATTGTGATGGGTTTGTGGACCCTGCTGCCGGTAGCACTAGTCCATCTGGCCATCGTTTTCCCGGCACAGAATCGGCTTGTGCGAAGAGTCATTTTGCGGCTGCTGTTCTATGGAGTGGGATTCATCCCGCTGGTTGCGCTGCTGATGGGCCACTACGCTTCGGGCGTGCTGAGAGTGCCAGTTCGCGATTTCCTGATCTTGGGCGGAACTGCGGCAGCGCTCGTCTGGGGCCTAACGATAGTGGACAGCTATCGCCGCCCGCCCGATCGTCGTACCCGGGACCAGGTCCGATGGATGACGATGGCCATCAGCCTGGCGGTGGGGGGCGGTCTCCTGCTGCTCCTGGAGCGCCGCTTGGCCGGTCTTCTCACTGGAGAGGAGTCGCAGCACGTTCTCCGCGTCTTGCGCGTCGCAGCCTTGGCACTGCCGTGCTGGGTTGCACCGCCGGCGATGGCGTATGCGGTGGTGGCACAAAAGCCCTATAACCTTCGTCTTCTGGCTCGTCGCATGGTTCGGCATTCATTCACGGCGCTTCCCGTCCTGGTGGCGTTTCTGCTCTTGTGGAGCGGGCTAAGCTGGGTGACGAGCGGTTCGTTGATGAACCTCTCCCCGCCTGTAGTGGCAGTTGCTGTCGTGCTGACTGTTTTGCTGGCCATGCCCTTCCGAGGTCGCTTGCGGAGTTTTGTTGACCGGACGTTCGATCGCTTCCGATACAACTTTCGAGAGAGGCTTCTGGATTTTGCGCGGGGCTTGCCCCATATCCTCGACCGTCAGACGCTGGTTGCTCGACTAGACGAGACACTGCCAGTAGCCATGGGGGCGCGGCGTTTTCACCTCTATGTGCTGGATCGGAACGCCAAGAAGCTTCGGCTCGAGCCCGGCAAGAGCCCTCTCTCCTCGGATGCTTGGGGAGTGGAATTCGACCCCGCCGAGCCTTTGTGCCAGTACTTGGTCAAAGAGGACCGCCCCTTTGAAGTGGACGTCTCGCCCTACCGCTCGGAACTCGTTTCGATTTTTCGCAGCGCTGAGGACCGTCTGGGTAAACTCCAGGCGGGAGTGATCCTGGGCTTGAAGCGGCGGCACGAGTTGCTGGGGTTGATGGTGGTGGGGAACAAGATCTCGGGCGAGTTCTACAATGCGGAAGACCTGGAACTGCTCAGAACCATCGCCCGCGAGACAGCGGCCGCGGTGGAGAACATCGACCTGTTTGAAGAAGTGGCGCGCGACCGCGAACTGCGGAAAGAACTGGAAGATGCCTCAGAGGTGCAGGCACAGCTTTTTCCCACCGTTATCCCCCGCTTGGCCACAGGCCAGCTTGCGGGTCGCTGTGTTCTGGCGCGCTCTGCCTGCGGGGACTATTACGATTTCCTGGAGCTTCCCGGCCAGAAAGTTGGCTTGGCGATTGGTGACGTTTGCGGGAGAGGTATGTCCGCGTCTCTGCTGATGGCTAGCGTGCAAGGTCTCCTGCGAACCCAGGCGCCCACGGCGGAAAGCCTGGGAGACCTGGCGCGCCGGATCAACCGGCACCTCTACGCTTCGGCGGGCGGCGCCAAATATTGCACTCTGTTTTATGGGGTTTACGATGATGCGAAGCGTCGAATCGAATATCTAAGCGCCGGGCACAGTCCTCCCCTGGTGATGACGGCCCAGGGGTCACGGTTTCTTGAGCCCACGGGATTGCCGCTGGGACTGTTTCCCGACGTCTCTCACCATCCATGCTTGGAAGTGCTGGAGCCCGGGAGTCTGCTGGTCCTTTATTCGGACGGCATCACGGAGGCTCACAACGGGCGGGGGGAAACCTACGGGACCCATCGGCTGGTGAGTGCTGTTTCCCGCGTGCGCGAGGCCGAAGCGGATCGCATGGTGGCGAGGATTCTGGGAGATGTTCACGATTTCACGGCGGGCGTCCCCATCGAGGATGACCTGACGCTGGTGGTCCTGAGAGTAAACCCCACCTCCGGCCCTCGCACCTGAAATTCACCGGGGCCCGCGAAGGAATTGTTGACACCGCTGCCGTTGAGGGACACCTTCACATGATTGACGGAGGGCAGGCTTCCCGCGTGTTGACGGAACTGGTCAAGATCGAGTCCATTAACCCGGAACTCGTGCCAGGCGGGAAGGGCGAAGGGGCGATTGCCCGCTACGTGGCGGACTTCCTGAAGTCTGCAGGACTCGAGGTTGAACTCCAGGAGGTGCGTCCGGGCCGACTCAATGCGGTGGGAGTTCTCCGCGGCCGAGGGGGGGGAAAGAGCTTGTTGCTCAATGGCCACGTGGACACGGTCGGCGTGGCGGGGATGGAGGATCCGTTTTCGGCCCGGATTGAGGACGGGCGGCTGTATGGGCGGGGCGCCCAAGATATGAAAGGCGGACTCGCGGCGGGGTTGGCGGCTGTGGCGCAACTTGCCAAGGAGCCTCGGCTTGATGGCGACGTGGTGTTGGCCGCCGTGGCGGATGAGGAATACCAGAGCGCAGGGACTCGCGCGCTCCTGAGGCAGGTCCGCAGCGACGCCGCCATCGTCATGGAGCCCACGGGGCTGGAGGTGGTGACGGCCCACAAGGGATTTGTGTGGGCAGAGGTTGAGACCGAAGGCCGAGCAGCGCATGGGAGCCGCCCAGAAGAGGGGCGGGACGCCATCGCCTTCATGGGACGCGTGCTGCGGGAAATCGAGCTACTCCAAGGAAAACTGGACGCTGGTCCGCGCCACCCGCTCCTGGGCTGCGGGTCGGTGCATGCTTCGCTCATTTCAGGAGGGCAGGAACTCTCAAGCTATCCGGCGCAATGCCGGCTGAGCCTCGAACGTCGCCTTATCCCGGGAGAAGACAGCGGGGTGCTTGAGCGGGAACTCCATGAGATCATTTTGAGGCTCTCCGCCGAAGATCCACGGTTTCGCGCTCGATTCGCTCTTGGCTACTCGGCCCTGCCTCTGGAGACCCCGCGGGAGACTCCTGTGGCTCGGGCACTGGCCCGGTGCGCTAGCAAGGTGATTGGGCGCGAGGCTGGCTTCGGCACCCAAAGCTTTTGGTCGGATGCGGCCTTGCTCAGCGGGGCAGGCATTCCCAGCGTTTTGTTCGGCCCCGGGGGTGCGGGGCTCCATTCGGCCGAGGAATACGTCCGGATCGAGGATGTCCGTCTATGTGCTGAGACGCTCGCCGAGTGCGCCAGGATGTTTTGTAGGGTTTGAACCCATGCGGCAACCGGTTGCCCTGAAGTTGACAAAAAACGTCATTCCGGCAGAGATTCTGCTTCAGGCGTCGTGCGGGAACTTACCTATGTATCGAGGTTTCAATGATTTGACCCGATGGAGCAAGGGCCCAAGGCTGGCTGCTTAATTGCTTGCCAAGTGGGGGGGAAGTGTCTGGTCGGCGATCTGGCATGGGATGAACGCTTGAACCGAGGCCTAAACTGGTCTACAGTATGGCGCAGAGGGGAGGGCTCCGACGGTGGAAGCGGGCCTAGGCGCCCGGATCATCTGGTTCGGTGCTTGAGTTTAGGTCTGAGCGTTTCAACATCCAGCCGTTTCCTGAATCGGAGGCGCAACCTGATGTCTAACAAGGACTCCGGATTCACGATCTTCGAGTTGCTCGTGGTTGTCATTATCATCGGGATCATCGTGGCCTTTGCGTTGCCGTCTGCCCTTACATCAATCAAGAATTACCGCCTGCATTCTGACGCCACGGCGATCACCAGCTACTTAAACGTTACCCGCATGCGATCCGCTGCGCAGTACGCGCCCTACAGGGTGAACATCGATACCGGTGCGGGGACTTACACGATGGAGAAACTTTGCGGGATGACCCTGAGCAGCGTTGATTCGGCTTGTACCTCAGCTTACGCGGCGTTCACCACGCGGCAATTCGAGATGGGGACGCAGTATGCTATGCAGGGGAATACATTCAGAAGCTGCCGTCCATCAGGCGTTACCGCGTACCCTGGGACCATTACTGCCGATCCCTCCGGCTGCCCCTCGGGGGGACCGAACCTCTTGCAGATCTATTTCAACACGCGCGGTCTACCGGTTGACAGCACGGGGAGTCCGCTCAGCAACGGCGGAGCGGTTTTGTACCTCGCCAACCAAAACAATCTGGTTGATGCCATCACCGTTTCGTTGGGGGGACGCGTGGCGGTGTGGAACTGGAGTCCGGGTACGGCCCAATGGTTCATGAGGTGATTACGGGCGGTTTGTTAGCCCCGGAGCTAGGAGCTAGAGCACAGGAGGGGAGCAGCGATGAGAGCTTTCAGTCGCGACCGCGGTGTGTCGCTTGCCGAGACGATGATCGCGGTCTTGGTTGCATTGATTGGGGTGTTCAGCCTGGGCAGCGTGATCTTTCAGGCGACGGCGACCAGTAAGAACCAGGGCGCGGAGGTAACACGGACTACCATCTATGCCCAGGACAAGATGGAGAAGCTGCTTTCGCTGGGTTTCAGTAGCTGCACGCAGAGTGCCTCCTCGCAGCCCGCCACGTGCAACACAACGGGCATTACTGCCAGCGGCTGGACCCAGGGGCTGCTGGCGGGGGGAGCGTTGTCGCCCATACAGGCCACTTGCCCGAGTTCGGGGGCGAGCATCGGCTACGTGGACTATTTGGATGCCAATGGTATCCAACTGACCGGGACCTCGTGTTCGGCGCTCTCCAGCGCGTCCCCGTCCTATATCCGGGAGTGGCAGATTACGGACCTCGCTTCCACGGGCGGGCCGGCGATCAAGAGCGTTACGGTGGCGGTCTATTCTCAAAACGCGGTGGGTACCGTCGGCGGCAAGCCGATTGTAATTGTGACGAGCCAGTTATCGGATCCGAATTAGACGGAGGCTGCTATGGCTTTCGGAGCGGAGATTCGCCTGTGCCCCCGTGCACGCGTGGCGCAAGGCTTCTCGTTGGTGGAAATGCTGGCGAGCGTGACGATCATCACTCTTTTGATGTCTGCGGTCTTTGCCTTCATGTATCAAGCGCAGAAGCGATTCCAGGGCAATGTAGTGACTTCGGAGTCAAACCAAAGCGCCCGCGCGGCCCTGGAAGTGATCACGCAGGAGATCGGGCAAGCGGGTTATAACCCCCAATACTACCCCCATAAGACTTCCACTGCCGTCATCACGGCCAATGCGGACCCGCAGTGCCTCACGCTAAACAACATCAACCAGATTAGCCTGGGTGACTGGCTGCAAGTCGATACAGGAGCGAACAACGAGACCGTGCAAGTGCTCGGAACTACCGGAAACCCGCCCACGAGCCCGTACGTTCCGTTCTGCGCCAGCCCTGGGCCCAACCAGATCTATGCTGTTCTGCAGACGAACCACAGTGGAAGCAGCACGCCGTTTCCCGTTATCAGCTACAAGATGCCCTATCCCGCAGGGATCCTGCAAGGGGCCGGGACCTCCGACGATCGCACGCTGGAATTCTTCGGCGACATCAATACTGATGGGGTTATACGATATGTGGTGTATAGCCTGACTCCGACTACATCCCCGGCTACCACCGTCTCCGTCGGCGGCGCCACGTACGCCCTCTACAATTTGCGGCGCTCCATTACGCCGGTGACTTTCACCGCGGGCGCGGTGAATAGTCCCTCTTCGCCTCTGGTGCAGAACGTGCTCTACGACATGACGAACCTCCGGGGGCCGACGGGCCTGCCGATTTTTGGATATCCCACGACGGTGGTGGTGGGGGTTGTGCCCAATCAGGTCACCGTGGTCGGAACCATTGTTGTCACCCTCAGCGTGGCCGTAAACCCAACAAGTCTGGAATCGGGCCGGATCGAGTGGTACACCATGGCAACCCAGATTCGGCCCCTGAACCTCTCCGCCGCCGTGGCGATTAACCAGGCTGGCGGCGCGAAATACATGGTCAAATTGGCGCCGGGTTTGCCGATGACTTATCCTACGAACTACTAGGGAAGGAGCCAACAATGAACAGGCCAGAGGACAGATCCTCACGGTTGAAAGGAAGTGCCAAGGATTCTGGCGTCGCTTTGATTCTCGTGCTGCTGTCCATGCTGGTGCTGTCTGTCTTGGCGGCCACCATCGTTTTCACCGCGCGGTCGGAAACGCTGGCCAGCCACAACTTCAAACTCGACACGCAGGCCGACTATTTGGCGAAGGCCGGCATTCAACAGGCTATCAACTGGTTTCGCAGCACGCACTATAAGGGTGTGCCGCACAGCCAGGCGAGTACTTACTACGCCGTGAGTTCAACCGGCTCCCCCTGGAACCTCTGGACCTCAAACGCCTCGCCGGTGACTTGCATTTCCGGTTGTCCCACCACAAACAGCAGCGTGCAATTAATTAGTTATGGGAGCGGGTCATCGAACTACCCGAATATCAACAATACCGAGGGCGCGCCTAGGGCGGTGGCCACCGCCTTTGCCAGCGACTTGAACAATGTTCGCGTGACAGGCGACGCCAACAATTCCGGCACGTTTTCGATTAACGCCATCCTCCTCAACTACCAGACGGACCTGGTGGGATCGGCGCCTGCCACTTCGATCGTTCCTGTAGAGACCTGGCTCATCACCTCCAAGGCTACGTGGACCGGGGGATCGAGTATGACCGCGACCGTGGCCACGGCGGAAGAGCAGGCAGTTATTCAACCGATCTATGTCCCCACCTGGGGCAATGCCCTCTATGGCTTTTGCTCCGTGAGTATGGCTGGTAGTGCCGGGACCTGCACGGACGCCTTCAACTCGTCCCTGGGAGCCTATGGTGCAGGCAATACGAGCGTGGCAGCGAAGGGTTGCGATTCCACGACCACAACCAACGTGATCGCAGCCGGCGCGGGCGTGGGCTCGAACGGCGGGGTCACGCTGGGCAATAACGTCACGGTGTCCGGAGACGTGACCATTGGTTCCGGCCCTCCCTCCGGCTGCACGGCCAGCGGCTTCTCGGGCAATGCGAGTTCAGTGTTAGGTGAGGTGATCAACGGCCCCCACAAGAATCCACCGGCTGTGCCGACGTTTCGCACAAACTTCCCTACGGGAGCTCCCACTTACAGTCTGGGAACTAGTGATGTCCGGATTTTGCCCTTGAGTGTAACAGTGGCAAATTGGACTACCATGATGGCATCCTTCCCGAGCGCCAGCCCCGCCCCGCCGTTTGCGGCGGGCGGACCCTGCATGGATACGAGCTGCAACGGGACTTCTGCACATCCGTATGAGATTTCCGGCATCTCGATGACGGGTGGTGGGAAAGGCGGCAACGCTCCTGTGCTGGAACTGGCCGGCGGACCGAACCCTTTTAACCCCGTGTACTACGACATTGACAGCCTCAGCCAGAACCAGGGTTCGATTGCGGTTTCGGGTTACGTCGTCCTGAACGTCAAGACGAGCTTCGGCATCGGTGGCAACGGGATATCCAACGGAATCGCTACCAGCATTCCTCCTGAATGCGTGCAGATCAGCTATGCAGGGACAAATGGCGTCTCGATCAATGGCAATGGGGCGATTTCCGCGGTCATCAACGCCCCCAACGCAGACGTGAGCCTAGGTGGTGGTGGCAGCGCCGGCTACATGATCGGGTCCATTCAGGCCAAGAATGTAAGCGTTCAAGGCGGTTATCCGGTCCACTACGACATTAACCTCAGCCGGGTGGGCGGCACCATGGGCGTGCCGGTGACCACCGCCTACAATCGCAAGAAGATGTAATGGGACGGGGAAAAGCTCGGAGCCGGGGAGCTCAACTAGCCTAGAGCCTGGAGTGCGGGGTTACGTCCTGACACCCGGTCACCGCGCGCGGTTGCTTGTCCCCCATCCCCTGCGAAATGAAACTTACCCTGCGCTCGCTGCCGTTAGTCCGCCAACTGCAAATCCTGTTCTTTATTTCCGGATTCAGCGCGCTGGTGCTGGAAGTCGTATACGTCAAGCTGCTGCGCTATTGGGCTGGCAACACGGCTTCTGCGGTGGCCGCCGTGCTCTGTGCGTATATGGCAGGGCTGGCGGTGGGCAGCTTCCTCGCAGGGAGGTGGCTCCTGCGCCTGAAGCACTTGCTGGCCCTTTACGGCGGCCTGGAACTGCTGGTTGGACTTTATTCAGTGGGGTTACCGTGGCTCATGGAGCGGCTGAAGCCAGCTTACCTGAATGTTACCCTCTGGCTGGGGCCCGACACTGGCTTGGCCCTCTGCGGCCATTTCCTTGCCACCGTGACATTGCTGCTGGTGCCGACGCTGCTTATGGGCGCCAGTTTCCCGGTGGTGGTTCGGGCGGCTTCCCGAGCTTCGGAGGATCGGGCCGATATAGCCGAGAAGCTTTACGCCGCGAACCTCATCGGCGCGGCAGCCGGCACCTTTCTGAGCGATTTTCTGCTTATCCGCTTTTGGGGATTGGGGAATTCGTTAGTCCTCGTAGCCGCTGTCAGCGCCGTGGTAGCCACGTGGGCTATGGCGCTCGACCGGCATCATCCGGTGCTGGCGGCGGCAAGGACAGAAAGCCGCGCAACCGTCCAACCACGTGCTTCGAGGGGCAGCGACTTGGTTCTGGTTGTAGCTCTGGCTGGCGGGTTCCTAGTGCTGTTCCAAGAAATAGTCTGGACCCACATGGTCGGCCGGTTTCTGGACAGTACTGTGTACGGCTTTGCCATTACGCTCTTTGGCGTGATCGCAGGTCTCGGGTTGGGGGCAGCCCTGGTGGCTCGCAATGTGGCCAAGCGACCCGCAAGAGTGCAACTCCCGTGGGTGTCGATGGCTGCGGGACTCCTTGTGGTGCTGCTGATTCCCTTTTGGGACGAGGCGCGCACTCTGGCAGTGAGGTATCCTCTTTGGGCGGTCTATGTCGCCTTGGCGGTTCTGGGAGCGGTCGCCATCGCTTTGGTGCCCCAACCCGAAACCCTGGCTTGCGTTCTGGCAGGTTTCCCCGCCTTGCTTGGCGTTACCTTTCTTTACCGTCGCTTGGATCCCACGGGTGCGGTTTTCTGGACTCATCACGGCGTGGATTTCGCCGTGTCCGGGCTGTTCATGTTTGCGCCGGCGGTCCTGATGGGTATGGTCTTTCCACTGACGCTGGAGTGGTACCTGGGATCGGCGCGGGGCGGCGCGCCGACCGTGGCGCCGATATACGCCGTGAATACCCTGGGCAGTATGGCAGGAGTGGTGGTGGCGAACTTTCTGGTCATACCGCTGATCGGGCTGGAGCGCAGCGGCCGCTTCGTGGGCTGCGCCTTCTTGGCTCTGGGTTTGTTGCTCCTGGCCCGCATGGTTAGGCAGCGGTACGCCGTGGCATTCGCGATTGTCCCCGCCCTGGCCTGGGTTCTTTTTGTGCCTCGCTGGGACTACTCCAAGACCCATGCGTTGATGGGCCACGCCGGAGAATTGATCTACGCCCAGGAGGATTTGAACGGCGGCGTGACCACCGTGTTGCAGAACATAGGCGAAAAGAACCTTTACGTGAACGGGTTGCTCCAGGCAGGAAACACCTACCTGGTTCAGGACCAGGCGCGCTGCGCGCTGGTGCCTCTGCTCTACGCGCGTGAGTTTGACCGGGCCATGATCATTGGCATCGGCTCGGGCCAAACCGGCGGCCTTGTCGGGCTCTATCCCTTCAAAACCATCGATGTGGTGGACTTTTCCCCCCGCGTCGTGGAAGCTGCGCGGAGGTTTTTCGAAGACACCAATCTTGGCCTCTTTAATAATCCGCGCGTTAGACTTCACATTGCGGATGGCCGCCACTTCTTGCTGACGCACCCTGAGAAGCTGAGCCTGTTGACCATTGAAGTCAACCGACTATGGGTGGCGGGTGAAGGGGACCTTTATACCCGTGAGTTCTACGAGCTCTGTTCCGCGCGCCTGGTGAACACTGGCATCTTGCAGCAGTGGGTGCCCCTGTTCGACCTTTCCCTCCGCGATACCGTGATCATCCTGCGGACCGTGCGGCAGGTCTTCCCGTACGTGGCGCTATACATGGGAGCTGAGAGTGGCATGATTGTGGCCTCACGCTCACCGCTGGAAGTGGATTACGCGCGACTGCGTGAAATGGATTCCCAGCCCCAGCTTGGGTCCTTCCTGGCCAGCATCCAACTGCCGCGCATCTTCAGCTTGTTGGGTGACTGTATTTTCGTTCCTGAGGGTTTGGATGCATTTCTTGAGCGTTCCCCCGAACGGAGGATCTCCACTGACCTGAGGCCCCACTTGGAATATTCGAATGCTCAGTTCTACCTGGTCAACCCTTCGAGCCGGGCTTTGCGGCTGCATCTTCTTTCCGCTCAAGAATTCCGTACCCCTCCAATCACGGGTGCGGATCGAGCGACGCTGCAGGCTATTCAGGAATATGCCTTCGCGGAACGGAGCCGCTTGGTTCAGACGTTTCCCCCACACTAGGGCGGATTCTCCTGCGATGAATCTGACCCAGAGGCTCGGTCGGGCGCGTGTTGCTGCCCCGCAATTCTGAGCGTATGCTATGCGCCGGCGATCAACGGCTCGCGGTTAATTAAGAGGTACCAGCCACGACGACTGATCCTGAGTCCCGGGCTACGGCCTCCGTGCTGCCGGGTGTCCTGACGGGGTCATGGCCCAATCGCGTATTGCTCTTGGCCTTGCGGAAGCTTATATTAGCTGCGTTCGACCTAACCCCTGATTTCTGTGGGTAGGGAGAGCGACGATGACCAATCCTGAATCGCAAGATCCCAGCGTCGCGCGGTCCGGACTCCCCAGTGTCCTCGCCGGAGCGTGGCCCGATCGGCTGCGGAATCTTCTCGCCCGTTACCTGGAGCCTTTGTTTGTTCTTTTGATCGGACTGCTGGTAGTGGCGGTCTTCTACTTCTTTCCTAACAATCGCACAGCCTTCCTGAATTTCTTTTACCTGCCCGTACTGGCGGCAGCTTACTTCATGGGCAAACGGAAAGCCGTTTTGGGCGCCACGTTGTGCCTGTTGCTGATGGTATTGTTGGCCTACTTCTATCCGGATTCCTTCACCGTGACCGGGAGCCAGGTATCGGCTCTGCTGTTGGTGGCCATCTGGGGTGGGTTCCTCATTCTGTCCAGTGCCGCCGTGGGTTCCCTTCAGGAGCGGCTGGTCAAAGGCTTCGAAGAGACGCGCCAACTCCTGGAAGAGCTGAAACGCAGCCGCGTCGTAGAAGAGATGAAAGAGAAGGTGGAGAAGACCCTCTACGCCACCATGGATCCGGTGGTGGCCAAGCTGGCCACTGAGGGCAAGTTACGGTACGAGAAGCGCGAAATCAGCATCATGTTCACAGACCTGACCAACTTCACCACCTATTCGGACCGGAACCGGCCGGATGTGGTCTTGGAGGAACTCAACGCCTTCCTGGGTCACATCGAACCTGTCATCGATGCCTTCCGCGGCCACATTGACAAGTACATGGGCGACGGGGTGATGGTGGAGTTTGGCGCGCCGGTGGACTACGACCGCCACACGCTCTTGGCGGTGCTGGCGGCGTGGAAGATGCAGGAGAAGGTCAAAGCCCTGTCTCTGCCCTGGCGCATGCGGATCGGCATCGCCACCGGCAGCTCCATCGTCGGTATGCTAGGGGTGCGCCGCCAGGCTTACAGCGCGCTGGGCGACCGGGTGAACGTGGCCAAGCGGCTGGAAGAGATTTGCCAGGCGGGGAGGATCTGCATTGATGAGCCTACCTACAAGGGCGTTGAGCCGTTCGTGACGGTCACCAAGCTGCGCAACATGGGCTACGGACGCCAATCGGACGCGGAACTGCTGGAACGCCTGAGCACTCTGGAAGAGAAGCTGCTCCTGGAAGGAGAGACCCCCCAGCTTCTTCATGAGGTGGGCAAGCTTTACTTTCAGTTGCACGATGCCACGGCGGCCATCCGCCACTTTGAACGGGCCCTGGCGCTGGATCCGGATTCCACTGAGATCAAGCTGGCTTACGCGGATGCCAACTTCAAGAAGGACGAATTTGAAAAGATTCAGCTCAAAGGGAAACTGCGGCGGATCACGGTCTATGAGGTGACAGGCCTCAAGGATCGTTGGAGGGATCCCGCGGTGATTCCCCCGGCTGTGGCGGAGAAGTACAATTCGGTTCAGGCTCATCTCACGGTGCCGGAGGGACTCGTCCTGGCCGTCGAAGCCCTGGACGGCTCGGTGGGTCACGGCCGCACCGTAGCTTTGCTTTCTTACGCCCTTGCCGACCACCTGAATCTGAGCGAAGAATCGAAGAAGGCCATTTTGCTGGCAGGCTATGTGCAAGATATCGGCAAGGAAGCTGTTCCCCACCACATTCTGAACCGCGCGGGCAGCCTCACGGAGCAAGAAACTAAGCTGGTGGAGAAGTATGTCCAGGAGAGCGTGACCACGTTGAAACGCCTCGGATATGTTGACCCTCGGTTACTCGAGGTTGTCGAGCACCATCACGAGACGTGGATTGGCACCGGTTACCCTGGCCGGCTCAAGGGAGAAGAAATCCCGATCGGGGCGCGCATTACCTCTGTCGCCGAGGCTTACAGCGCTCTGACCTCTTGGCGTCCTTATCGTGAGGCCTGGGACATGCGCATGGCGCTCAGCGAGCTCCGCAAAGGCGCGGAGCAAGGCCGCTACGACCCGAAGGTCGTGGAGGCTTTGCTGGAGCTTTTCAAGACGCCCACGAAGGCCGCCTGAATCCCCCACCCGCACGCCCAGTGAAGGTCAACGCCCAAGCCTCCTCCCTGGTCTCCGGGGTCAGTTCACCAATAAACCTTGCGGCGGGGACGTGGCATCATATGTAATAGTACGCAGGGGCTCTCCCGCCGAGGGAACAGTCCTGCGAGCACGGAAGGAGAAAAGTTCTTATGCGACGTGTCTCACAACAGTTTCTGCGTGAAAACCTTCTGGGGTTGAGTCTGACCCTCATCGGCGTTCTCTGTCTGGCCCTGGCGGGCGTTCTGTATCTGGGCCGGGCCCGATCCCCCCAATTTGCCCTGGCGCAAGGCCAGGGGCTGGAGGGCGCGGATATCGAGGCCCTGGACAAGCAGAATCGCGCTTTTGAACGAATCGCCCAGACGGTTACGCCTGCCATCGTGAACATCCGGGCCACGCAGATCGTCAAGGTCCAGCAGTCACCGTTCTTCGCGGATCCTTTCTTCCGGCAATTCTTCGGCGACATGTTTGGCGGCCAATCCGGAATCCCACGCGAGCACCGCGAGCACGCGCTGGGCAGCGGCGTCATCGTCTCACCGGACGGCTACATTGTGACCAACAATCACGTCATCGCTCGCGCCACGGAAATCGAAGTGATGCTTTCTGACAAGCGGGTCTTCAAAGCTAAGCTGGTGGGTACGGACCCGCGCACGGACGTGGCGGTAGTGAAGATCGAGGGAAAGGATCTGCCCACCGTCCCTTGGGGTGATTCGTCCGCGCTGCGCGTGGGTGCGACGGTACTGGCCTTCGGGAATCCCTTCGGGCTCAATTTCACCGTCACCCGCGGCATTGTGAGCGCTGTGGGGCGTTCCGGCTTGGGGATAGAGCAGTACGAAGATTTCATTCAGACCGATGCCGCAATTAATCCGGGCAATTCCGGCGGCGCGCTGGTCAATGTGCGCGGGCAGGTGGTGGGCATCAACACGGCCATCGTGAGCGCCGGGTCGGGGCCGCAAGGCGCCGGCGGCTCCGTGGGGGTCGGTTTTGCCATTCCTGCCAACGCGGCCCGGCACGTGATGGAGAGCCTGATCAAGACCGGCAAGGTGCTGCGAGGTTACCTGGGCTTGATGCCCGGCGACCTGAATCCCGCGCTTGCCCGCGAGTTCAAAGTCCCGGACATTGCAGGCGTGCTGGTTCAGCACGTGGAGCCCGGCTCACCCGCCGACAAAGGCGGAGTGAAGCAAGGCGATGTGGTCCGGACCTACAAGGGGCAGACCGTCGATTCCGCCGATCATTTCCGCTCCCTGGTAGCCAGCACTGGCCCGGGCACGGAGGTTGCGCTGGGCATGCTGCGCGACGGCCAGCCCCTCACGCTCAAGGTAACGCTGGCCGAGCAGCCGGCCAGCCTGGCGGGCGGTGGCGCCGGGAAGGCTCCTTCCGAGGGCACCTTGCGAGGGATTTCCGTGCAAGAGCTCACGCCCGCGATTCGCGAGCAGTTAGGTTTGTCGCCGCGCACCCGGGGCGTGGTGATCAGTGATCTCGACTCGGAGTGCCCGGCGGCGCAACAAGGCTTGCAGCCCGGTGATGTCATCGAGAGCATCAACCGGCAGCCGGTCACCTCGGTGGCGGATTTCGACCGTCTGGCGCCTCAGGCTACGGGTGATGTGTTACTCCGCGTCAACCGCCAAGGGACTTCGGCGTTTGTCGGTATCCCTGGGGAAGGGCAGTAGGGCAGAAGCCCCGCTGCGAAGGTCCGTGTCCGTTCGCAGCGATGGCGGATCAAGGAGGGGGTGGAAATGGTCGCTGGCGTTAGGACTTCGGAGAGGAAGTTCCACCCCCGGAAGTTTGCCATGGTTACCGGCCTCGGTATCGCGATGGGGCTAGTGGTGGCCGTGCTGGTGATCCGCATCCTGGAGAACCGTTTCATCTATTTCCCGCCTCGCTATCCTGAGGGTTTCGTCGATCCCGCCAGCTACGGCCTACGGCTTGAAGAAGTCTGGATCGCGACCGAGGATGGCCTGCGGCTGAACGCGTGGTTTCTACCCGTGCCCTCCTCGCCGAAAGTCCTCCTGATGTTTCATGGCAACGGTGGGAACATTGGCTACGGCTTGAGGCGGTTGCAGGTGTTCGCGCGGCTGGGCGTGAACGTCCTGGCGCTGGATTACCGCGGCTACGGCAAAAGCGAAGGCTCGCCGGATGAGGCCGGAATCTACCGCGACGCCGAGGCCGCCTATCGCTATCTGA
>JBEKCQ010000008.1:0-40429 GCA_050014795.1 Terriglobia bacterium | reverse complement strand
CTGTGGTATACGGGCGAGTTTCACCCTTTGCTGAAACAGCAAGAGCCCACCGTGCTCCAGGCTCCACCGGCCCCAGAGCCTTCTAAGGCACCTGAGGAATTCAAATATGCGCAGGCCCCAACCAGCCCGGCCGGACGGAAGGAAGTTGGCAAAGTTCAACCCGAGAAGAAGGCGAGACAGGATGTAATTTCGGCTTTGGCGCCAGGCCCCCCGAAACCTTCCGTAGCCTACGCCCGACGTGCTCAAGGGGCGACCGCGACTGGAGCCACCGCAGAGAACTTCGCTGCCCCCGCACCGGGAGCCATTGCCCCGCCCAGCGAGCGGGCAAGGCTACTTGCCCCGGCTCCTCCCCCCGCGCGAGACCAATCAGCTCCCGCTACCCAGGAAGACCGCCTGGCAGCGCGCGCCGAGGTTCCCCCACCCGCAGCAGAGGCAACCCCGCAAGCAACGCGTGAGAAGGCCGGGCAACAAGCAACGGCGGCGGTGGGTGGAACGGCGTCCAAAGAACCGGAAACCCTTGGCTTCCTCACGCGAGGCGTGGCCGCCAAGAAAGCTATTGCGCCCTCGCCAGCAGGCCACTGGCGCGTGGGCCGACACGGCCTCATCCAGAAAGCCGAAGCGAACGGCAATTGGGTCACGCAGGCGAGTGGGGTCAACGCCGATCTTTTTGATATCACGTTCGCTACGCCTTCTGTGGGCTGGGCAGTGGGCCAAGCGGGCGCGCTTCTGAGAACGATCGACGGGGGAAAAACCTGGAACAAGGTTCCCATCCCCACCCGCGCCGACCTGATTCTAGTAACCGCCAGCGGCGACCTAACAGCCCAAGTGGTGACACGCGACGGACAGACGCTCGCGACGACCGATGGCGGCAAGTCCTGGAACACACCTTCCCATGATTAGTGCTCGTTCGACCTGCTAGAATGCACTCAGACGGGTCGCAATCCACCCGTCCTGAGGGAGTGGGGATGCCTCAACGCTCTGACTTGTACGCCCGCTGGTCGCAGGAGATGCGGCGGAGCGGACTGTTTCGCCCCGGCGAGCGGGTGGGTGCGGCCGTTTCAGGCGGTCCCGACTCGGTGCTGCTGCTCAACTTCATGAAACAACTGGCCCGGGATAAGGGGTTGGTGGTGGCCGTCGTCCACTTCAACCACCACCTGCGTGGGGCCGAATCAGACGAAGACGAGCGTTTTGTCGGCGACTTGGCTGGCCGTCTGGGCCTCGAGTACCTGCGCGGCGATGCCGACGTGGCCCGACTGGCGCGGGAAAGGCGTCGGAACCTGGAGGCCACCGCGCGCGAACTCCGCTACCGGTTTTTCTTTTCTCTGGTGAACCACGGCCGGCTCGACAAGGTCGCGACCGCGCATACCGCGAATGACCAGGCTGAAACGGTTTTCCTGCGGCTGCTGCGCGGCACGGGCACGCGCGGCCTGGGCGGGATCTACCCCGTACTCGAAGGCAAGATCGTTCGACCGTTTCTCGCCCTGACGCGCGTCGAGGTCGAGGCAGAAATCGAGAGGCGGAAACTGGAGTTTCGCGTTGATTCCAGCAACCGCGACTCACGATTCCGGCGCAATAAAGTCCGCCTGGAACTGCTCCCGTGGCTCCAGGAGCGCTTCCAGGTGGATATCATCCGTTTGCTGAACGAGCTTGCGGATCGGTCCCGCGACGACGAGGAGTACCTAGAAGGGCAAGCACGGGAGCGTGCCCACGCCTGGCGGGTCCGCGAGGGGGCGGCGGAGAAGATCCCGGTGCGGCCGTTTGCCGAATTCCCTCCTGCCATCGCCCGGCGCGTTCTGCGCCAGATGATCTTTGCCGCCCGCGGCACCCTGCAGGGTATCACCCACACGCACCTTGAGGCACTGCGCCGGTTGGCCACTGAAGCGCAAAGCGGCCGTTGCTTGGCACTGCCGGGTGACCTCGTAGCGCGTCGGCAATTTGACTGGCTGGTCGTCGGCCCACAACCCGACAGGCTCGATGGCACCGGCTTTTGCTATGTGATTGAGGCGCCCGCAGAGGTCTCGATTCCTCAGTTGGGAGCTACCTTCCGGTTCAAGATTGTTGGCCCGGAAGAACTTGGAAGAGCGTATAATAAGTCTGAGAAGGCGTGTCTGGACCCGCTGAGGTTGCCCGGGGGATTAGTACTACGCAACTGGCGTGCCGGTGATCGCTTTCAGCCTCTGGGATGTCGAAAGGTGTTGAAGCTCAAGGAACTGTTCCGACAGCGCAAGATTCCTCTTGAGCAACGGAAGCTTTGGCCGGTCCTGGAAAGCGGCAAGCAGATTGTCTGGGTGCGGGGCTTCCCAGTGGGGGCTGCGTTCGCGGCCACTTCTGAGGCCAGCCCGGCAATCATTGTTGAGGAAGGACCGCCACCATCCCACGAGACCCGCGGGGAGTCGAGATGAAAAAAACCTCCAAGCCATCCGCCAGAACGCGCCGCTTACCCAGAACCACCAAGACCCCTGTGGGAGAAAACCTGCGGACCGTTTACTCGGCGAAGCAGCTCCAAAAGCGTGTGCGCGAACTGGCCAAGGAGATCAATCGCGACTACCAGGGCAAGACCCTGCACGTGGTTGGGATCCTGGAGAATTGCTTCGTGTTCATGGGCGACCTGATCCGGTTGCTCAAAGTTCCGGTCATATGCTACTTCGTGAGGCCGGATGTCCACGACACGGCGCCCGGCGGGGTTCCCATGCGCGAAATCAAATACGTTCCCCCCGTGGAGGCTGCCGGCAAGGATGTCCTGCTGCTAGATGGCATCCTGCAGTCGGGCCTGACCCTGGACCACCTGTACCGCTACATCCTGGGACAGAATCCCGGCTCGGTTCGCACGGCCACTTTGATTGAGAAGACCGACGAACGAAAGGTGGCCGTCCCCACCGACTACGTGGGTTTCAAGACCACTGGGAAATTCCTGATGGGCTATGGCCTGGGCTACCAGGACAAGTACCGCAATCTGCCCTACGTGGCCACGGGGGGCTAAACCACCATGGGACTGGAGCCCCCAAGGGCTCTGAGGCATCTAATACGAAGTGGGATTCTCCGGGCGCCTGGCGTAACCGCAGGAGCGAGGCCGGGGGAGGAAGTCAAGTGAACACGGCGGTCAGGAACATAATCTTCTGGGTGGTCATGGCGGCGTTTGCCCTGGTGATTTGGCAAGTGGTCCGGGTCAATAGGGTCGAGAAGGTTGTGGACCTGACCTTCACCGAATTCACCAACGAGGTGGGTAAAGATAACGTCCGCGAAGTGACCATCACCGGGACCGGCGTGGACGGCACCCTGAAGAAGGACAATCGCAAGTTCAAGACCACTATCCCGGCCAACTATCCTGACCTTTACAAAACCCTGCAAGAGAAGAACGTCAACGTCCTCATCAAGGACAATTCCGGCGGTTCCTGGATGACTTGGGTGGCGAACGCGCTGCCCATCCTCCTGCTGTTGGGCCTGTGGATTTTCTTCATGCGGCAGATGCAGACCGGGGGCAACAAGGCACTCTCTTTTGGCAAGAGCCGGGCGCGCCTGCTCTCCAGCCAGCAGAAGAAGGTGACCTTCAAGGACGTGGCCGGAGTGGACGAGGCCAAGGAAGAATTGCAGGAAATCATCGAGTTCCTGCGCGAGCCGCAGAGGTTCCAGAAACTGGGCGGCCGCATTCCCAAGGGTGTCCTGCTGGTGGGCCCGCCGGGAACCGGCAAGACCCTGCTGGCGCGCGCCATCGCGGGCGAAGCCAACGTCCCCTTCTTCTCGATTTCCGGCTCGGACTTTGTGGAGATGTTCGTGGGCGTAGGCGCATCGCGCGTCCGCGACCTCTTCGAGCAAGGCAAGAAAAATGCCCCCTGCATCATCTTCATCGACGAGATCGACGCCGTGGGCCGCCATCGCGGCGCCGGCCTGGGCGGCGGCCATGATGAACGCGAGCAGACGCTGAACGCACTGCTCGTGGAAATGGATGGGTTTGAATCCAACGAAGGCGTCATCCTCATCGCTGCCACCAACCGCCCGGACGTGCTGGACCCGGCCCTGCTGCGTCCCGGACGGTTCGATCGCCGCGTCGTGGTGCCGCGCCCGGACGTGGGCGGACGCGAAGGCATCTTGAAAGTCCACACGAAAAAAATCCCGCTCGCCGACGACGTGGACATCTCAGTGCTGGCCCGCGGCACCCCAGGATTCTCCGGCGCCGATTTGGCCAACCTGGTCAACGAAGGCGCCCTGCTGGCGGCGCGGCTAAACCGCAAGCACGTCATCATGGAAGACTTCGAGGTCTCCAAAGACAAGGTCCTGATGGGCGTGGAACGCAAGTCCATGATCCTCTCCGAAGAAGAGAAGCGGAACACCGCGTACCACGAGGCGGGACATGCTCTGCTGGCAACCATAGTCCCCTACGCCGACCCGCTCCACAAGGTGACGATCATCCCGCGCGGCATGGCCTTGGGCGCCACCTTGCAGTTGCCGGTGGACGACAAGCACACCTACACGCGGGATTACCTGGAATCGCAACTCACCATCATGATGGGCGGGCGCGCCGCCGAGGAACTTTTCCTCAACAAGGTCACCACCGGCGCCGCCAACGATATCGAGCAGGCCACGGAACTCGCTCGGCGCATGGTGTGCGACTACGGCATGTCGGACCTCGGGCCGCTGGCCTTCGGCAAGAACCAGCAAGAAATCTTTCTGGGTCGCGACATTACGACGCAGCGCGACTTCAGCGAGGACACCGCCATCAAGATCGACCAGGAAGTGAAGAAATTCGTTATGAATGCCCACCAGCGTGCGAGGGACATCCTCACGTCTAACCGCGAAGCGCTGCTCCGCATCGCGGACACTCTGCTCGAGCGAGAAGTTCTGGATGCCAGCGAGGTAAAGCTGCTCGTCGAGGGCAAGACCCTACCCGAACGCGTCCGCCACGAGCCGCCCAAGCCTGCGCAACCGGAAACCACGGAAGTCTTGAAACCTCAAGCCGCGCCCGGCCTGTCCGGCCGCGAGCGCCCGCAGCCGGCGTGACAAACTAGAAACGTGAAATACCAAAGCTAGAGGCTGAAGCTCGTCAGTTTGCACTTTATACTTTACCCTTCATCCTTTACCCTGCTCCTTTCGTTCGCGTTCCAATCCTGGCCAATCTTGTGGAAGGTGCGTATGAACCCGTTCACGGCTGAGGTCGTCGGCACCATGCTGTTAGTTCTTCTTGGTGATGGCGTGGTGGCTGCGGTTCTGCTGAAGAAGTCGAAAGCTGAGAATTCCGGCTGGATGGTGATCGCCACGGGCTGGGCGATGGCTGTGGCTATCGGGGTCTATGCGGTGGGGCGCATAAGTGGCGCACATCTGAACCCCGCCGTGACGCTGGGTCTGGCGATAGCAGGCAAGTTCGCCTGGAGTGAGGTACCGCGCTACATGGCGGGCCAATTCGTTGGCGCCTTTCTCGGCGCGGTGCTGGTGTGGCTGGCCTATCAGGCACACTGGCGCGAGACGGAGGACCCCGTGGCAAAGCTCTCCGTGTTTTCGACCGTGCCCGCGATCCGCCGCGCGCCCGCGAACCTTGTCACTGAGATCATCGGGACATTCGTACTTGTCCTGGGCGTGCTGGCGATCAGCGCCAACGCCGCCCCTGCCCAATCGGGACTGTCTCCGCTGCTGGTGGGCTTTCTGGTCTGGGCCATTGGCCTTTCGCTCGGCGGCCCCACCGGCTATGCTATCAATCCAGCCCGGGACTTGGCGCCACGGATCGCGCACGCGATTCTGCCCATACCCAACAAGGGGAGTTCGGACTGGGGTTACTCGTGGGTGCCGGTGATCGGACCAGCGCTGGGCGGCGCAATCGGGGCCATCGCCTATGTGGGATTGTTTGGAGGATAATCGACAAGCCGTCAGCCTTCAGCGAAAACCAGAGGCAAACAACAGCTCGGGTTGGCCACTGAAGGCTGAGCGCTGACGGCTGAGGGCTGATCGGTTCTCACATGACACCCCGCCCCACCTTCCAACTCATCGTCAACCGGCGCAGAGTCCTGCTAGGCGAACGGACCCTCATTATGGGCGTATTGAACGTCACGCCCGATTCTTTCTCCGACGGGGGCCGCTACCTGACCGCGGACCGAGCCATCGAGCACGGCCTCGAGATGGTGAGCCAAGGCGCAGATTGGATTGATGTGGGCGGTGAGTCCACCAAGCCGGGGTCCCGACCGATCGCGGCGGCAGAAGAACTGCGTCGCGTGCTTCCAGTCATCTGGGGGCTCCGGAAGAGACTGGGCCCACTGCCCATCTCCATTGACACCACCAAGGCAGAGGTGGCCGAAGGAGCGGTGCGCGCCGGAGCGAGCATCATCAACGACGTCAGCGGGCTCCGGTTCGACCCGCGCCTGGCGGATGTGGCCCGCACACACCAAACGCCTTTGATCCTGATGCACCTTCGCGGTCGCCCCGAAACCATGCAGCAGAAGCCCTTCGCGCGCTCCATCTGGCGCGCGCTCCGCGATGGTCTGAAGCGTTCCATCCGGCGGGCGCTGGCGCGGGGCGTGCATCGTTCCCAGTTGATCATCGATCCCGGGATGGGCTTTGGAAAGTCGCGCCGGCAGAACTTCGAGATCCTTGCCCACCTCGAACGCCTCCAGCGCTTTCGGCTGCCGATCCTGGTGGGGACCTCGCGGAAATCGTTCGTTCAGGCCGTGGTGGCAGGCGAGGGATTGCAACCATCACGGTCAGGGAAGCGCCAGGCAAGCCATTGGCCGCTCACCGGCGGCCTAGGGGCAGGGCTTGCCCTGCCCTGGTCGTCCCCGCAAGCAGCGCCCCTACTGCTCGGCGATGCAGTCGCGGTAGCAGCCTCAATCCTGGCAGGTGCGCACATCGTCCGCGTGCACGACGTAGCAGCCATCCTCCCTGCTGTGCGGATCGCGGACGCTATCCTGAGAACAACCTGAGGCAAGAATCCCGTCGGTCCTCGGGAGGCTTGGTTTGCAGTCTGCCAAGGCCGACCGTTAGAGATCACCGGCCGGATCGCCCCAGCAACGGAGGCATCCCAGAAAAGGCTCGCGACGGCAATCAAGGGCCATCGCTACAGGTCGTGAGCCTTCCCACACACATGAAGGGTCCATCCTGTCAACGCTCCGGTGAGCTATTCGAAGAGGTTCTTGTACTGGCGACAGAGGTCGCTCGAGAGGGTGCAGACGGCGCGGAACTCGCGCTCGGCGGCGGCGCGATCTCCCAGATCCCGATAGGCAGCAGCCAGATTCAAGTGGGCGGCGGCGTAATCGCTCTGGAGCGCGATCGCCCGGCGAAACTTCTCTACCGCGTCACGTTTCCGCCCCGCGTGCGAGTAGGCGATGCCGAGGTAGTTGGCGAGCGTCGCGTTTTCCGGGCCGAGTTCGGCGGCACGGGAAAGCGAACTCAGCGCCTCGGCGTAGCGCTGCATTTCCACCAAGGTTATTCCTAACTCTTGGTGCGAGGGAGCGTAGTTGGGCTTTTCCTCAATGGCCTTCGTAAGGTAGCGGCGCGCTTCCTCGTTCTGTCGCCGCTGGCGGGCCACCAGTCCCAAGCCGTGATAAGCCAGAAAATTGTGCGGGTTCTCGTGGACGGCCAGTTCCAGCCACGGGCGTGCCTGCTCGCCCTTTCCTTGAGCGATATAGGCGCGCGCCAGGCCCATGACGGCCTGCTGGAACAAAGGGCTCAGTTTCAGGCAAGCCAGGAACTGTCGTTCAGCCTCCGCCCAGCGTCGCGCTCGTGCCGCGTTTTCCGCCAACATGAAGGAGACCAAGTAGAGGCGGGGCTCTTCACCGGCCACCGCCTTCAGCAGAGCATTTGACTCATCGAGACGACCCACCGAAGCCAAGTCCGTCGCGCGCAGGATGGACTTGAACGTCCTCAGGCGGTCCTTCGGATCAGCAAGGTCGCCCGTCGTCGAGGCGGGAGCCGCAGGAGCAGAGTAGGCCAGGTAGCCGAGCGACTTCAGTTTCTCAAGAGTCTCGGGCGCAAGCGGCGGTCCCTTGTCGGGGGAAGCCGTGGCCGTGTACCGGCGCTCAAAGTCACGCAATTGGGCTCGCAGGGTTTCAGACTCAGCCCGGCGTTGCTCATAGAGATTGCGCTTCTCGCCAGGGTCGGCGGTCAGGTCGTAGATTTCCGGCTGTGGCGCCTCGATATAGTGAAAGCGGCGGCCGGAAAACGAACGCAGTGGACTCCAGCCGAAGGAGTCGCGCGGATAGTAGGTCTCAGCATAGACGGGTGGCTCGGACGGCGCACCCTTACCCAGAACGAGCGAGGCAAGGCTTTTCCCCTGGAACTGTCGGCTGAGCGGGTCCCGAAAATGCAGCAACTCCAGCAGCGTGGGCGCCACATCGATAGTTCCCACGGGGGGCTGGATTACTTGCCCCCTGGCGCCCTGGCCCCGCGGCAACTTGAAAATCATCGGAACGCGCAAGGTCGCGTGGTAAACGAAGAACCCGTGCTCGTCCTCGCCGTGCTCGCCCAGTGATTCGCCGTGGTCGCTCAGCAGGAGGATGAGGGCTCGGTCGTAAATCCCCGACGTGCGCAGGTATTGGAAGAGCCGCACGAGTTGGCTGTCCACGTAAGCCACTTCGCCGTCGTAAAGGCGACCGGCGTACTGACTGTGAAAGGGTTCCGGAGGATTGTAATCGCTGTGTGGGTCGTACAAGTGTAGCCATATGAAGAAGGGCTGCTTGGCCGACTGAACGGAAGTGCGCGGTCGCAGCCAAGCGAGCAGGCGATTGATCGTTGCGTCGGCGCGACGTTCGATATTACCGGGGTTCCGGGTCTCGAACTGACGGGGATCGAAGTGGTCGTCGTAGGTTTGGAACCCGCGGCTCAGGCCCCACGTAGAATCCAGGACGAAAGCGCTGACAAAGGCGGCCGTGGCGTAACCCTGACGCTCAAAGGCTTCAGCCAGCAACCCTACGCTCGGGGGCAGGCCAGGGCTAGTGAAATCCCGCACCCCGTTATATATGGGATATGTGCCGGTGAGGATGACAGCGTGGGACGGAAGCGTGATTGGAACCTGCGCGAGGGCATTCTCGAAGCGGACGCCATCCGCAGCCAGCGCGTCCATCGCGGGCGTGCGAACGCGGCGCGCCCCGTAGCAGCCGAGCCGGTCCGCCCGCAGCGTGTCCACGGTGATGAGCAGCACCGGCATGTTGCCGGCGGGCGGCGGCTGCGCAGAAGCACCAGAGCAGCAAACTACAACCAGGAGTGCCGCAAACCTGCCCTTGTAACTTCTCACTGGTCTCTCGTCACTGCTGTTTGGCGCGGTCAAACTCACGCTGGGCATCGGCTGTCCGGCCCAGGGCCTCGTAGGCCCGGCCCAGGTGATAATGCGCCTTGCGCATTTCTGGGGCGATGGCCACGGCCCGTTCCAGCTCACGCACTGCCTCGTCTGTGCGTTTCAGGTAAAGGTACAGTTCCCCGAGCGCCTCATGCGCCTCTGCATAGTCAGGGAGGATCTCGATGGCGCGCTGGAAAGCCTGCAGGGCCTCGTCCACACGCTTCTGCCGCGTGTAAACGGCGCCCAGATTGAAGGCAGCGGAGAAATTTGTCGAATCGATTTCCAAGGTGTGCAGGAAGGATGCTGCTGCCCCATCTAGGTCGCCGGTCTGCAATTGGGCCACTCCCAAGTAGTACGTCGCCAATGCGAACTGGGGGTTGAGCTGGAGCGCGGACTGGAAGCGCTCAATGGCATGCCGATAATCTTTCAAGCGATAATAGTCGAGCGCGATCAGGTAATGAATGCTGAGCGAAGCCGGTTCGGTCTTCTCCGCTTCGTGCAACTTCCGCAGGGACTCTTCGTAGCGGCCGTGCTGGCCGTCGGCCATCGCCTCGGCGACCAACTCGTACACCTGGACGCGATCCTTGGGGTCGGGGAGCGGCTTGCCGCTGGCCTCGGCAAAAGTCCCAGCGGAGACCGCCACATACCCTAAGGACCTGAGGCGTTCGAGCAGGGCCGGATCAGTCAGCTCCTTCTCGGTCCCAGCCCCGCCCGCCGGCGTGAAGCGGCGGATCAGACCATAGAGGCGATCGCGCATTTCGTGCCCCAGCGCCTGACGGCCCGCGTAAAGGTTCTGCCGCTCTTTGGGATCGGTGCGCGTGTCGTAGATTTCAGGGCGAGGGGCATCAATGTATTTCATGCCGCGGGACTGCAGACCGCGCAACTGGCTCCACCGAAAATGGAGCAAGGGAAGGTAGGATTCTGCGTACAGGTTTGACCGTCCCGCCGCAGGACGACCCAGAACCTGACCCAGGAGGCTGCGCCCCTGCACGCTGGCCGGCACGGGAATCTTTAACGCCTGCAAGAGGGTTGGCATCACATCCACCAGCGAGACTTCGTCCGCGATGACGCGGGGGGCTACGCCAGGAAGCTTCATGAGCAGTGGGACGTGGAGCGTGGAATTGTAGATGAAAAAGCCGTGGGTTCTTTCGCCGTGTTCCCCCAAACCTTCCCCGTGGTCGCCCGCTACGACGATCACCGACTTGTCGAAGAGCGCTTGTTGCTTCAGATAGGCCACCAGCCGCCCCACTTGGGCGTCGTCGAACGCGATCTCGCCATCGTAGGGCCGCGCACGGTACCGGCTGGCGTATGGTTCGGGCGGCGTATAGGGGTCATGCGGGTCGTAGAGGTGGACCCAGATAAGGAACGGCTGGCGGGGATTGCCCTTCAGCCAGCGCAGCGCTTCGTCCATCACCAGGTCGCCACGACGCTCCATTTGATCAAGGTGCGCTTCGTCCAAGCGGCTGAACTCAAAATGGTCGAAGTAGGTGTCGAAGCCCTGGTTCAGGCCGAAGCGGGAATCCAACACGGCCGAGCCAATGAATGCGCCTGTGGCGTAGCCGTTATCGCGGAGCACCTTGGCGAGAGTGGCAGCGTTTGCCGGAAGCTTGTTGCCACTGAAGTCGTGCATCCCCGTAGCCATGGGGAAGGCACCCGTGAAGAGCGCCGTGTGGGCCGGCAGGGTGACAGGCACTGGAGTGTAGGCTTGGGTAAATCGAGCGCCGGCGTGGGCGAGCTGATCGATGTTGGGGGTTTGAATCTGTGTGTATCCGTAGCAGCCGAGGTGGTCAGCGCGGAGCGTGTCCACTGTAATGAGGATTACGCTAGGCTTCGGCTCTCCACCCGGCCGTGGACCAGCATCGCCGCCCCTGTTTGCCACGACGGACACAAAGCCCAGCAGGCCGAGGACCGTCGCCGTGTGCATGAGTTTGTGTGGGAATCTGATCACCGGGCAGCCTTGGTTGTTTGAATCACTTCCTGAACCCGCCCGAGGATGATTGAGGCCATCAGCGGGTGCCCCTCGAGCGCTTGACCCACCTCAATTGACAGGGCCGGGTACTTCTCGGTCAATGGAGCAATCAAGTTGGGCAGGTCGCGCTGCAAATGGACGCCCACGGTCAAAAAATAGGGAATGACAATCACCCGCCGCCGGCCTACCGCCGCGGCCTCGGTGACCGCCTCTTCCAGACTGGGATGAGCCAGTTGCAGAAACACGGCTCGCACATAGCTGCACGGCCCAAGCCCTTCGACCTGGCGCGCCAGTTCGTGCACGGCGCGGTTGGCTTCTTCCAAGCTGCTGCCGTGGGCAAAAAGCAAGATTGCCGTGCTGTCCTTATCAGCCATTGCAGAATTCCCTGAACCAGAACTCTATTCTACAGCGGGACTGAGGGGTTGGGTAGGGCTGGTGGCGCGACGTGTGGTAAAACATGGCTTAAGCGGCGCCCGCCAGCCCCCACTTCTGCCGGATGCTGTTTTCCAGTTTCTCAAACACCAAGCGATCTACCAAGTGGCCGATAGCCATGATCAGGGCCATGACGGCTACGACCTGGCTCATGTCATTCAGGTCGCGTCCCATCATGAGCAGGTGGCCAAGCCCCAGGCTCACGAAGATCATTTCTCCAGAGATCAGCGACCGCCAGGCAAAGGCCCACCCTTGCTTCAGCCCTGCCACCAAGTGGGGCAGGCTGGCGGGCAGAAGCACGTGCAGGAACATGCCTAGGCCGTGAGCGCCGAGGTTGCGGCCGGCCAGGAGATAAATCTTCGGGACGTGGCGCACGCCACTCTGCGTGTTGATCGTGACGGCCAGAAAGGATCCCATCACCACCACAAACAAGATGGCCTTCTCAGTCAACCCAAACCAGAGGACCGCCAAGGGCAGCCAGCATAGGCTCGGCAGGCTTTGAAGACTCAGCACCAATCCGCCCAGCGTGGTTTCCAGAAATTCGCTGGCGGCGATCAGGAACCCGATGGCGATACCCAGGAGGACCGAAAGGCCGTATCCCAAGGCGATGCGCCTCATGCTGATGCCCAGCCCAATCAGGAAGGTCCGGTCCGAGAATCCCATCTGCAAAGACTCGAGCACACTCTGCGGAGAGGGAAAGAGGTAGGGCGGCCAGATCTTCAACTCGTAGATCAACTCCCAAAGGGCCAGCAGCCCCAGATAGAATGCCAGTTGCCTAACGGTTTTCTTCATGGCTGTACTCTTCTTCCACCGCCTTGTTGATTTCTTCTTTCAACTGGGCCAGGACTTCCCGCGCCGTGAGTGCCAATTCGGGGTCTTCCAGGTGGCGGGGCCGCGGCAGGGTGATGGTGAACTGGCTCTTGATGCGCCCAGGCCGAAAGGTCAGCAGGATTACCCGGCTGCCCAGCCGTACCGCCTCGCGCACGTTATGGGTGACGAACACAATGGTCTTTCCAGTTTCCGCCCAGATGCGTGCCAGTTCCTCGTGCAACAGGTCGCGAGTCTGGGCGTCCAAGGCAGCGAAGGGTTCATCCATAAGCAGTACGTCGGGTTCAGTAACCAGCGAACGTGCCAACGCCACGCGCTGTTTCATCCCGCCCGAAAGTTGATGGATATAGCTCGTCTCGAAACGTGAAAGGTGAACGAGCCGGAGGTACTGCTGAGCGCGGGCCCGGCGCTCCTGCCGGCCGATGCCCTGCATGCGCAGGCCGAATTCCACGTTCTCCTGCACCGTGAGCCAGGGGAACAGGCCCAACTCCTGGAAGATGAGGGTCCGGTCCGTCCCCGGGCCCTCGACCCGCCGTCCGTCCATCCAGATCTCTCCCGTCGTGGGGTGGTCGAGACCAGCCATGAGGTTCAGCAGGGTCGACTTCCCACACCCCGATGGTCCGACAACGCACAGGAATTCGCCCTCGCGCACTTCCAGGTCGATGTTCTCCAGCGCGGCGAGGGCGCCGCGCGCCGTATGGAACGAGCGCGAAACGCCGCGCAAGTGGAGTTTGCCCGTCGCGGTGCTCGGGGCCCTCAGAGTCTCGGACATGCAGCTTCCTCCACGGCGCGCTTCCCGCGCCTCCCGTCAGGGTATCGGCTTGGCTCCCTTCTCTCGCAGCGTCTCGTTCAAGATCGAGAGGTCATAGATGCCCGATAGGTCAGGCCGCTCCCGCCCGAGGAATCCCGCCTCAAATGCCCAGCGCGCCGATGTGAAAAGCGAGGAGCGAACGGGATCGTAGGTGATCTGCACGCGGGAGAAGGAATCATCCAGCACTGCCAGGGGCAAGGCCTTCCCGGTCTCTCTCTTGATCTCCTGGTTCAGTACCCGCTTGGCTTCCGGCAGATTCCCGTTGATCCATTCCGTCAGCTCCACGTGGGCTCTGATCCACTTCTTTACCAAGTCGCGGTGCTCCTTCAAGAATCTGGTGCTCACGATCAGATGCGTGGTCACGAACTGGCCGTTGGGCCAAAGGTCACGCTCGTCGAGAAACAAACGACCGTTGGCTTCGTGGATGAGGCGCGAAGCCCAGGGCTCAGGCGCCCAGGCGCCATCAATCTCTTTCTTGATGAACAGCGTGAGCTGATCCGGATTGGCGATGGGAATCACTTGCACATCGCCGCCCCTCTCACGCAGCTTGAGCCCGTGAGCATTCAGCCAACCCCGCAGGGCCACGTCCTGCGTGTTGCCGAGCTGCGGCGAGGCGATCTTCTTGCCACGAAAATCTTCCGGCTTCTGGATGCCAGAGTCAGCGCGCACCACCAGGGCCGCGCCCCCGCTGGTCGCGCCGGCGACGATGCGCAGGGCTTCCCCGCGCGAGCGCACGTAGCCGTTGATGGCCGGGTTGGGACCGATGTAAGTGAGATCAATCGCCCCCGCGAACAGCGCCTCGATGGCGGAAGGTCCGGCATTGAAGATCTTCCATTCCACGCGCGCCTCGGGGGCGAGAGCTTTGTCAAACCATCCGGTTGCCTGGCCGATAACTCCCTGCGCATGGGTGAGGTTGGGAAAATGGCCGGCGCGAATGACCACCGGTGCGTCCTGCGCGGCCAGACCCGCTGCCGCCACCAGACTTATCAAGGCCGCGAAGACCATGGCCTGTTTTTTCATAACCTTCTCTCCTTCTGGCCGGCCCGAAAAACCTCAGCGGTCACCAGCGAGGTCGGCGAGGGAGGTGTGGTCCAGGATGCGAGCGGCCGCGTTGCGCACGTCTAGGAAAAGGCGAAAGAGCGCCCGATGTTTCTTGTCGCGCGCGACCAGCCGGCGCAGGGACTCGGCGTCCCCGAAGGGAGCCAGCGGGCCGTCGATGGTGCGGATGATTTCGCCCAAGAAGATTCGCTTGGGTGAGCGCCGCAGCCGGTAGCCACCTTTCGCGCCGCGCTCGCTCTCCACCAAGCGCGCTCGCTTCAGTTCCAGCAAGATGAGCTCCAGAAACTTTTCCGGAATACCCTCCGAAGACGCGATTTCATGAATCTTCATCAGGCGCTCAGGACAGTGTTTCCCCAGCACCAGCATTGCTTCCAATCCGTAGAGGCCCTTCTTGGATATCTGCATGGCGATTCACCACTAATTCTATCGAATCGATAGACTAGGTCGACAAGGAAGGCCGTGTCAAGGACTTTATCGCTCCAGCCTTATGACGCACTTTCTCGGTTCGCCTGAAGGGTCCTGCCTTCCAGGAACACGGCGCGGGCTGACCAGGATGTGGTGACTGCTGGACAAGTTCGACAGGTGTACTGGCGTCTTGCCACGCCGGCTCATCCAAGCGCCCATTCAGCTGGATGGGTCGCGCGGAATGACCGGTGGCTATCGTCGTGCTCGTCTCCGTGGGCGCCCCGCCGGCCGCGGCAGCGACCGCCAGCATGAGGGCTAACAGATGCAGTATCTGTTGGGAATTCTTCATGTGAGCGTGCGTCGCCCGTTCCCTCAGTTCTCCGTCGGCAGGAACAGGCTCGCCGCCCCAAATACGCCGACGTTCTTCTGCAGCTTCGCCGTGAGGAGGGGAATCTTCACCGCAAAGCGGCGATTGATGGTGTAGTGCGGAATGGTCTCGCGAATCTTGGCGAAAAGGGGTTTGCCGATTTGCGCCACGCCCCCGCCGATGACAATGGCCTCCGGATCGAGCAGCGTGATCATCCCGGCCAACCAGACTCCCAGGAAGAAGCCCGTCTCGTCGATGATGGCTTTGGCCACGGCGTCGCCCGCGCGCGCGGCCTCTTCAATCATCTTGGGGGTGATCTGGCTCAAGTGGCCACGGGTCAGGTCGCGCAGCAGGCTCGGCACGGTGTGTTCCTGTTCCAGGCGCACCCGCGCCCGCCGCACCATCCCCGGCCCTGCCGCCAGTGCCTCAATGCAGCCCTGCGTTCCGCAGCCGCAGCGGTACGGGCTCTTGAAATCGATCGAGACGTGCCCGCCCTCGCCCGCCACGCCGTTCTTGCCGTGGTAGATCTCCTTGTTGATGATGATTCCGGTCCCGATGCCCGTGCTCACCGTCACATAGAAGATATCGCGGTAACCCACCGCCGCGCCAAAGAGGACCTCGGCCAGGCCGGCGGCGTTGGCGTCGTTCTCCACCTTGGTGGACAGGCCAAACCGCTTCTCGACCATCCGCGCCAGTTGGATGTTTCGCCACCCGGGCAAGTTGGGCGGATTGATAACGACGCCCGTCCTGGGATTGAGCGGCCCGGGAGCGCAGATACCAATGCCGGTGATGTTCTGCTTCCCTCCCGCGCGTTCAATTAAGCAGTCTATCGCTTGAACGATCTGGCCGAAGCTGGTCTTGAATCCCTCCGCCGCCCGCGTGGGCACAATGAGCGATTTCACCAGCCGCCCTTTCTGGCTCACCAGTCCGCCGGCGACCTTGGTTCCCCCGATATCAATCCCCACAATGAGCTGAGGCATCGTTCGTTCTCTCCCCGAAGGCGTATTCACTCATACTTGGCCCGGCCCAGCATCGCCAGGCCGAACACGTACGCAAAACAGAGCGCCGGGACCATCATGGCTGCCTGCATGCTCAGGTGGTCCCCGACCAGCCCCACTAAGGGCGGCACAATCGCGCCGCCCACCGCCGCCGTGCACAGCAGTCCTGAGACGGTGCCTTGATTCTCGGCAAAGCTGTTGATCGTGCCGCTGAAGATCAGCGTGAAAAGCACGGAGGTAAAGAAACCGCAGGCCGCGAACCCGACAGCCGTCAGCTTCTCGGGACCGAAGGTCGCCAGCAGCAAGCAAACCAACGCCAGGAAGGAATACAGGCGGAGCAGTCTCCGGCTGCCAACCCTGTTCAGCACGGCGCCGCTGACCAGGCGGCCAACTCCTTGCAGTCCCCAGAAGAGCGCCACGATCAGTGCCGGCAGGGTGGGCAGAACTCTCCGCAGCAGGCTGGCGCTTTCGACGTTCGCGACTTCAGTGGCGGTGTGATGCACGTCCTCAAAGAACTTCACGATCCACGAAGCGGTCCCGACCTCTGCCCCCACGTAGAAAAAGATACCCAACGTATAGAAGATCAGCAGAGGTGTCGCCAGCAACTTTCCGAGCTGATCGACACGAATGCGGTCGCTGGCTTGCGCGGCGGGAAAGCGCGACAGCAGCACTAGAACCAGGACCACCGCGCACAAAACCGCGAAGAAAATGTAAAGCGTTTGCCAGGGGCGGCCTGCTCCCCGGAACAGCGCCAGGACAAACGGCCCCAACGCCGCACCTATCCCGCAGAAGCCAATGGTCAGCGTCAGGTTGCGATGATAGTTCTCCAGGCGGTCTAGGTGCTGGATGAGCGGATTGCCGGCGGTCTGGAGAACCGTTACGCCCACGCCCACCGCAAAGATCATCGCCAAGGTGAGCGGGTAATTCGTCGCCAGCGAAACTCCCAGGCAGCCCACGGCCATCAGTCCTACGCCGAAGAGAACCAGGGGTCGGGGGCCCAGTCGGTCCATCAACAGCCCCGTCGGGATGGAGCAGAGACCATAAGCGAGGAAGAACGCAAAAGCCATGATGCCGCCCTGAAAGCGGCTCAGGCTGTACTGGGTGATGACTTCGGGGATGATCACGCCCAGGACATTCGTGACCATTCCGAAAGTGAAGTAAGCCAGAAAAAGAATCCACAAAAGAGGCGCTGGGCGGTTATTCATAGTCGGTCTTTTGCCTTCGGATTTGCTGTCCCTGTTCGGAACGCGGTCCCTGGAAAGCCGAAAGTATACCTCACCCCTTGGGGGTGGCGACATCTCTTTGTGGGTGCGGCTGGCGGCTTCACGGCGGGTGGGGAGCCTGCGCTTGACGCTGCCCGCGGCCTTCTCTAAGATGGCGGAAGCTGACTGTACGCTGTCCGCTGAGGGTCCATGCCACGAGGTCGCCAGTCCCGCGCCGCCCGTCAAACCTCCACCGGTCTCGCAGACGTTTCGATTCCCGACAAGCTGTACTTCCGCATCGGGGAGGTCAGCGAACTGACCCAAACCAAGGCTTACGTCCTCCGCTACTGGGAAACCGAGTTCCCTAGCTTGAAGCCCATGAAAAGCCGCTCCGGGCACCGCCAGTATCGGCGGCAGGACGTCGAGAGCGTTCTGGAGATCAAGCGCCTCCTTTACGAAAAGGGCTTCACCATCGAGGGCGCCCGCAAGCAACTGGCCGGGAATTCTAAGGGATCGGAGGAACAGAAGCCCTTGTTCCACGCCAGCTTGGATGGCATGCAACTGAAAGCCATCCGACGCGAGCTGGAGAGTATCTTGACAATGCTTTCACGCAAGTGTTAGCGTGGAAATTCAGGTGTCAGATGTCGGGTTTCAGGTGCCAGTAAGAGGGCGGCGTTCTTGGGCCTCTGACACTCGACACCGTTCTTGCCGGGACGTAGCGCAGCCTGGTAGCGCACTTGCTTGGGGTGCAAGTGGTCGCCGGTTCAAATCCGGCCGTCCCGACCAATCCTTACAGTAGTTTGCCCTAGTGAAACACTCCCCCGAATCCCCCGTGTCCACACGCATGTCCACACAGAGCCCTACTTGTAAGGGTTCTCAGCCTGTCGGCCCACGCGTAGGGGTGGTCACCTCGCGCCTTCGTGACCCGGCATGCCCCGCTTCCGTCCCGAAAACCGTGCGCTTGCCCCTGGCGTTGAGTCTGGCACGTCGTTTCTCCTGGCGTGGCTTGACTCAGCAGGTTCTGGAGCCAATTGTCACGCTCTGGCGGGCCAGTGCAAGCAGGAATGCGGCAACTCACTCCATCAGCTTTCTGTCGCTAGCACAGGAGGGGAGAGAGGGGGGGAGAGAATCCTATAGTCACGGTCGGCGGCGCGTCCTGAGCCAATCCTGACGCGCTCGCGGGCCATTCTCCACGCCCCCGGCCCGGCGCTGGCAGTCCACCCCGGCTCCGGCACCCCCCACCTTCGGTTTTTCAGCCATGGGGCCGCCCGGCGAGGTGGGCGCATATCCCCGGTCGCCCACATCGTAGTTTTGAACCCTGGGGCATTTGCCCGATTCGTTTAATCGAAGCAAAGCGGCTCATGTAATAGCCAGGGCAACTTTCGGACAACACGCGCGCGGCCTGCACGTCCGATGACACCCGAACGCCTGTTCATCGCTGGGCCCGTATCACAGGGTGGCAGAGGCTACCTCGGGACGAAAGAATCCTGGCTTCCCACCCTGAATGCGACGGGCGTCATGGCGCTGCGACTCCTATCGACGGCCCTGTGAAGATCATCCTGGAGACGGTGTCGCCCGGCGAGGGGCACAACCCCTCGGCGGCGTCCGTAGTGGGGTGCGCCGAGAGTACGTCGGAGGTACGCCAAAGAACCCAAGCCCGACAGGGTGGGATTCGAACCCACGTGCCCGCTTTGGCAGGCAAGACGCTTTCGAGACGCCCCCGTTATGACCGTTTCGGTTGCTCACCTGGGTGATCGCCGCGATCTGAAGGGGTAGGCCATCAGGACGTGACTATTACAGCCCATCTCCCTCTGCCCAACATCCACCGACCAGTTACATTTCTGCCACTGTTGTCGCACGATGATTATGCGTACCCATGTTTCAGCGAAGTGGGGGACGGGGGTCAGTATGCAGAACTGGCCCTCAGACTGCACGGATTTAGAGAGGCCGATGCAAAAGTGGAAACTATCGACGGGATATCGCTGCTGAGTCTTGAACGAGAATAGCTTGATGGCAGAGAGGGTGGGAATCGAACCCATGCCCCATATTGACAGGCTGCAAGTTATTGATTCTGCATATCGCCACAAAGGCTGAAAACGCCAGGAACGCCAAACTGAGGTACACGGCGGGTACACGGACGCGGCGGCTGTTCGGGGCGATGGTGCGAAGGATTGCCGCCTTGCCGGGGCCGTCAGGGTAGACGGAGGCGGTGAGTGCAGCGAAATGAGCGACCGGTCAATGAGGGTCGGAGAGCTGTCCATGGAATGCAGTGGAAAGGCAGGGCTTGCCGGTTTTGGTTTCCTTGCGGCAGGGCGAAAGTGGCGCTTGGTGGAGCCAAAACCGGCTCCCAAAGCGAAAACTGCAACTCGGAGCCACAGAGGAAGGCGGTTGGCTGTATACTCACCAGAACCCGGGAGCCAAAATGGAAATCCTGGATGATTGTGTCAAGAACGCCTGGAAGGCGGGCCTGGTGGTGCCGGCGTTTAACATCCCTTGTCTGCCGATGATGGAGCCGGTCGTGAAGGCGCTGCGGGATACGGGAGCGTTCGGGCTGATCACCGTGGCGCGGCTCGAGTGGGTGAAGTTCCAGGCGCGCAGCGTGCGGGCGATTGCCGACGAGTATCAGCGCGTCAAGGACGAACGTTACACCCGCCTGCATCTGGACCATGTTCCCGTCGTCGACGAGGACGGCCTGCACGTGGATTATGCGGCCATCATCCGGGAGGCGATTCAGCTCGGTTACCACTCGGTGATGGTGGACGGTTCGCGGTTGCCTTTGGCAGAGAACATTGCCGCCACCAAGGAAATCGCGGAGCTGACACACGCCGCCGGGATTGCAGTGGAAGGCGAACTGGGCGCCGTGCTGGGTCACGAAGCCGGGCCGCTTCCCCCCTATGAGGAACTCTTCGTCTCGGGAAAGGGCTTCACCGATCCCGAGGAGGCGCGGCAATTCGTCAACGAGACTGGCGTCGATTGGCTCTCCGTGGCGATCGGTAACATTCATGGCGCCATCTCGGGCGCCGCGCGGGAAGCAAGAAAGCCCAATGCCAGACTTAACCTCGAGCGTCTGGAACGCATCCGCCAGGTGACAGGGGTCCCGCTGGTGTTGCACGGCGGCTCGGGCATCGCGAAAGAATACGTGAGAGGCGCTGTCCGGGGCGGCATCGCCAAGATCAACGTGGGCACGGCGATTCGGCAGGCTTACGCGGCGGCCAGCAAGGAGTCGGTGGTGGCAGGCCAGAGGGCAGTCTACGAAGCCACGGCGCGAATTCTGACGGAGGAACTGGAACTTGCCGGCTCGGCCCCGCGCATCAATCCACAGGACTAGTCAGGTTAGGGAAGCAGGTTGTGCGGCGTGAGAGGATGGCCTCGGAGCTGCGGTTTGGCAACCTCAATCAACCAGCCGTCAAAATCAGAGGAGGAGAATATGGCCAGTAAGAAATCCACGTTCGCGGTCTTCTTGGGTAACCGGGGATTTTTCCCGGCGTCCCTCATGGCTTCTGCTCGGGAGGATCTCACTGAGGTATTGCACAAACTCGGCCACCAGACACTGTTCCTCGACGAACACGCCACCCGCCACGGCGCCGTCGAGACGGTTGCGGAAGGTCAGGTCTATGCCAATTTCCTCGCCCAAAACCGCGGGAAATTTGACGGCGTGATTCTGTCCTTGCCGAACTTCGGTGACGAAACCGGCGCGATTGCCGCCCTCAAGGACGCTGGCGTCCCGATTCTGATCCAGGCCTATCCCGACGAATTGGACAGGATGGCGCCGGCATCCCGGCGCGACGCCTTCTGCGGCAAGTTCTCCGTGATGGACGTGTTCCGCCAGTACGGGTTGAGGTTCACGGCCCTCAAGCCTCACACGGTCCATCCCCGCAGCCCTCGCTTCGCCGAGAACATAGACTACTTTGATCGCCTGTGCCGAGTGGCGAAGGCAATGAAGTCCATGGTGGTGGGCGGCATCGGTGCCAGAACCACAGCTTTCAAGACGGTGCGCATTGACGAACTCGCCTTGCAGCGGCACGCCATCTCCATGGAGACGCTGGACCTCTCCGACGTCTTCGCGCGGATGAACGCCCTGAGCGCCTCGGACGAGAAGGTCAAGGCCAAGGCCGCCCTGCTCAAGGATTACAGCAACTGGGATGGAGTTCCCGACGCGGCCTTGGAAAAGATCTCCCGGCTGGGAGTGGTTTTTGACACGATCATCGACGAGTACAAGATGGACGCGGTGGCCATTCGGTGCTGGTCGGAGCTGGAGGTCCAACTTCGCATTTCGCCGTGCGTGTTGCTCAGCGAGCTGAATGACCGCGGCGTGCCGGCGGCCTGTGAGGTGGATGTGGGCAACGCCGTCACCATGTATGGCCTGAGCCGGGCTTCCGAAGGGGTGGCGACATGTCTCGATTGGAACAACAATTACGGCGACGATGACAATAAGTGCATCCTGTTCCATTGTGGCCCTGTTCCCCAGAGCCTGATGACCGCCAAGGGCCAGATCAGCGACCACCTGATTCTCGCCAACGCTTTCGGTACGGGCTGCGGCTGGGGCTGCAATGTGGGCCGCATCGCTCCCACGCCCTTCACCTTCGGCAGCCTGCTCACGGAGGGTGGGAAGCTGAAGTTCTACGTCGGCCAGGGGCGCATCACCGAGGACGCCATTCCACAGGAGTCCTTCGGCTGCGCCGGTGTCGCCCAGATTGACCACATGCAGGATGTGTTCCAGACCATCGGCTACGCCGGGCATCGCCACCACGTGAGCGTCACTCCTGGACATGTGGCGGCGCCGGTCACCGAAGCGTTCGAGAGGTATCTCGGCTATGAGGTGACTCGCGTGTGAGCCTGCTGGGAGTTGACGTCGGCACCACCGGCTGCAAGGCCGGCGCCTTCTCCGTCCGCGGAGAGATGCTGGGCACTGCCTATCGTGAGTATCCGACCCTGCGTCCCCGCGCTGGCTGGGCGGAACTCGATAGCCGCCAGGTGATGGCGTGCGTCGGGGAGACGATTGCCGAGGTCGCCTCGTGCACCACCGAGGACCCCGTGACCGCCCTGTGCGTCAGCACGATGGGCGAGGCTTTGACGCCCGTGTCACGGAACCGGGAAATCCTGGGTACGTGTATCCTCTCCTCTGATGAGCGGGGCGCGGAATATCTCCAGGAGCTTGCCCGGCACCTCGGCCAGGAAGATTTCTACCAGATCAACCCAAACATCCTGGGTCCACAGTATTCCCTGCCCAAACTGCTCTGGCTGCGGGAGCACGAGCCTGAGCTCTATGCCAAAGCCGACAAGTTCCTGCTCTGGGGTGAGATGGTTGGATTCATGTTGGGCTGTGAGCCGCTGACCAGCTACTCGCTCGCGAATCGCACCCTCCTGTTCGATATCCGCAAGGAGGATTGGTCGGACCGCCTGCTGGTGCTCGCCGGGATCGAGCGGGAGAAGCTGCCCAAACCCGTGCCCAGCGGCACAATCGCCGGGACCGTCAGCGACAAGGTGGCGGCGGAACTGAACCTTCCGCGGGGTGTGGCAGTGGTGGTCGGCGGACACGACCAGTGCTGCAATTCCTTAGGCGCCGGAATCTACCAGGCCGGCAGAGCGGTTTGTGGCATCGGGACCTTCGAATGCGTCACACCAACCTATGACCGCATTCCGGATGCCACGCCCATGCTCCGGCAGGGCCTCAACGTCGAACATCACCTCCTTCCCGGCCTGTACGTTTCCTTCCTTTACAACCAGGGAGGAACGCTGGTCCGGTGGTTCCGCGACACGTTTGCTGCCACAGATAGCAGGCTCGTCCAGGCAGACGAGGATATCTACGACGTACTGGCGCGCGAGATGCCCGCCGGACCGACGCGGCTGCTGACGCTTCCCTACTTCGAAATCACTGGCCCTCCAGGATTTCTTGCCGATGTTTCGGGCGTCATGGTGGGGCTGAAGACCAGCACCACTCGCGGCGAGATTTTGAAATCGATTATGGAATGCGAGACCATGTACTTTGTGGACAGCATCCAGGCGCTGAAAGCCATGGACATGGATACGACGGAATTCGTCGCGACCGGCGGAGGCGCGAAGTCGGACCAGTGGCTGCAAATCAAGGCCGACATTTTCGGGGTTCCTTTTGTGCGGCCACGCGTCATCGAGGCCAGCCTGCTCGGCGCGGCGATCCTGGCGGGAATCTCGACCGGCATCCTCCAGAGCCCGGCGGAGGCTGTCTCCCGGTTCGTCGAGCGCGTGAAGGTCTTCGAGCCCGACCCGGCGCGCCACCAGCTCTATCAAGAAAAGCTTGCGGACTACCGGGCGCTGTTCCCCCTGCTCCAGGATTACCTCGCCCGGCTGGAGAAGCGCGAAAGAAAGAGGGCGGCGCGGGCGATCCTCGGCTGATCGCCAACCAGGTGGATGGTTTCAAGTGCCAGATGAGTGATCGCATCGCGGACCCGGCAGGGCGTCTGCTGGCGGGGTCGTCCAAGGGCTCGAAGGCCCATCGGGCCGGGCGCAAATCTCGGGGCCCGGCTCGTGGACTTTTTCCGGGTCGAAAATCCGGGTGTCCGGCGGCAACGCCGTGTAGGGTGTGAGGTCCGGCTTGTCCGTGAACATATCGGAAAGATCAGCTAAGGTGATGACGTTAGGAGGATGTCAACGCAGGGCGATCAGGGCGGGAAATTCATGCGGCGCAGGAGGTCCTGAAAGCGCGGGTCGGAGCGCAGCGGGGGAACCAGGGCAGCAACTATGGCCTAACGAATCTCACTCAACGGTCTCATTTTCGCTGAAGTCGGACACCGAGACAGCGGAGCTGGCACTCAAATCTCCAATTCGGAAACCCGCGTCGTCCCGAGAGGCGATCCCAAGGGGCACATTCGCTACGCTGGGGAAGGCTAAGGGACATCGCTTCTGTAAGGGAATCTTTCCTCCATTTCGAATATTTCCTTCCAGGGCTTAATCCCGCCTGTCGTCGTCAAATCGCTCAAATTCATGGCCCCGGCGCATACCGCGAAGCGCAGGGTCCTGTCGTGGCTCCAGCCTTGGTACAACCCATAGAGCATGCCGGCGCAGAATGAGTCACCCGCACCCGTGCTGCCGACAATAAAATCGTCCGGGAGCTGGAGAGAGGGTTGAATAATCTCTGACCCGTCCTTGGATAACAGGTACGCTCCCTCAGGAAAATGGATGGTGACCAGATCGTTCACTCCGTGCTCAAAGAGGGTCTTTGCGGTCTTCTTGAGATTGTGTGGCAGTACCTTGTTTCCGCTCCGCAGCGGGATGCCCGCGAGCCTTTCGGCCTCGAAGTCGTTAATGATGCAGTAGTTCGTATACCTCAGAGCTGGGGGGACGATCTGGTTGAAACGATCGCTATCTTCCGAAACGAGATCGATGGAAGTCTTGATGTTCCGCTTTTGTATTTCATGCAAGAATCGGGTGGCCACCGTCTTGAACTGGCCGTCCGGCTGATCCATTCCATCCAGCAAAAGCAGATAACCCAGGTGAAACAAACCGACAGGCAGGTCGTCCAGATTCACCTCGTTGGGCGCAAACAAACGGTTCGCCCCTCGATAGTGAAAGAAGGTTCGTCGCCCCGTGCACTTGACACAGAAGACGTCCGTATAGGAGGTCTTCTCGGAGTTCGTTCGGAGTAGTTGCTTGGTATTGATATTTTGGAATTGGCGACATTGAGAGATTACATAATCGCCGTTCCGGTCATCGCCAAGAATGCCCACGGCGTAGAGATCGATCGTGGCATCGAACTTGGCGAGGTTGAGCGTCACGTTGTGAGCGCATCCCCCTCCGCCCATGGATTCCGCGAGGATATTCGCCAAGGCGTTTTCGGGGGGGTAGAAATCTACGACCTTCACCAAATCGACAATCCAATTTCCCGCACACGCAATCCCTTTCCTGGCTGTCATAGGGGACTCTCATTCCTCGTCTGCAGGGGTCCTCCGCACGTCATTAATGCCGATCAGGCGGAGAGTTACAAGGCTGAAAAATGCCACACTGCCTGCCCAGCTCAAGGGCACGGGGTGGCTCCGGTTCATTGCTTCGCGTACTCGTTCTGGCGTAGTCCGTCGCCAACAGGTGTAAGGGTGGTTCATTCTCCTCGATCTCAGGGAAACGGCCTACCGATTCGTAGAAGCGGTTGTCGGACTGGTCGTCGTTCATCAGGGATACCTTACCCACCAAAACGCGCTCCTGCGCCCCCCCAAACCTGTGGTAGAGGCGCGGAGGAAGGGTAATGCTTTCTCCTGAGGACGGCAAAACCTGGTCAGCGGCCTTGACCACACGTTTGACCCCGTCAATGCTCACCGTGACCGCCGAGTCAATCGTCGCGTTATACAACTGAATCACCAACTTGCCGCCGCCCCGGTTGATGATGTCTTCAACCTTGTTCCGATGAAAATGCATGGGCGTCACTTGGTCTACCCCGACGACCATGAGCTTCTCGCAACAGAGTCTGCCGCGCCTGGTCTTCAGCTACGCGAGGCTGCCGTTGCGGATGGTGAACAGGAACAAACCGCAAGTCTCGTACCGGCTCTGTTCGAAATCGGTAATGTCCCAGCCCAACTGATTCTCTGCGATTTCGCGCGCCTCGTCACCCCGGGTGGCCCAGTCGGGGGGTCCAGTAGGCGAATGGCGCATCCCGCCATCGATGTGCACACCCAACAATTTGAGGTTGACGCACCAGTTAGTTTTGCCACGCCGACAGGCAATGCAAGAGCCGCAACTGCGGTAAGGTCGCACCGTGCAGCGGTCGCCGACGGCCAAACCCTTCTCGTTCTCTCCGACGGCCACGATCTCAACTCCAAACTCGTGACCGATGATCCTGGAGTAACTGATAAAGGGCTGTTCGCCCTGGAAAGCACCAAGATGACTCCCACACATCCCAACATCTCTCACTGCCACCGTTGCTTCGGCAGGTTCCGGTTTCTCAGGAGGCTCCATGTCCACCATCGAGAATTGTCCCGGCCTTTCCAGCACCACACCTTTCATGAGGGGCTCATTAGTTGTTCTCTGGCCTGCCCACACGCCAGGTTTTGTTCCGTACCGGTTGAAGAATGGCGTGCACCTCATTCAGCAGCTCCCCATCTAGGGGCGATTCGACAGCTTTCACGTCCTCGCGGATTTCTTCTGGATCCGCCGTACCCACAAAGGTGGTATGAATCCTCGGATTCGCCACGGCGAATTGTACGGCGAGGCGTTCGATATCCGCGCCTTTGTTGCGGCAGTAAGCAGCGGCCTTTGCGCAGGTTGCCTTGATCTCGTCGGTCGCTGGATGCCATTCCGGCGTCCCCTGCTTGGAGAGCAAACCCATCCCCAATGCCGCCGCATTGATGATCCCCACATTCTTCGTCTCCAGGTACGGAAGCAGCTCTTCAAAAGAGGTGTCCGCCAGGGTGTAGTGGCAGTAGGAGAGGATCGTATCCACCTCGGCACGGTCCAAGACATAGCGATAAATCTTCAGGGGGAATCCTGTGATGCCAACGAGGCGGGCCTTCCCCTGTTTCTGGACCTCCCGCAGGGCCGGCAGCGTTTCGTTGATGACTTGGTCGAGAGATCCGTACTCGATGTCGTGACACTGAATGAGATCAACGTAATCCACCCCGAGGCGGCGGAGGCTTTCATCCACGCTGGCCTTCACGCGCACTGGGGAGAAATCAAACTCACTCGCGCCGTACCGGCCGACCTTTGTCGCCAGATAGTATTTCTCGCGAGGGATGTCTTTGAGCGCCTTGCCCAGCACGGTTTCGGCTTTGGTCAGGCCGTAGAAAGGAGAAACATCCACGATGTTGATCCCGAGGTCAAAGGCGGTGTGAACAGTCTTTATGGCTTCGGCCTCTTCGACCTTCCGGAATACCCCACCTAGCGATGAGCCCCCCAGGCCAAGAGCAGAGACCCTCAATGCAGTCTTACCCAGGATACGATATTCCATTGATGATAGTCCTTCCACCCCCAGAGCCCTTTGGTTGTGCGCCTTCAGCACCTCTGAGACTTTTCTCGGTTTTTCCCAGGCTACAGTTCAGACCCCACTTCACCCCGGGTTAGATTGGGCGCCTGGCCCAGATTGTACTCGAAGCGATGATCCAGGGTTTCCTGTTTTTGCTCCTTCCTCCGTTTGAGGCTCTGGCGGACTTGGCGAGGCGGACGCCTGGACCACTACATCTGTCTCGATGCCACGCTCTTTCCGAATTCTTCCGGTGGTGCGGTGGTGGATTGTCGCGGGCGGTTGCTCGGAATCGTCACCTCGGGCCCTTCGCGGATTGCCGGCCTGGCGATTCCGGTATCTTCAGTCAATCGAGTCATGGATGCTCTGCTGGAAGAAGGTTACGTGCCGCGCGGCTACCTGGGCATTGGAGTTCAGCCGGCTGCAATCCCGGACGCTCTCCGAACGAGTCTCTCGGTGACCTGCAAAGCTGGGGTTATCGTGGTGAAGCTGGAACCCCGCGGCCCGGCGGATCAGGACCAGAACAACACCGAACAAGATTCAGGCGTAGCTGCCGCCTGAAGCCTGGTTCTTTTCCCGTCGTTCCTGGGCGATCTGCTCCTGGTATCCGCTCTCCCGGAATGCGGCCAACGGGTCTTCCGCGAGCCCTTTCGAACGCCGCCATTCTCGCACCGCCGGCCGCACATCCGTTGCGAAGGCATCTTTCAAACCCTCTTCCGCGTCGATCAAAGAGCACTCTTCTTGATGACGGGCAAGGACCTCATGATCCACAAGTGCGGCCTTGGCGCAGAGTTCTTGCGCAGTAACCACAGTCTGAATCATTTCCTCGATCTTATCCTTCAGATTGTGACTCTGATCCACCATGTAGGCAATGTCTGGCCGCCGCCCGTTTTCCCACTCGAAGAACGCAATCTCGTGGAAAACGCGGAACAACTGGTAAGGATCAATTGACGCCATGGTTAAGTCGTCATCCGCGTAGCGGCGGTCATTGAAGTGGAACCCCCCCAGCATGTCCTCGGCCAACAGCCAGGCCACAATCTGCTCAATATTCTGCGCGTGGTAGTGATGGCCCGTATCGACCAAGACGCGGGCTTGCGGGCCCGCGGCCCGAGCCAATAGCAACGCCATCCCCCAGTCGGCAATGTCCGTGTGATAAAAGGCGGGTTCGAAAGGTTTGTATTCGACTAGCAGCCGCTGTGGAGACGATAGAGAGGCATGGACCTCTCGCAGTCCTTCTTCAAACCATTTCCGCCGGCGGCGTATGTTAGCCGTACCGGGATAGTTGGAGCCATCTCCGAACCAAAGGGAAATCTCGCGGCTGCCCGTCTGTTTACCGATCTCCACACAATCCAGCATATGCTGCAAGGCGCGTTTGCGGATTTCGGGATTGGGATTTCCCAACGACCCGTACTTGTAGATCTGATCCTGGAAGACGTTGGGATTGATGGCGCCAATCCGGACCCCGTAGTTCGCAGCAAGACCCATGACCTCCCGGACGCTGTCGAGGCCGTTGGGGAAATCCCATAGAACGTGGACGGCAACAGAAGGACAACACCCTGTGAACCGATTGACCTGAGCTGCGTCCGAGAGTTTCTCCGCAATACTCGTCGCCGCAGCAGCTTGAATGAATTTTCCAAACCTCGTGCCGGTCTGAGCAAATCCCCACGAGGGGAGCTCGATCTTGAAAGAGTCAAGAGCCTTCCACAGTCTTTCTTCGCGCTTAGTCGATGACATGCACTACCTCCACTCAAGCTCCGGCCGAATCGAATTGAGGATTCCTGGCAATCTCAAGGACCTCGGTTCATTCAAGATTGCCGACTGCTCATGCCGCAGATTTGCTCGAATCTAGTCACGGTTTCCTGCCACCTATCAGCCTCGACGGGTTCGAAGACTTGCACTGGATACGATCGGGCGATCACTTTTCGAACCTCACTCAGCGACGTTGCGGCACCCGTGGCGAGCATCTGCATGCCCAAATTTCCAAGTGCTGTCGCTTCAACCGGGCCTGCCACCACGCGACGTCCAGTCGCCTCGGCGGTGAACTGATTGAGCAATACGTTCCTAGCGCCTCCGCCCACAATGTGAATTTCATCGTAGGAAACGCCCGTAAGTCGCTCGAGACGATTAAGCGTGATGCGGTATTTCAGCGCAAGACTCTCGAGAACGGTCCGAGTGTAGGCGGGCGGATCCTGTGGGAGGGGCTGCCCGGTCATGGCGCAGAACCTGTCGATGGCCTCGGTCATGGCTTCGGGCCTCACGAAGGACTCATCGTCAGGGTCAATCAGGCTACGAAAAGCCGGCTTGGAGCGGGCGAGATCACACAGCTCCGCGTAGCTGTGCTCGTGTCCTTTCAACTGCCAGTCGCGCCGGCAACGCTGGAGAAGCCACAAGCCGGTAATGTTCTTCAGCAGCCGGAACGTTCCGCAGACCCCACCTTCATTGGTGAAGTTCAAGTGCTGGGCCTCGGGGTTGATAACCGGCGCCTCAACCTCCGTGCCCAGCAGGGACCATGTCCCAGAGCTGATAAAAGCCGAAGGGCCTCCGGCGGCCGCAAACGCCGAGCCGGTATCGTGGCAGGCTGGGGCGATGACAGGGCATTCTGAAATCCCCGCCTCCTTTGCCACCCCGGGGTGCAAGGAGCCGATTACGGTGCCGGGCTGCACCACGGGCGCAAACAAGTGGGTAGGTAATCCCAGTTTGGCAAACAGTTCCGCTGACCAACGTCCCTGGCGTGGGTCGTAGTACTGCGTTGTGGTAGCAATCGTGAATTCCGACACGACAACCCCAGTCAGCCAGAAATTGAAAAGGTCCGGCATGTTGATGACGTACTGGCTTAGTTCGAGGAGTCTGGGGGTCTTCAGATGCGCCGCGTAGATCTGGTACAAAGTGTTGATGGGCATAATCTGGATTCCGGTGCGAGCGAAAACCTCGTCGCGAGGAACGATGGAAAACACCCGCTCCGGGATACCTTCGGTTCGGCTGTCGCGGTAGTGATACGGATTCTCCAGGAGCGCCCCCCCCTCGCCGAGCAGCGCATAGTCCACTCCCCACGTGTCGAGTCCAATGCCGTCAAGCATGGCTGCATTGCTCGTAGCCACCGTCCTAATCGCCCTTTGCATTTCGCACCACAGGCGGGCGACGTCCCAATGCAATTCCCCGTTGTAGCGGACTGGCTCATTGGCAAACCGGTGGATCTCCTCGACAGACAAGACTCCGCCTTCAAACCGCCCAATCAGAGCTCGACCACTCTCCGCACCCAAATCGAAGGCCAGGTACGTGTACTTGCGCATCTTGGTCTATTCCTCCCGAGCGCCTGGGATCACACTTTCTTGCTCGGGGAAGTCCGAAGCTACAAGACCCACGACAACAATCGGAGGCCGCGAATACTCCGGTTGGGATCTGGGATCAGGGAGGTCTGTCCAGGGGCGCACACCCGTGCGCCCCTGAGGCAACCAGCCAAAGATGGATACTATCCTCCCGCATGCGACCGGCAGCCAGCTCAACGATTGCGGCCAGGTATCGTTGCCTGGGCAATTAGTCGTAATACTCCAATCCCAAATGGGTAATCAGCTCTTCCCCACGCAGATAGCGCAGAGTGTTCTTGAGTTTCATGAGTTGGATGAAGATGTCGTGCTCTGGGTACAGACCGGGCGCGCACATCGGACTCTTAAAGTAAAAGGACAGCCATTCCTGGATGACCTTCCGAGAGAGTTCAGGGCAGCGCTGGGCAAGGTCAAGAAAGATGACTAGGTCCAAGGCCATGGGGGCCGCCAGGATCGAGTCTCGGAACAGCGCGTTGATCTTGATCTGCATCGGGTAACCTAGCCAACCGAAGATGTCGAGGTTATCCCAACTTTCCTTGTTGTCGCCGCGGGGTGGGTAGTAATTGATGCGGACCTTATGGTAGTAGCCCTTGTAGAGCTCGGGGTAAAGGTCAGGCTGGATAATGTATTCCAGGACCGACAGCTTGCTCTCTTCCTTGCTGCGGAAGGCTTCCGGGTCGTCCAGCACTTCACCATCGCGGTTCCCTAGAATATTGGTGGAGAACCAACCCTTCAGTCCCAACAATCGCGCCTTCAGGCCGGGCGCAAGCAGCGTCTTCATAAACGTCTGGCCTGACTTGAAGTCTTTGCCGCAGATGGGTACTTTTTTCTCAGTGGCAAGCTCCGTCAGCGCCGGGACGTCCACCGTGATGTGGGGCGCGCCGTTCGCAAAGGGAACTCCAAGCTTCAACGCCGCATAGGCGTAAATCATGCTGTTGGAGATGTCCGGATGATTGGACTTGAGGCCCTTCTCCAAGGCAGCCAGTGACTCATGGACGGCAGTGGGCTTGGAGAAGACTTCTGTTGAAGCGCACCAGATCATCACCAAGCGGGCAGCGCGGGATATTTTCTTAAAATCCTCGATGTCCTTCATCACTTGCTCGGCCAAGTCCATCTTGGTCTTGCCGGCCTTGATATTGTCGCCGTGAAGCTTCTTCACCCACTTCTGGTCAAACGCCGCTGGCATGGGCTTGATCTCGGCGAGGAAGTCCTTCACCGGGTCGAGATGCGCCTTCTCGAGCACGCCGGCCTTGAGGGCGGCCTCGTAGGCGTTGTCCTTGAAGAGGTCCCAACTGGCAAAAACCAGGTCTTCGAGGCTTGCCAGGGGAACAAAATCCTTGATCTTGGGAATCCGCTTCTCGGTGCGTTTACCGAGCCGAACGGTTCCCATCTGAGTCAGTGAGCCAATCGGAAGCGCCAGTTTCCGCCGAACTGCCTCGATGCCCGCAATCATGGTGGTCGCCACGGCTCCCAGGCCCACCGTCATGACGCCTAGTTTGCCCTTGGGTTCAGCAATCGGAATCGCTTTCTTGGTCACGTGTTTTATCCTCCGTCTGCTATGTAAGGAATTTGGTCACCCGATTGAACCGGTTATAATCCCCTAAAGGCCCAAGAATTGCAACCAATCAGGGGCTCGCAGGCCGTATTCCCGGTACCAACTCGTGGCTCCAGGCCGCCGAGATGAAATAGGATGGCACCGGGGCCTTACTATCCGCCCGCCAGCCCCAAGCTGCTGCTCCTTTGCTCGGGCGTAAGACCAGTCAACTTCTCCTCTCGAGCGCGCGCCAGGCAAGTCCTTAATCAGCCTGCGGCGCTGAAATATTCGAATCTGGCGCGCGCGTCAGGGATTGTAGGCCGGCCATTATCGTCAACGAATCCCTGCTTGCCATGGCTCACTACGGCTTGGTGCCCGAGCAGAACTGCTGTGCTCTGGCGGAACCAAGGTTCGAACTCCGGGTCGAGCGCAAAAGGATCAAGGAGCGCTCGGGCCTCAGGTGTGTTGTGCTCCGTGCCGTTGAAAACAGGCCACCAACGGCGTCGTGCTGTTGAGATAATCTCGGCCAGACGCTCCCGCGTATTGCGGTGCGGTATGACCTCGATTGCATAAAAACCCTCGGTCTCCAAACGGTCAAGGAGAACCTCGATGTCACGCTCGCCGGATGTGACAGGGTTGCCGAGGACCGGATAAGTGGGGATGGCTCCGAAGGCCAGAAAGATTTCGCGCATTTCATTGGGGGGGACGAAGGCCTCCTCGGATTCCGGCACGTAACAAGGGCCACCGGCCTTGAGGAGTCTGGCCCGGACAAAGATCTGCAGGGTTGCGTCATCCGCTCTCCCAGGCGGGGCGGCCGCACAGCAGCGCGCAACTAACTCGGCTAGAGGTGCCCGGCGCTCGGCGGCCAGTTCTCGCAGTCGTTGGACCGCGGCCCAGGCAACGTGCCGTTCCGTGGCGTTGCCTCGCGGCGTCAACGCCCCCACGGCCTCCCAAGTCGGGCCGTTAGCGTTCAGACGCTCGCGGAAAACTGCAGCGACCTTTTCAGTTATTTCCCTATTGCGCCGCTCAAGGGCCGCGCGCAATCGGGCCAGGGTGTGCATCGCCACCGAGGAATCGGGCGGAATCCGCGTGATGCCTTTGCCGCAAAGATATACCCGGCCAGGGTTATCCGGATCATTAAGCAGGAGACCGCCAACTTCTGCGGTGCGGTCCATTGCCGCCGCCTCAAGAGAAAAGACAGCAGCGATGCCAGCAATCTCGCAGGCCTGGCGGAATTCATTATGCCCGGCAACCGTGTAATGGTCGTTGATCCCCAGCACCGCGATGCCCTCGCGCGCCGCCTGCCAAACGGCTTCGGTCGGCGAACGAAAAACACTGAAGGATTCACTGGTGTGGATGTGCGAGTTGGTCCCCCGGCGCGACCTCGGGCTGAGAGACGCGCAGAGTTCACGCAATGCGCCGAAACGTTCCTCGATTGACCCTCGGTATAGGATTTCTTCGAGGTTCGCTTGGCTTCTTGGGTGGGACGAACTCATCGGACCATGACCTGCCCGCTGTCCACCACCAGAGTCTGGCCTGTGATACAGCGTGCCGCGTCCGAGCAAAGGAAGACGACGGCGGCAGCAACGTCTGAGCGCTTGATTTCGCGCTTGAGGGCAGTCAGCGAGGTGTAGTAAGGGATGACTTCTTCAGGCTTGATACCTTTCTTGCGGGCTGCCGCCTTGATGTACTCGGGGTTCCAGATCTTTGAGCCTTCGAACACGTTCCCAGGCGCGACGGCGTTGACGCGGATACCGAGGGGCCCAAGTTCCAGCGCCCAGCCGCGCATCAGATGCAGTTCACCGGCCTTGGTAGCGTTGTAGGCGGAGTTAGCCTTTGAGGCGTCCAAGCCCGTCTTGGACGAAAGCATCACCATCGCCCCTCCGTCGCCCTGAGCGCCCATAATCCGCGCAGCCTCTCGCGCCACAAGGAAGTAGCCGGTCAGGTTGATTTCCAAGGCCAGCCGCCACCTGTCAACCGACATATCCACGAGTGCGTCCGGTGGCGCGATGCCGGCGGCACAGACGACAATGTCCACACCGCCCCAGCGCCTCAGCATCCGGTCGAAGGCGGCAGCAACCGACTCTTCGCTCGTCACGTCCATGTGCACGGGCAGCGCACGGCGCGGGTCCGCGGAAGCAGCCGCGGCAGCCTCCGCGCCGGGATCATCGATGTCGCAGAACGTCGCTGCTGCCCCGGCTTCAACGAGGCCTTGAGCGATCCCGCAGCCCAAACCTGAAGCCGCTCCGGTCACCAAAGCGACCTTGCCGGCCAGGGGCGTCCGAGCGGTGTCCAGAAGGCGGGCGCGGTAGTGTTCGGCCTCCCAATTGATAATGAAGTCGGCGGCGGAGGGCGAAAGGTTGTGAGCACCCTTGCGCCCGGCGGCCAGCCGCATGATCTTGGCCGCGGCAACCGTCAGCGCCTCGGCAGCGTCGAGCTTCAGTGGATCGTCAGCCACCAGGAAAGCTCCACCGTTTCTGACTATGATTATCCGGGGTGGAACCTTTTCGGCGAAGGCAGGTTTCAATTTCGCTGGTAGTTCGTCAAACGACTCGGCCAGGACGGCGTGAGCGCCACTGTAAACGATGTGGTCGGGTGTGAGCGAGCCGCTGGCCAGCAGGTCTGCGCCTGCAGTGCAAGCCACGCCAGCCAGTTCGGGGTCTTCCGAGAAGCGGGCCAAGGGCGGGGCGCCGTGCGTGTCGCGCCACACATGGCGAAGTTCCACCATCGTGTTACGCAGAGTGGCGGAGTCCATCTTCGGAGCCGGCTGCACTGGTGGAGCCTTCGGTGCGAAGTAACGCTCGCAGCGCGCAACCCATTCATTGTGAAGCGCCAAACAATCGCGGGCGTTGGGAGCCGAAACCAAAAGGCCGTGGTTCTCCATGAAGACGACTGTAGGAGGGCAACCGTGTTTCTTCTGATAGGTTTCAACAGCCGCCTTGGTTGCCGTTGCCAAGCACCAGCCAGGGTCAGTGTAGGACATCCACAGGGGTGGCAGCTCGCCCGGACGGATAATCTCGTTCAAAGCCTTAAGGCCGGGTCCGCAATTCAAGGCGTTGGCCGCCACGGGGTGCGTGTGGATGACGACCCGTCCGAGCATTGCGTGCAGCGCGCTCTCGACCGAGGGTCGCCCGTGGCCACCCACGACCGCTGACGATAAATGCTCCAGTACGCGTGCCTCGCGCTCCTTTGCATCCAGGGTAGCGAGATCCGCTCGATCCAAGATACTCAAGACCGCGCCCACACTCAGCTCGACCCAGCCTTCCAGTTCGTTCAACGAGGTCAGGGCTGTGCCGCTGGCCTTGATTGCCATCGTCCGGGCGGCGGACGATTTCACAGAAGTATTGCCACCGCCGGCTTGAACGTAGTCTGGATTAACGCCCACGGTGCGCGAGAGCTCAACCAGTTGTGTCAGGGATTCCTTATCCATTGGCTTTAGTGTGACTCGCAGTCGATGAGCATCTTGATCCCCTGCCCCGCCTCCATGACCTCGTAAGCTTTGACCATGTCATCCAGCTTAAATCTGTGAGTTAGGAATCGTTCCCAGGGCAGATCGCTGCGAGAAACCATCGCCAGTGCCTGATGGTAATGTCGCAGGTTGGAAGCAAAGCAACCGAAGACAGATATCTCATTGTAATGGATGAAGTTGGTGTCGATGCCCAGTATCGGGTCATCCTTCGGTATGCCCGCGAAGAAGCAAACCCGGGCCTTCTTGCGTACAAGCTTCAGCGCATCAGCTTGGACGGGTTTCACCGCGGTGGCCGTTATCGCTATGTCAAACTTCTCACCGCCTGCGGCCGCGAGGATTCTTTCGACGGCATCAGCTCCCGCCGTGTTGACCGGCTCGCCCAAGCCGAACTCGCGAACATAGGCCAGCCGCTCTGCGGATACGTCGGTGACGATGACGGGGGCGCAGCCGCGGGCCTTGAGAATGCTGGCGTGCATCATGCCGATGGGGCCTGCGCCGAAAACCACGCCACGATCCCCGGCCTGTGCAGCCAGATACTCCTGGCCGTTAAGGCAGCAGGAGAGTGGCTCAATCAATGCGGCGCGCTCGGCGGACATTGAGGCAGGAATCGGGATCACATTCCCCTGGGCTACGGCAGCGGCCGGGACTTTGAGGTACTCAGCGAATCCCCCCGCGTAGTCATACCCGAGGGCAGTGAAAGCATCACAGAGATTGTATTGCTTGCGCTGGCAGTAGATGCACTTTCCGCAGCCAACGACCGTGGCGACGATGACCTTCTGCCCGGTCTTGAGCCCGCCGTCCACGCCGGGGCCGATCTCGTGCACGGTTCCGACAATCTCGTGCCCGGTGATCGCTGGCGGCACAACGTTCTTCTGGCCGTGAGTGAAAATGCGCTTGTCAGTGCCGCAGACCGCGCAGCACAGCACGCGCAGCACAACCTCGCCCGGCCCCGGCAAAGGCATCGGGACAGCCTCAATTCGTACGTCGCGCGGTCCGTAGTAGACGGCTGCTTTCATCTCTGAGTCTGCCATCCTCTCTCACTCCACGCCTTCGCGCCCCAACCTAGTTGCCACAAAACCATCCGTAATAGACACCGAGTATACAGGTGCGCGCATGACGATTCAATGTGCGTGTGGGTGCCGAACTGTCAGCAGGTAGGTCGGCCCGCGTGCCTGATATTCCATGCTGTCACATTGGTGCAGCCTCAGGCATTGGCAAAGCGACGGTCGAGTTGTTGGGCAAGGAAGGAGCCAAAACAAGGCCGGTCACCATTGATGCCGCGGTACGGGAAAGAACCCGTGCAGCAGACAATGAAAAGGTGAAAGGGTAACCCTTAAGGCTGCCCTCTCGGCAAAACGAGGTTGGTACATACCCTATTTCTTGCCGTAGAGCGGGCCGAAGTTGGCGCAAGCTCGATAATCCGCACCTTGTGGATCCATGGCCCCAAAAGCGGTCCAGGCGCTAGGTCGGAAGATGCGCTCCCGCGCGACGTTGTGCATGCCGACCGGAATGCGCAGCATGGAAGCCAAAGTGATCAGCCGGTCGCCGATGTGACCATAACTGATCGCTCCGTGGTTCGCGCCCCAGTTGTACATCACCGAGTAAACATCGTTGAAGGGGGCCTCTCCAGTCAGATTGGGAACAAACCAAGTGGTCGGCCAGGTGGGGTTAGTCCGTAGGTCGAGGATCTCGTGAACGTCCCGGGCCAAGTCCACCGTATAGCCTTCAGCGATTTGCAGCACCGGCCCCAGCCCCTTCACCAGGTTGACGCGCGACATGGTCACGGGCATTTCGCCCCTGGTCACGAATTGCGAGGAGTAACCCCCACCCCGGAAATAACCCACGTCCGCCGGACACCACCGGGTAGCATCGAGGCAGCGGCCGACTTCTTCCGGGGCAATTTCCCAGTAGGGCTTCATGACCGGCTTGCCATCCCGGGTTTGCCGCCCCGTTCCGTCCAGGGTACTCGAGCCGGAATTGATGAGATGGATAATCCCATTTGCGGCGCGGCCGGTCAGCTCTTTCCCGCTCACCCGCTTTACCGCCGCAGGGCTCCAATAGGTGCGAACATCCGAGAAGATCTGGGCAGTGTCGGTCAGGAGATGGCCAAATAGCATCGCGACCCCATTCAAGCTGTCATTCTCGGTGGCGAATACAAAGGCTTCCCGAACGCCGTTCCAATCAAAGGAGGAATTCAGTATCGACTCCATGAAATCCCCATTGGGGAAATGATCGGTCCACTGCCGCTGTCCTTGGAATCCACCCAGAATGGCGTTGTGTCCCAGAGCCTCTTCACCAAACCCGAGTGCGGCAAGCCGAGGATTCCCTATCATCAAGTCGCGGGCAATCATGGTCATTTTCACCACGGTGACCCAGTCCGCGTCTTTCTTTGCGCGCGAGCTCTGGAATTCCGGCAGATTGAAATCCTTGCCCTCGCGGCAGTTCCCCTTCACCCACTGGAAGGCGCGCTCGAACTCTTCTTTGTCATAAATCCCTTCCTCGAGCCGCCGAGTAAGCTCCGACATATCCACGTTCTCATTGCGCATCCCCAGGTAGTTCTGGAAGAAATCCGGGTCAACCACAGAACCCGCAATGCCCATGGAGACAGACCCGATAGACAAATAAGATTTCCCCCTCATTTCAGCAACCGCCAGGCCAGCCTTGGCGAACTGCAGGACCTTTTCCTGGACGTCGTTGGGAATGGAAGTGTCGGAAGAATCCTGCACGTCCTGTCCATAGACGCTGAAGGCCGGCAGCCCTTTCTGATTGTGGCCCGCCAGCACCGCCGCTAGGTAAACCGCACCGGGGCGTTCCGTGCCATTGAAACCCCACACGGCCTTGGGAATCAGCGGGTCCATATCCATGGTTTCGGATCCGTAGCACCAGCACGGAGTGACCGTCAGGGAAAGCCCCACGCCTTCGCGGGCGAATTTGTCAGCGGCTTCGGCCGCTTCCGTCACCCCGCCGATGCAGGTATCCGCAATAACGCATTCCACCGGCAAGCCATTGGGATGCCGGAGGTGCTCGGACAGGAACTTGGCGGCGGATTTCGCCATCTCCATGGTCTGCGCTTCCAAAGATTCGCGCACGCCCTTGCGCCGTCCGTCAATGGCCGGCCGGATGCCAATCTTGGGCAGCGTACCGCGCAATCGACTTTGCGGTTCGTTCACTTTCAGGCCACTGATTACTGCCATGATCTACTTCCCTCCGTCCTAATGCGTTAGAATTCGGAAGGCACTGGCAAGACTCTAACCGCGACTTCCGCCTGGAACAGGGTTGAGCTGTGACTATTACGCTCTTCGCGCCGTCGATGCAAGCGCGTGTCGCCTATGCCCTCGCCCTGTGATCAGTTCCGAGGCGAGCGTAAACTCTCTTGTGAAAGCCATCATCGATGCTTCGAAGCCTGTGATGGGCGTGACGTTGCCCCACGAGATGAGACCAGTTTAAAGTAGAACTTCTCGGCGGCTTCACACTTCATACTTCAGGCCCTCATCGTCCCTGCTCCAGTCGTCGAGTCAAGACTCAGCAACCCCTTGATGTAGTCTTCCCGCCCAAAATCCTGGTCGAAAGCCATGTGAACATCGTCGAGCGCGTAGTAGCGATGCGTGATGAGCGGTAAAACGCGGACCTTACTCGCACTCACCAATTCGAGAGCGCGGCGGTAGGTTGCGGGGCGCCCGTTCTGGTCAAACCCGCCAGACGCGCCGACGGACACCACTAGCGTAAGGTCGAGGAACAGGAGGGGCTCGATCAAACTGATATCGCGTCCCTTGTAGCCGGTGCCAAAGATCAGCACGGTGCCTTGCCTGCAAAGGATGCCCGCCATCTGTTCGAAGACCACTGGGTTCCCCGTCGCTTCAATCAGGTAGTGCACACGCTCGCCCGAGGTCAGTTCAGCCACCGTCTCCAATAGGTTCTGTCGTTTGACGTTAACCGGAGTCCCGCCGAATTCCTTGGCAAGGTACAGATTCTTTCCCGGACATCGGCCACGAGGATCAACCCTTCGAGATGCTTCACACAACGGAGGTATTGCAGGAAAAGAAGCCCGCTCGGCCCAGCGCCGTAAATCAGCACATTGCTGATCCGTCTTTCACCCTCGAAACTGTACCGCGAGTGCGAGCGGTCGACCCGGTCGCTTGCATGAATGACGCGCCCAAGCGGCTCCACAAGGGCGCCGAGCTCCATGGGCATCCCGTCAGGGAGTTTCAGGCAATTCGCCGCCGGCATCGCGATGTAATCCGCCATAGCTCCAGGCAGTCCCGTCACGCCGTGCTCGCCGTAATGGTCGCACAGGCGCGAGTCGCCGGAGCGGCAATACGGACAGCGCGGCCAGCGGTTCTGGCTGACGCAGTTGCGCCCCTGGTCACACAACACACGGTCGCTGCGCTTCAGGTCGCTGACTTCCGAGCCTAGCTCCAGAATCTCGCCGCTGAATTCATGACCCAGAATATGCGGCTGAACAGCGAGCGGAATGGGATGCCCCTGCGAGTCAAGATTGTAGTTGGCATCGCCGCGAAAGAGGTGCAGGTCAATACGGCATACACCGACCGCTTTCACCATGATCAGGACTTCGCTCGGAGGCACTGAGGGATCCGGTACGTCCCGAACAACCATTTTCTCCACGTCTGCAAGAAGGGCTGCCTTCATAGGAGTAGATACCAGTTGTCAGTAACAACTCATCAGTTTACGCTTCAAGGTCGTGCGTGTCGAGTGGGATGGCCTTGGTGCATCGTATCCCTGTGCTCCGCAAACATTCGGTTCATGGCGCAGGACCACTCACTTTTGAAGGATCACACACCCCCCAAGTCTGGAACAGGATGTTTGGGGATTTGAATCGTGCCCGGACTATGCTACTCG
>JBEKCQ010000007.1:0-44973 GCA_050014795.1 Terriglobia bacterium | reverse complement strand
ATGAGCCCCGTTTCCAACACAATCATCGGGCCAACATTTTGGACGCGAAATACACTGACGTGGGAATCGGGATCGTGCAAGGGCCGAATGGTAGCTTCTACATCACGCAAGATTTCGTCGCCATTCCGGCTAACGGCGGTGGCGTTACCAGCGCTCCACGACTCACTTACAGACCCGAGCCAGGTTATACTCCGGCAGCCAGAAAGGCCAAGATAGAAGGGGAGGTTGCGCTTTCGATTGTCATCGACGCTCAAGGAAGCGTCACCGAAGTCAAGCAAACTTCAGTTCCGCTCGGTGAGGGTCTGGACGAAAGCGCGGCCGCGACCGTCCGCACCTGGAAATTTGAGCCTGCTAGGCGTGACGGTGTCCCAGTAGCCGTGAAAATGCTGGTCAAAGTCACATTCAAGCTCTTCCGGTGAACACTCCCAGCTATCCGGTATTCCCATATGGAAATTTCCGAAAGACGCCCCTTCCGCCACGGGCCCGGTTGGTTGCCTGGTCGGCCCCTGTTCGGCGTCGCCGGTTTCCCCGGAGGCGCCTGATGGTAACCGCTGCCACCCGCCGCGGCCTCAACCACCAAGCCGCTTGATCCGGACTCGTCGATAGCGCTGCAAAAAAAAGCACCCTGAGAAAGCTCAGGGTGCCCGGATAATCCAATTAAGTTTTCACAACCGCCGTCTCTGCTACTGCGGGGGCTGTGGCTTCTCGTCCCGCTTCCGTTGTTCGTCCTGACGCTTCTTCTCTTCCGGCGTCAGCGACTTGGGCTGCGGGCGCTGTTTTTGCTGCGGCGCAGGCCCGGCTTTCGCAGGAGGCGGTGTAGGCTGTTGCGGGCGCTCGCTTGGCGGAGGAGTTTGCGAGCGCGGAGCGGGCGCGGGACGGTTCGGCTCCGGCCGGGTAGTCGGCGCAGGCTGACTCGGCTCCGGCCGAATATTTGGCTGCGCTGACGCTGGACGATCAATCCGCGCCGGCGGCTGAGTTGGACGGGTTGGCTCGGGCCGGGTAGTCGGCGCAGGCTGACTCGGCTCCGGCCGAATATTTGGCTGCGCTGACGCGGGACGATCAATCCGCGCCGGCGGCTGAGTTGGACGGGTTGGCTCCGGTCGGGTAGTCGGCGCAGGCTGATTCGCCTCCGGCCGGGTAATCGGCTGGGCCGGGTTCGTCGCCCCAGGACGCTCGTTCGGAGCAGGCTGGTTGCCCGGCCGGATCGCAGGTGGCGTATTGGCGGGCTGGCCTGGTCTTCCGGCGTTCGGCGAATTCCCTGGCTGGTTGCCCGGTCGGCCCATGTTCGGCGTCGCCGGTTTCCCCGGAGGCGCCAGTCTGACCATCGGTTGCGCGGCAGGAGTATTCGCCGGACGCAAGGTCTGCACTTCGTGCCGCGCCAGGGGCTGTCCCGGATGCGCTGCCAAGGCCTGCTGCTGTCTGGCGAAAGGCACGGGCGGTGGAGGTGGTGGCGCTTTGGCGATCACCTGCCGGCTAGCCACTGCAGGCGGCGGCGCAGCTACGTGTCCCGCGCTATTAGCCCTCGATCCCAGCACGCTCTCTCGTGAGGGAGCCACTGTAGCCCTCGAGCTCACAGGCCCAGAAGCCATCTCCCGCGCGTTCACGGCAACTGCTGCTCTGGCCACGGGCTGTGCGTTGACGAAGGCGCGCTGCGGAACCGCAGTTACCGCGCCCGCTACATTCTTGTTCACATAGACTACATTAGTGATATTGGTAGACTTGTTGACGATGGTTGTGTTATAGACGTTTGTGATGGTTATATTGTTGACCGTCGTGTTGCTGATGTTGACCCGATTCATGTACCCCCGGCTCACGTTGTACGACGGGACGTAAACTTCCCGCGGGCCCAGCGGGAACCATCCCACATTGCCGCCGAAACCGATGCCGCCGGCGCCGAGGAAGACCACCAGCGCGGGCGCGTAAACTGGCACAACGTCAACTGGTCCAGCTACCCAGCCCCAGCGACCTCCAACGGTCACCCAACGTCCGTAGTGAAACGGTGCATAACCCCACGAAGCGTCATCCACCCAGGTCCAACCCCACGGAGAAATCCAATCCCAGTGGCCCTCGCGATATGGCGCCCATCCGGCGGAAACCCGCGTGGGGAACCAGACATGTCCGTAGTTCGAATCGTCTCGCCAGTCGCCGTAGTCATCCAAATCCTCATAACCGACGACATCATGCGAAAGATACTGCGCCGAGCGAGACCCCTCGTGGCGGCGGTCGCGGCTGTAGGCCCAGTTGTCAAATTCATCGGGGCCGCCGATTTCCACCACGTCTGCGTTGAGCGACTCCGTACCGCTGAATGTGCTTCTCTGCCCGGCATGCAGCGTGTAGGTCTGACCGTTGCCGGTCGACTCGCCCTCGCCTTCGCGCACGCTTACGACTGTGTAGTTTCCGTCTCCACTAGCCTCTACCCGGTAGCGTCCAGGCTGCAAAACCGAAAATGCTTGGTTGGGCGTGTCCACTTCGAAAACATCGTCGCGGTTCAGCCGCCGCACACTAATATTGAGCGAACCTGATGTGAGCTGGATCTGCATCGTGCGATCGTCCAGGTTGAGAAACGAGAAGCCGGTGTTGGCTGCCAAACGGATCACGGCAGACCCTAGTTCCACTTCGGCTCGCGAGTCCTGATCCGCCCAGAGCTTGTCGCCGGTCGTCATCGGCCGGTTCGGAACCGCCTGTACCCAGTCCGATTCGCCCGCGGGCTGGAATGAAACCGAGCCCTGTATATACCCCAGTCGGGCCACTCGGCCAGGAGGATCATCATCCTGCGCAGCCGCTCGCTGCGGCAATGCTGTGGTCAGAAGCGCAACCCCGACCAGCAGGGTCATCCAACTCATTGTCTCTTTCAGTGCTTTGTCCATAAGAGAGTGACCTCCAATAGTTTTTCTCTTGGCGATACCGGGTTTCCCGGAATTCCCGCCAAGTCTTAACAACTCAGGCTCCCAAACACCCGGAGCGCATTCTCCTGTGACGCGGCCGGTCGACCGGCCGCCTCAACAGCTCCGCGATGTCCCGCTCCAGGCTGTCGTTGGCCGTAAGCCGGATGGCGCACTTCACCCCCGCTCCTCCAGAGCCTCGTAAATCTCCGGCTTGGCGAAGGCGGCATCGGCGCGAAACATCACCGCCTCGGAGCCGGGCGCTTGTTTTGGACACGACCGTCTCAGCACCTAGCGAAGCGCCTGCATGTCGAGGATTGACCCCACAATGGCGCCCAGGATTGTGTACCTGCCGCCCGCATAGCGACCATATTGATAGCGGCCGTAGTAGCCATCTTGATAGCCGCGACGGAAACCCTGGCGAAAGTAGTAGTTGTATTCGCCCTGGGGTACATAATAACCACCATAGCCGTAGTTCGCGTCCTGATAGGCATACGAGTCTTGGTAGTTGGAACGCCAGCGATCCTCCCGGTCTGCCTGTCCGGCGAGGAAGCCTTGCTCATAACCGTAGTTCACGGCCTCCCGAAGCAAATTGGCGCCGTATTGATTCGTCTCGTAGTAGCGGCCGCCCCGGTAGTAACGATAGTTCGGAGCCGTGTAGAAGTATGGATCGTTGTTGTAATCGTGGCGGTCGTCCTGGAGGCGCATTTGCTGCTGACGTAGGTTCTCCGAATACTGCTGCTGATAACGGTACTGCGCCATCCGCCCTTGTCGCTGAAGCGCTGCTGTACGCTGCTGCCCGACACGCTGCCGCTGATCTAGATTCTGACGGTACTGCGTCAGACGCTGCTGATGCTCCCTAACAAGCTCCTGCTGACGCTGTTGTGAGAGGCGCTCTTGCTGCTGATTTTGGTCTTGCTGCCGTTGTTGCTGGACGCGCTGTTGCCAATCCTGGTCCCGCTGCCATTGTCGCTGCTGGGCGGCGCGCTGTTGTTGCTGTCTGTTTTGGTCTAGCCGCTGCTGTCCCTGCTGGGCGCGCTGTTGCTGCTGTCTATTTTGGTCCAGCCGCTGCTGTTCCTGCTGGGCGCGCTGTTGTTGCTGTCTATTTTGGTCTACCTGTTGCTGTTGCTGCTGGGCGCGCTGTTGTTGCTGGACGCGCTGTTGTTGCTGCGCGCTGTTGTTGCTGGACGCGCTGTTGTTGCTGTCTATTTTGGTCTACCTGTTGCTGTGCCTGCTGGGCGCGCTGTTGCTGCTGGACGCGCTGTTGTTGCTGTCTATTTTGGTCTACCTGTTGCTGTGCCTGCTGGGCGCGCTGTTGCTGCTGGACGCGCTGTTGTTGCTGTCTATTTTGGTCTAGCTGCTGCTGTTGCTGCTGGGCCTGCTGCTTTTGCTGGTTTTGCTGCTGCACCCGCGGTTGCTGCTGTTTGTTTTGGACCTGCTGCTGTTGTTGCTGCGCCTGCGGTTGCTCCTTTTTCTGCTTTTTTTGCTGTTTCTGGTCTTGCTGCGGTTGTTGCTGGGCGTTGGTCGGTATGCTCATCCCCACCAACGACACCGCGCTGATAACAGCCGCCACCAGCATCCGGTTCAAGATACTAACCTTCACGGCACACCTCCTTTGTAATTCGGTCGCTCCATGGGATATAGGCCATAAAGAGAACCCACGAGGAGCACAACAAGCAGGATGAGAGACATAACCAGTTTCTTCTGTTGCCGTCCGCCTCCCACCAGATCCTGGCTGGCAACTCGGGGCACGCTGTTTATACGCCGGGGTCAGTTTCGTGTCAGGCCAATATTGCTCCTACGATTGGTCTAAATTGCTCACCGTGCTGTTGAAGGGGAACTACCGCGTAGGGCGAGCCGAATTGAACCGCCCCCTTCGTAGCACCAGACATCGTGTTGTGATGCCTGGAAACGTTCGGTGCGAGTGCATCCCGACAACTCGGGACAGGTTCCGATGAATTGACTGGCCACCACCCGCGAGGCCCACAGGAACGAAAGCCTGCTCTAGAATGTGCCAAATCGAGGCTGCGACTCCTGTGTTCCTTTTTGAACAGACAGCTCAAGGTCGACCTGTTAGCTTCTTCAAAGACTCGGGACTTCAAAATGATTGGAGATCCCGAGGTAGTCGTAGTTGCTGGGGAGGAAACCATGTTGCTTGGGGTAGAGCGTGGGAAGACTACTCTGCTCGCGGCAGTGTTTGGAGCGTTCTTGCTGGTGGGCAGCGTGGCGCCCATTGTGGCACGCGATCGGAACGACGAGTGCCGTGAACGCATCCACAAGGCCGAAGCAAAGTTAAGACGCGCGATTGAGCGCCACGGCGAGCAGAGCCGGCAGGCGCAGAAACGGCGTTACGAACTCGAAAGAGCGAGGGAGCGCTGCGGCCGTGACCGCGATCGAGACCACGACCACCGCTAACTGGAGCTAAAGGACGGAAGCTGCCATAAGAGGGGAGAAGCCTGGCCTCATCCGACCGGGAGGGACTTGATCGTTTCCTCCTGCTCCGCGGCCACTTGGAATCGACATGATTGGACTGGCGGTTGTGAAATGGACGCCCCTTTTTGCGAGCGACGAAAAAGTTGCTCCGGAACCCTGGTGGGCCACCCCCCAAGATGCGTCCTCTCAGGAAGGTCAGCGCAGGGCCGCGCTAACTGCTGATCGGCGCGGCGGACGGGATCGCGGTGGTGGGTTGCTGGGCCCCCGCACGCTGGGCGACGCCGAGCGCGGCTGCCCTGGCTTCAAGCAACCCCGGCGGCGAAGGCGGCCCGGCATCCAACCTCCGTTGTTGGGGATATACAAGGAGAATTCACTTGCGCCCCATGGAACGTGAACGCTTCAGCCCCCTCGGCCTCATCGGCCGAATCGTGCTCCCCTTCGTTCTGGTCTACGGGACCTGGAACCCGTCGGGCCTGTCGTTCTATCACTGGGCCATCGCGCCCTTTTTCTCGGGCGCGCCGGCGATCGGACCGGTGAAGGTTCTGGTGGCTCTACTCCTGCTCGCGGGCTGGGTTGTGGTGATCCAGGCGACGAGGCGGTCGCTTGGACTCGGCGGCGCGATCCTGATCGCGGGCATATTCGGCGCTCTCGTCTGGCTGCTCATCGCCAAGGGGGGCGTCTTCCAACCGCACAGCGCGACGGCCTTTTCGCACCTGGGACTTGTGGCGCTCAGTCTGCTCCTGGCTATCGGGATGAGTTGGGCCATCGTGCGCCGGAAGCTGACCGGTCAGGTCGAGGTGGATACCGAGCGGCGCTAGTATTACTCTGTTATGTAGAGTCGAGTATTACTCGATCAAATTTCGTTCCGCAGCAAGTGCGGTAGGCGGTCCACCTCACCAGCCAAGACTGGATCGCTCAAAGAATCTGTTCCCACGTCACACGGGAACCCCCATTTCCGCCTGCTTCAGCACCGCCACAATCTGCTCCACAGAAAACCGCTTCCTCTTCACGGCAGAACCTCCTCTTCGGCTCCTGGATTCTGCCGGAAATTAACTCTCCAAGTGGATCAAAAAACCCGGGGCGCGTCAGTTGCCATGTGTCGGTCATCGTTCCAGAGGCGGATGACCGGCTGGTCCAGCCCATGGTCGTAACCCAAGATACTCAGCGAGGCGGTCGTGAGCACAAAATGCTGCGCTTCGATGGCGGGGAGCCTCAGCCACCGGACGGCCAGGATGCGCAGTAAATCCTGATGCGCGAAGATGAGGGCATCACCGGCACACGCCCGAATGTGCCCAATCACCCGGTCGGATCGAGCGCTGACATCATCCAAAGTCTCGCCCGCCGGGCAGCCGTCGCGAAAGAGATTCCAGTTCGGGCGTTCTTGGCGAATTTCGACAGTGCTCTGGTCTTCATACTGACCGTAGTTCCACTCCACCAAATCCGGATCAATGGTCGCGACGCTGCCAAAGCCCGCCAAGTCACTGGTACGTTTCGCGCGCTGGAGCGGGCTCGTAAGCACCTTTACAAAGCTCAAGCCCTTCAGTCGCGCTCCCAAGCTTCGCGCGTTTCGTTCGCCCTGATCCGTGAGGGGAACGTCGACCCGGCCGGTGTGCTGGCCGGAGATGCTCCAGGCCGTTTCTCCGTGCCTGGCGAGGTGGAGTTTTGGGAATCCCTCGCTATCAGCGAGTTTTGACCCTTGGCCGGGCACCCGGAAGGCCCCCGCGACCTGGGGAAAGCCAACCGGAGCAGCTGAAAGCCGGGAATGACACGGGAGGAGGAAATGATGCCGAGGCAAACAAACTTGAGGATAGAAGGTCAGATTCGCACTTTGCGGGCCCAGGGGCTGGGGGTGCGTAGGATTTGCCCGCGAAATCGGATGTGCGCCGTCCACGGTCTGCCGCCTCCTCAGGGGAACCGTAGACCATGAGAGTCTGGCTGAGCTAACCGCCGAGGTCCGCGCGCTGAAGGAGAAGATCAGGCTGCTTGCTGTGGCAATAAGAGTCCAGATGCGTGCGTACCATGCAGGCCACCCGCTTCGTGGCGAACTCCTAAACCTACTCTCGCGCATAGAGGCTAACGGGCAGCTGGTGCTGTGCATCTTCAGCCCCTCTGAGACTAACTTGCCCCGCCGGCATAGCGCCCACCGACCCCATGATGAACCCTCCTGTCAGGGATCCTGCACTGCCGATCACGGTGTCCCTGAGGATTCCGTCTCCGGGACCCCTGATGATTTTCCCGATTGCCCAGCCTGCAATCAGCCCAACAAAGACCCACCAGAGAATGTGCATATGTGCCTTCCGATCTGAACGAACGATGCTATACATGCTGCTGGGGTCTGCTAAAGCGCCGGTTCCAAACGCAGATCCTTGTCGAGTTTAAAGTTCAGGATCGTTTCCGCAGGAACCCGCCCCTCTCTACCTTTGGTCAGGACTTGAGTCCCGGCTCCAGCGGCTGCGCCGACACCCGCGCCAATTACCGCACCCATTCCACGGCCGACAATCGCCCCGATCAAGGCGCCTATTGCCGCACCGCCACCCACCATCTCCGCGGTTCGCCTGTTACTCTTAGGTGCGCTTGAGGCGTTTGCGAATTTGGGCGATAGCCTTGAAGAATTCCTGGCGTTCGGAAGGCAAAGCCCAACCTTCTTCCCCGTTACGATAAGACCTCGCCGAGAATTCAGCGAGACACCGCTGGCCGAACCCTGCTCTGCGGACTTGGGGATCACGGCGGAGGGAAAGAAAAAGAGATGGGTGAGACACATTGCTTGGGAGCCGGTCTGCCACAGGCTGGTCTTGTTCTATAGGGATTGTCTTCGTTTCGGATGGCAACCGCCCGAGCCCGGCCCATACGACATTGCGACGGGCGAGAATTTCGAGATATTAATGGGCTTAGAGACAGGCTACAGATACGCTGAACGTGAAGATGCGCTACAAGCAATCTTTGCCGCTCATGAATTCGCCGAGGTCGCCAGCAGCCCGATACTCGCTGACTGGAAAACCGGCAGCTTCATCTATTCGCCCTCCAACGACTTCCAGCGGGCGGTTTATATCCTCTTCCGCGAAGGCTGGCGGGCCAAAACCTGCGTCCGTTGCTCCCGGCGTTTCATTGCGGACAAGCCAGTCCAGCGTTACTGTTCGACCAAATGCTCTGGGGAGACCAAGCGGGAACGCAACCTTGACTGGTGGAATAAGCACGGCAAAAAGTGGCGCAAGCAGCGTAAAGCTTCATCGCGCCACAAGGCTAAGAAGTTCATAGGGAAGAGAGGCGAATAAGATGGCGATTTTCAAGCGGGGTAGGATGTATTGGTTTCACTTCTGGTGGAATAGAGAGCACATTCAACGCAGCACGCGCCAAGGTAATCCCCGCGTGGCCCGGCAGATGGAAGCGGCGTACCGCACGGCGCTCGCCAAGGGTGAGGTCGGGATCGTGGAGCGCAGGCCAGTCCCGGCGCTTAAAGAGTTCGCGCAACGGTTCATCGACGCCATTGAGGTGCGTTGTGCGGAGAAGCCCCGCACCATCGCCTTCTACGCGGAGAAGTTGACGCGGTTGCTGGAATATGACCCGCTCGCCTCCGCCCGACTGGACCGGATCGACGAGGGTCTGATTGAGAGCTATGTCCAGCAACGCAGCAGGAACAAAGGCCGTGGCAATGACGAACTGGCTCCGGGCACAATTAACAGGGAGCTGGCAACGCTTCGGCGAGCACTGCGTTTGGCCTATGAGTGGCGCGTGATCGACCGCGTACCGAGAGTGCGTCTGCTGCCCGGCGAGAGAAATCGAGAGTTTGTGCTGAGCCACGCGCAAGAGAGCCTGTACTTGGCGGCAGCCCCACAACCCTTGCGGGACATTGCCCTACTGGCAGCCGATACTGGCCTCAGAATCGGCGAGGCCTTGACCTTGGAGTGGCGTCACGTCCATTTGCAGCCAGCGAACGGCGCCCGGTTTGGCTATATCCACATTCCAGGCGGCAAGTCGAAGAACGCCCGGCGCAACATCCCACTTACCAATAGAGCCGAGGCGATGCTCGCAGAGAGAGCCCTAGGCACGGACCCCGTTTACGTCTTCCCTTCCGAGACAGGCAGACCCTACCGCGTCCAATCAATGGACCACCTTCACAAGAAGGTCCGTGAGCTGCTTCGGCTGCCCGAGGATTTCGTGATATATTCCTTGAGGCACACTTATGGGACTCGTTTGGGCGAGAGTGGGGCCGATGCGTTCACGATCATGCGACTCATGGGGCACTCCAGCGTGACGGTTAGTCAGCGCTACGTTCATCCCACGCCGGAAGCCTTGGAGCGTGCCGTGGATGGGCTGCAGGCAATGAACGCGACGGCATCAAAGAGTCTCCCCGAGAGGCAGAAACGACAGCTACCTGCTACAGCTTCCGCTACACTCGGGGAAGTGGCACCCGTAAGTGCTTGTGGGCGTGTAGCTCAGTAGGATAGAGCATCGGATTTCTAATCCGAGGGTCGGGGGTTCGAGTCCCTCCACGCCTGCCATTCTCTTCGACAAGTTAGACGGCGACTTCCGCTCGTGTGGCAACATCCGCCGGTCGAGGTACCTTCCGCGCCTCTTCCAAGCGACGGTCGGTCGCCTTCGCTGCCTGCCGTCCCTTTCGTCAAAAGTCCTATCGACTTCCCCAAGCTCTCTGAAAGAACCGGAGCCAGTTGCCGTGCATCACAGCCTCGATGTCAGCCCCCGCGTAACCTCGCTTGCGAAGCAGGCCGGGGAGCTTCTGCAAATCGGCAATCGTATCCAAGTCGTGAGGACACTGTTCAGTACCATAGCCGCCGTCAAGATCGCTCCCGATGGCGGCGTGGCGAGCGTCTCCCGCCAGTTGGCAGATGTGATCGATATGATCGACCGCGGCTTCGAGGCTGACTAGAACATTCGGGGTCTCGCCCAGAACGTAGGCAGGATGAAGCATCCAAGCGTCGAGCGCGACGCCGATGACCGAGTCGCGCTCGATGAGGTAGCGGATCTGCTCGTCAGCGAATTGACGCTCACCGGGAACCAAGGCGCGACAGTTATTGTGACTGGCCAGGACAGAACCTTTGAATTGTTCCACCGCCTGCCAAAAACTCTCGTCCGCCAAATGGGTGACATCCAGAACCATTCCTACCTCATCCATCGCTGCCAACAGTTTCACTCCCAGGCTGGTGAGGCCACCCGAAGCTCCCGTGCCGTGCGCGTAGGCACTACGCCCGTAGTGCGCGAGGCCGACAACTCGCAACCCGTCGTTCCACCACTCGACAACTTGGTGCGGCGAGAGGATGGGATCCGCGCCCTCCATGCTTAGAATGAAACCCAGTGGCGCGGAACACGTGTCGGGTGTCGTCCAAGCACGCAGGTGCGCCTCCACATCCTGCCAGTCCTTCAGCATGCGGAGTTGCCCCTGGCTCCCCAGAATGCGGTAGTAGGCGAGCTGGCCGCGGGCCATGGCACAGGCGATTTCCTGGTTGCGGTAATCCACCTTGTCTTCGCCCAACCCGCTGGCGCGGGCCAGAAGCGTCGCCAGGCAGATTGCCACCTCGCCTTTCCGCATCTCGGGGAAAGCCACCGTGTTTGTGCCGCGGTGTGCTTCCTTCATTCCCGATTCCTGACGGCGGATTTCAGGAACTGTCAAAGTAAGATCGCGGTTCCAGCTCAGGGCGTTCCATGCCAGATCGAGATGGGAATCAATGACTATCATTCGTTGTCCTTGGCGTCACGTGTCTCTGCGCACCACGGCTTGGCGTAGTGAGGGTCGCTGCTGATCCCTGAGGGTGATCAGCAACGTGCTCCCCAGCACCAAAATGCCACCCAGGCTAGCCAGCGGTTTCAGTCGCTCGCCGAGCCAAAGAACGGCAATGGGCAAACCGAAAAAGGTGATGAGGTAGTTGGAGAGCGCTGCCTGGATCGCGTCGAGTCGCTTCAGTGCCTTGAGAAACAGCACCATCGACAAATAGTTGTGAAAGAAGGTGAGCAGCGCGAGTCCGATCCAGGTGCGCGGCGTGAACTCGAGGAGGTGACCGAAGGCTTCTCTCTCCTTGACCAGAACCAGCGGCGTCATGATGACGAACATGGCCACGTAAGTGAGAAAGAGCATCTCCATCGGCGAGTAGCGCTCCAGCATCTTCTTGCCGTAGGAGTTGTAGAACGCGCTGCCCAGCGTGCCGAACAAAACGAGCGCGTTGCCGAAAAGATAGCCGGCACTGAAGTCGAGGCTGCGGACACGAATGTCGGAACAAAGGATCACTCCGAGGATCGCCAGGCCAAAACTCATCCACCTCATGCGGGTCATTCTTTCGCCCAAAAAAATAAAGGCGAGAATGGCTGTGGAGACGGGAAGGGTTAGCATCAGCAAAGCGGCATTACTGGCCAGCGACATTCGCGTGCCCCAGGTAATCAGGACTTGCCCGGGGAATACACCCAGCGAAGCCAGGAGAAAGAAAATAAGGATGTCGCTTCTCTTCCGCGGGGGGCGCCTGTCACTCCTGGCCTCCCAACGAATCAGCGGGTAGAGCATCAGCGTGGCCAGAGTCATGGGGCCCCAGACCGTAAAGAGCGAGCCGACCTGATCCTGTACCAACTTGACACAGGTGAACTGCAGGGCCCACATCAGGTTGCAGCTGAAGAGAAAGAACCAGGACCGCATCGACTTGCCTCACCGCCGGATTCAGCAACAGTTCTTCCGGGGTCCGGACTGGCCGGGACTACTTGGATGAAGACTCCGGCCCGTCTCCCACATCTTCCGGATATCGCTGGGCCAGAGCACGGATCTCGTAACTGAACTTCAGAAACAGTTTTCCCCAGCGTTTGGCCTGCGCTCTGGTGTAACGATAGAAGCCCCTGGAGTTTGAAACGCCTCGCGCGCCGGACTTCACGAGGTCACTGATAAGGGGTGGCACCCTGGTGCTACGGCTGAGGTCAGGAAACAGATCACGCATCACTTCTGCATAGGCGGGCACGCCGGTCAGGTCCATGTAACGAAACGGCCCCGCAAACGTGATCCAGTATCCCAAGTCATTGCGGAGGGAGCGGTCCACGTCGGCGATCGTGGCATAACCGGACTCGACCAGGTAGAACGCCTCACGCAGCATCGCGTACATGATACGGTTGGTAATGAATCCGCGGATGTCTCGCCGCAAGAGCGATGGTTCCTTCCCCCACCCGCGAGCCAAAGTTAACACTCGTTCCGCGCAGCGTGCCTCGGTGTGCTGGCCGCAGATGATTTCCATGAAACGCGTCACGTGGGCAGGTTCGGCCCAGTGAATACCCAAAATCCGTTCCGGATGAAGTGCGCCTTCTTGGAGTTGGGTCACCGGAATCGCCGAGGTGTTGCTACCCAGTATGGCCGTGGCCGACACCACCTCTTCCACCTTCCGAATGACCCGTCTCTTGGCCGCGATATTCTCAATGATGGATTCGACGACAACTTCGCTGGTCGTCAAAGCCGAGAAGTCGTCCGAAACGCTGAAGTGGTTGATGACCTCCGAGGGATCGGCTTTCAACAATCCCTCACTCTTCATTTCCCTGAGAAGCGACACCACATGGCGCTTGACGCTGCGGCGCTTGGCGGGATCGATCTCCACTCCCGCCACAGGATGGCCCGCAGCCAGGAGGCAAGCCGCAATGCTCCTGCCCATCAAGCCTAGCCCGACAACCCCAACCGGAATGTCACTCGGGTTTACATCTGCTCTCCTTCCCTTCGCAGCGTGAGACTTCCCAGGAACTGTTGCCGTCCTAGCACCCATGTTGAACACCTCGATTCCCGGTTACTGTACCGGGCGGAATGAGTCGAGTGGGGGAAGCGGGTCTCCTTCGCACTTGGCATCGAGGCGTACGCCTGTCCGCGGACCGCAAGCTGTCCCAGACCGTCCTGGACCCTCTAGGGCCTGAGGAGACGAAGCCGGTGGAAAGCGGTCGCGTGGCCTCGATCGCCTTACACTTGCCGGATGAGAAGCGTACTCCTGCCTGAGTTCAGGCCGGCGGCGCTCCGGGTGGCTGCGGAACCACCTTCCAATTCTCCGCGTCGAAGTAGAGCACGCGGCCCTCGCGGTAGGATTGCACCGACATGGAGATCAGTACCTGCGCTCGGGCGCCAGTTTCGACGTCCAGCGTCGGTTTTTGGCGCGAGCGCACGCAGTCAAGGAAGTTCGTGATGTGGATGTAGGTCGGATCCCCATCCCCTTCCGGCTGCACCACGGGGATTTTGGTCTCTTCTACACCCCACTTTGCCTTGTAGTCGTCGCTGACGACCTCCTTCTCCGGCCGCACCATGATGTAAGGGGTTGTGCCTTCGAACTCGCCGTGCTCAACCATGATGAGCGTTCCCTCGTGCCCGCGAATCAACCCGGGAATGTGCTGAGAGTTGGCCATCGAGGAAGTGAGCACGACGGAGTGCCCCTGGGCGTACTCGCCGATGAGGTGGAAGGTGTCGGGAACGTCGCGGCCGTCCTTGAAGACGTAGTTGCCGCCCCCCGCCATCACCTTATAGGGGAATTGCGGCTCGCTCCAGCAGATGTTCAGGGGCGCCGCCACGTGGTAGAAGAGGTCGGTGGCGGTACCGCCGGAGTAATCCCAATACTTGCGGAAGCGGAAGTAGCGATCCGAATCCCACGGGCGTTGCGGCGCGGATCCGAGCCACATCTTCCAGTCGATGTAGTTGTCCCCTTTGCCCTCGGGGCCGGCTTGCTCGTCGATCGGCCAGTTCCATTCGCCTTCCTTGGAGTTACGGTGATACGAGCCCTGGCTCATGATCATCTGGCCGATCCTGCCGTCAGCGATGACCTTTCTCGCTTTGTGCCACTGGTCCGCCGAGGTCGTCTGGGAACCGACCTGGAGCACGCGTTTCGCTGCCCGAACTTTGTCCACCAGTTGTTTGGCCTCCTCGATGGTATGCGTCATCGGCTTCTCGAGGTACACATCCTTGCCACGATTCATCGCCTCCAGCGCGATCCGCGCGTGCCAGTGGTCCGGAGTGGCGATCACGACGGCATCGACGTCACTGCGGTTGAGGACTTCGCGATAGTCGAGATACCCGTCGCACGTGAAGAGTTGCTTGCCTTGGGTGACGCGCTTCTGCCACACGTCACAGACGGCCACGATCTGGCATTTGCCTGTCTTCTTGCCGATCCCGGAGAACTCGTGCGCCAAGCTGCTGCCACGACCGCCGATCCCGATTAAGCCGACGTTGATCCGGTCATTCGCGCCTGGCACTGGCCCGCCCGCGGCTTTCGCCGGTTGGGCGGCGAGCGCCTTGCCTGCCAGCCCCAACGTCGCACCTGCGCCGGCCACGCTCTTCATGAAATCCCTGCGATTCAGCGAACCTATGATGTCTGACATTCTCCTCTCCTTTCGGGCTGCTACGATCTGCCCGCAGTAGTTGTGCCAACAGGTGTGCTAGTTTAGCCCATTTTGGCCCGCCCCGAGGAACTCTCCCGGGGGGCGGTTAAGTTTCCGGCTGCACGGTGCGCCCGTTCGTGATTGTGTAGAGCTCCCTGGGCATAAACGGCCGGGGCCCAATCAACCCGAGAAGGCCGCTCTGTGAAGATGGACAGCGGAGACATAGGACGACAAGATTTCGCGCAGGGCAGGAGAGTGCGGGAGGCTCTTCCACAACAGTCAATCGCACAATGGCGCTTGACGTCCCCAGTACGCAGTGATATCAGGGGCGTGCGCCCTGCTACTGTGGAGAGATTGCTGGGCTTGTTTGGAGGGTTCGCCACGTTCGGCACCACGACGTATTCTGGGATTCCGATGCGCTGTCCTCTTGACCTAGCGAGTTCCCAGCGAAAGGTTCGAGGAGGGGCTTATGAATCGACGGCACTTCATGGAAAAATCCGCAAGAACGCTGACGGCAGGAGTAGGGGGAAGCCTCCTGGCGCGAGGTCTGCTGAAAGGGGAAAACCCTTCGCCGCGCGCTCGCATCGGTGTTTCCACCTGGAGTCTTCACAACCTCTTTCCCTCCACCCGCGATGACAACGCGCCGACGCCCGCCAAGCCCCTCGAGTTGCTCGATGTTCCCGAAATGATCGCAGAACGTTATCAGGTTCATCAAGTGGAGTTCGTGGCTCCACATTTCGGCGCGACCAGCCCTTCGTACCTCCAGGATATGAAAACCCGATTGGCGCGGGCCCACTCTCACCTGACGAATATCTGCGTCGATATCGATGAACTTGAGTTGGGGGGCGGCCTTTCCGATCCGGACCCGAAACTACGCGACCGAATCGTCGAGGCTTGTTCGAAGTGGATCGACATTGCCCACCAGCTCGGAGCCGACTCGGTCCGCTGCGATCCCGGCAAGATCAATTCGGCGGACCTCTCCCCGACCGTATCCGCCTACCGGAAACTTGCGACCTACGGAGCTTCCCAAAGAGTGGCGGTCGTCGTCGAGAACCACGGCGGAGTGGGCTCGGAACACCCGGAAGAACTGGTCCGCATCTTTAGCGAAGTGGACAGCAAGTTTTTCGGCGCCCTCCCAGACTTCGGCAACTTCCCGAACCAGGAAACTCGCGAGCGTGGCCTTCTATTGCTGTTTCCTTATGCCCGCACGGTCTGCCATGCCAAGGCCTCGCGCCGGAGGGAACAGGGCGACGACGCGCAATTCGTGGCGCGTTGCGTCCAGCTTTCGAAGCAGGCGGGCTTCCGCGGAATCTACTCCATCGAGTCAGGAGGCCCTGACCCTTATGGAGCGGTGCAACACGTCATTGACCTTCTAACTCAAAGCATATCAATCTAGCTGATGAGGTTGCGAAATGGAGAAACAGGATCATTCTGACGGTCTTCTGAAGAGCCGCTTCTCGCGGCGCAAGTTCTTGGGCCGCGCCGCCACGACGGTGGCTGGCCTTACCATCGTTCCGCGTCACGTGCTCGGCGGAGCAGGATATGTTCCTCCCAGCGAGAAGATCAACGTCGCCTTCATCGGGGTGGGCTCGCAGGGTTTGCGCGTGATGCTGGGCTTCTTGCGGGAACCCGACGTGCAAGCCGTCGCGGTCTGCGACCCCAACAAGAGCAGCGGCGATTATCCGCAATGGGGCGAGAGCGAGTTCCGGGATTCGGTGCGTCGGCTGCTCAACGTCAATTCAGGCTGGGACTGGCTCAGTCCCAACCAGCCGATTCAGTTGACCCATTCCATGCAGGCCACCGGCGGCGTGGCGGGACGCGAGCCCTGCCAGAAAATCGTGGACGGCTACTACGGCAGTCAGAAGCAGTCCGGCGAGTACCACGGCTGCACGGCCTACAGTGACTTCCGCGAGTTGCTGGAAAAGCAGAAAGACGTTGACGCGGTCGTCGTGTGCTCCACGGACAACCTGCACGCCGCGGTGTCGGTAGCGGCGATGAAGAAGGGCAAACACGTCTTCTGCCAGAAGCCCATGACCCACACCATTTATGAGGCGCGGCGGATGGCCGAAGTCGCGCGCGAGACGGGTGTGGCCACCCAGGTTGCCGTTGGCAACCAAGCCTCCGAAGCCACCCGCCTGCTATGCGAATGGATCTGGGACGGGGCTATCGGGCCGGTGCGTCAAGTCATCAACTGGTCCAGCCGTCCTTTCTGGCCCCAGGGCCTCGACCGCCCCCAGGAAACGCATCCGGTCCCCGAAGGACTGGACTGGGACTTGTGGTTGGGTCCCGCGCCGGAGCGCCCCTTCAACCGTGCCTATCTGCCGTTCGTCTGGCGCGGCTGGTACGACTTCGGTTCGGGCGCGCTCGGCGACATGGGCTGCTACAGTTTTGATACCATTTTCCGCGTGTTGAAGCTGGAGGCGCCCACCAGCGCGGAGGCCAGTTCCACGGAACGCTACACCGAGACTTATCCCCAAGCCTCCATCGTCCATCTCAACTTCCCGGCCCGCGGCGACATGCCACCCGTGAGACTGACCTGGTACGACGGTGGCTTGACGCCTCCCCGTCCGGAGGAAGTGGAAGAGGCGCGGCCGTGGGGTGGTGAAGAAGGAGAAGGATTGCTGTTCATCGGGGACAAGGGGACGATCCTGTGTGGATTCAATGGCCGCAATCCGAAGCTGATTCCGGAAGCAAAGATGAAGGCCTACCAGCAGCCGCCGAAGACACTGCCGCGGTCACCTGGCAACGAACGGGAATGGCTCGACGCCTGCAAGGGGAGCAAGACCAAGCCCGGCGCGAACTTCGAGTTCTCAGGCGTGGTCACTGAGGGCCTCCTGCTGGGCAACGTCGCGGCAAGGACGGGAAAGAAAATGATCTGGGATCGAGCCAATCTGAAAGTAGTCAATGAGGCTTCGGCGCAGCAATACATCCATCCGGAATCCCGACAGGGATGGTCCTTGTAGCCGAGATTGCCTGGAAGCGGACTGGCCAACACAAGTTGCGAACCCACAGGCAGGTAACGGCCTGCGAGAGGAGCGCGAATAGGTATGTCACGAAAAGGCTGGCCTTTGATGCTTGTCTCCGGGCTGTGTTGTGCGCTGTTCATCTGCGCCGGGACATCAGGGCAGTATGGGTCTCAAGCGAACACCGAAGAAGGGGGGAAACCCTTTCGGTGGCCGAGTGGCAAGCGGGCAGCGGTCAGCCTTACTTTTGACGATGCACGCCTCAGCCAGATTGACACAGGCTTGGCGCTGTTGGACAAGTACGGGGTCAAGGCTACTTTCTACGTATCGCCTGGCAACCTGGAAAAACGCCTGGAGGGCTGGAAGAAAGCCGTGGCGAGCGGTCATGAGATCGGCAACCATACGAAATCGCATCCCTGCACGGGCAACTACGCATTTTCTCTGCAGAATGCGCTGGAAGGATACACCCTGCGGAGGATGGAGCGGGAGTTGGACGACGCGAATGCGGACATTCAGCGGCTGCTCGGGGTCAAGCCCGTAACCTTTGCCTATCCGTGCGGGCAGAAGTTCGTGGGGAGGGGGCGCGAGGTGAGAAGCTACGTTCCGCTCGTGGCAGAGCGATTCATCGTGGGGCGGGGGTACCTCGACGAAGCGGCAAACGACCCTGCGTTGTGTGACCTGGCACAGGCCACGGGCATGGGGTTTGACAGTATGGATTACGAGCAGATCAAGAAGCTGGTTACCCAGGCAAGCGAAGAAGGAAGGTGGCTGATTCTGGTGGGCCACGAGATCGGCGCGCCGGCGTTCCAAACCACAGACGCCTCGGCACTCGAGGCCCTCTGCAAGTACGCGCGCGACCCTTCCAGCGGATTGTGGATCGATACGGTTGAGACCATCGGCAAATACATCCAGCAGCAACGCGCGGGCAGCGGAAGATAAGAGCCAGGAGTCAGCAGACATACAATGGGGCTACTGCCCAGCAAAGGAGCCGCTGCCTTGAGGCGCACGTTCGTCATCGCCATTGCGGCGCTTGCCATGCCGCTTCTTACTTTCTATGTGGCGACCTGCCTGAAGGGCGGTCCGAGCGGGAATCACAGCAGCAGCGACAAACCGAGGCCAGCCGGTGGTGACCGCGGCGTAGGCGAATCCTATGTGCCCGAACCGCCCGGGTGGTTTGCGGGCGATCCGCACGTCCATCGCGGCATCCTCTGCGCCCGTTCCGACGCGAAAGAGATGCTCACCCCGGAGGAACTTCTGGCGGGGATGAAGGCGCAGAACCTGGCGGTCATCTCCGTGCTGGGTGACATGGGCAATGGCGAAGTGAAGCAGGCGGAAAAAGATCTCATTCTGGTCAATGGTGAAGACCATCCTGTATCAACTTCCCAGCGCATCGTGCATTGGGACGCGGAGTGGCACTACGACCCGGCAGGGGTAACGTTCGAGCAGAAGGCCATTGGAGGCCACCTGATTCTCCTCGGCCTGCGACACGCGGAGAAAATCTTTGCGGAATACACCTATCCGGTCTTTGCTTGGGCAAAGAAACAGAACGCCATCGTCGGATTCGCGCACCTGCAGTATCTCAGAGATGATGTCCCGCAGAATCTTGACTGCTGCCTCCCGCTGGAATACCCGGTGGAAATCGCGTTAGGAACTTCCGCTTTCCTGATGGAGGATGTGAACGGAGGGGATAGCGCCGTCCAGGCCTACTACCGGCTCCTAAATTGCGGGTTTCGGCCGGGCCTCGCGGCGGGAACGGATTATCCCTGCAACAACCTCGAGCCTTTCGGCACGCTGCTGACGTACGTTGCCGTCGGCGATCGGGAACTGAGCTATCGCCGGTGGATCAAAGGCATCGCTGAAGGTCGAACCGTCGTCTCCCGAAACGGTCACAATGAGTTCTTGGATCTGAGGGTGAACGAGACGGCGCTGCCTGGCGATGACGTCCGTCTGAACGGAAAGGGGACGGTTCGCGTGAGAATGGTCTGGTTCGCGACCAGGCAACTAACCGGCAGGATTGAGTTGGTGCGCAACGGAATCGTGGTCGCCAGCCGCGAGGGCTCCGCTTCCCCGGACTCACCCTTGGTGCTGGAGACAAGCCAGAATTTCCTCCGGAGTGGATGGCTTTGTGCGCGGCGCATGGACGCGAAAGGCCACCAGAGTCATACAGGAGCCATCTTCGTCACCGTGAACAACGCCCCGGTGCGCGCCAGCGTGAGCGACGCCGAATATTTCGTTCGTTTCATCGACAACTTGCTGCGGAAGACGTCGTCCGGAGGGGAGTGGGCAAAGTTCTTCCCTCAAGATCGCAAAGGTGCCAGGAGCCGATATCGCAAAGCCAGAGGAGTCTTTCAAAGGATCGCAGTCGAAGCGAAGAGACAAGAGCAGGAATGAGGCCCACCATCTCCGGGGCGAATCCACCTCCGAATCGTAAGAGTCCAGACTCCTGACCTGGCGCCAAGTGCCAGCGGCAGGCCAACTCAGGTTGACAATACCGGCGTAGTCTGGCAGAAACGGGAACGGCGCGGAGCGATGCACCGATCCTCCGGTCGGGGCGTTTCCTTCACGTGCCGGATCACGAATGGCAGAAGACGCGATGCCCAGCAAAAACCGACCGCACCTGGCAGCACTCACCTCAGCTCGCTTTTTTGCAGCCTTTCACGTGGTCCTGTTCCATCTGTGGGCCATGAAGGGGCTCACCCGTGCGCCGCTGTGGTTTCAGAGGTTCGCCAGCGTCGGCTATGTTGCCCTGTCGTTCTTCTTTATCCTCTCGGGATTCATTCTCGTTTACACGTATGCCGGCAAGCCCCTTGACCTGCGGCAATTCTGGCGGGCCCGACTGGCGCGCCTTTATCCCGTTTACCTCTTCTCGCTGCTGATCGCGGCACCGTTCTTCTTCTATGTCGTGCTGAAGATCAACGTCCCCGAGTTTGCCTGGTTCAGGAACCACCTGGGTCTCACGGTAGCGCTGGTGCTCGCCATGCTACAAGCTTGGGTGCCCCAGGCAGCGCTGGGATGGAATGGGGTGAACTGGGCGGTTTCGGTGGAGATCTTCTTCTATGTACTCTTCCCGGCGTTGCTGGCCCGTTTCTCCCGAATCTCGAACCGAGGTCTGGTGACGATCAGCCTCGGGTGCTGGATGATGGCCCTCGCCACAGCCCTTGCCTATGTCGCGCTTGCGCCGGACCATGTCATCGCCGATTCCAGCAAGGATTTCCTTCCCTGGCTGAGCGCCCTCAAGTTCAACCCGCTCGTGCGTCTGCCGGAATTCGTGATGGGCCTGGCATGCGGGTGTTGGTTCCTGCGCGGGGGACACCACCCGAAACTGGCGACGCCTCTAGTGCTCAGCGGCACCGCCGTGGCGCTGCTCGTGACGGCCTTCAGCGATCATATCGCCTATCCGATCCTGCATACGGGACTGTTCGCGCCCGCCTTTGCGGCCATCATCTGCGGGCTGGCCCTGCGGCCAAGCTGGACTTCGTTCCTCGAGTCCAAACTGCTGGTGCTGCTCGGCGAATCGAGCTACTGCCTGTATCTGCTCCATGCCATGATCGTCGGCATGGTTCTCTATGCGGATGCGCCAGCACCGTCCACGCCCGAAAAGCTGGCGCCTCCTCCTGTTGTCCCCACACTCGGCAGGGCGGTGGGCGCCGCCGTGGTGGCCACAGTGCTGGCTGTGCTCGTGTTCCGATTTGTGGAAGAGCCGGCCCGGAAATGGTTGAGGAGCAAACCACACTCCACGACCCCAGCTGCCGCCGCGAGCGCGTGATGCGGCACATCGCGACCCCGGCATCTATTGATAGGCCACGATGGGCGTGGCGATGTCTTCGAGCGCCTTCGGATCACCGAGTGCCGGGCCGTACCACACACTACCGCCGAACGTCGTGACATAGACCTTGTCCGGATTGTACGGGTCCGGAATGATCCGGCGGCCCAACTTGAAGTTGAACCCCTTGATTCGGCTCCAAGTCTCGCCCCGGTCCCCCGAGCGGTACGCGCTGGAGCCAAATCCGCACGCGTAGTAGGTGTTACTTCGTAGGTCGATGGTCACGTCGTGGATGTGCTGATCCTTCTCCAGTACCTGGCGCCACGTGCTACCGGAATCCTGGGAAATGTAAATGCCTCCGTCCACATCGCCCTCGATGCCGTGCACGCTGCCCCAGGCCGAGAGGATCAGCCGCTTCGGGTCGTGAGTGTCAATGGCCAGGCTCGTTGGCCCATTGCAGCCCTCGGGGAGGGCAATCTTTATCCAATGCTCGGCGCCGTCGGTCGAGCGATAGAGCGCCCCATCGTTCTCGTCCCCGATGCTGCCATCCTCGCTGCGTCGCGCCACCACGAGGTACAGGGTTCCGCCGTCGGCCAAGGTCAGCGCCCAGGCAAAAGGCTCCTTGCCTTGGATGCCGTCGTTTTTCAGCGTCCACGTCTTACCGTTGTCAGTAGACTTGTATATCCCTTTGCCAAAGGCGCAGACGTAGAGCGTCCTTTGGCCCACAGCACTGGCAGGGTCGAGAACGATGTGGGTGACCGCCGCTTGGTTGATTCCGGTGTTGCTCACGGTCCAGGTTTTGCCACCGTCTTCGCTCGTCACCACCCCGCCGTTGTAATGCGTCACGCCGCGTCCTCGCCACATCTTCGGGCGGGGCAAGTCGTGGATTCCGCTCATCACTGCCCACATGCGGCCTTTCACCTTCGGATCAAACACCAGTCCATACGTGGTGTTCACCCATTCTCGCGGCACGCCATACTTCGTGGCGCTCATCCAACTACGCCCACCGTCTTCGCTCAGGAACAACCCGATATCCGTGTAGGAGATGAACATGCGGTTGGGATCGAACGGATCGAAATGCATCCAGTAGCAGGTGGTCACATCGATTCCCGTGGTTGACCAAGTACCCTGTGGCGTTCTTCTTGAGTAAACTCCTTCCCAGGTTTTGCCGCCGTCAACGGTCCGCATGGTCCGGCCGAAGTCCGTCCCGAAGCAGATGTCGGGATTCGTGGCGGCTACCTCGAGCTGGAAGGGATTCTCGCCCCATCCGGGGCCGAATCGCTCGTTGACCCACGCGTCGCGCATGTTCGCCCCCGGTTGCTTCTCTGTATCTTTCCAGACTAGGTTCCAGGTTTTGCCACCGTCCACGGACTTTGCAACGCCCAGGTAAGACTCCTCCGGCGACGCCCCGAGGCGGAGGCGTCTGTACGATACGTAGACCACATCAGGCTGGGTGAGGCAGGTTGCGACCGCTCTCCATTCGGGAGCCGGGGCTTCCTTTGGGCCCATGGCCAGGAGGCCTTCATCAATTCTCTGCCAAGTTTCCCCGCCGTCAGCGGACCTGTAGATTCCAGCGGTTCCGCCGCTGCCGCCGCGCCAGGAGCGTCCGGCCACGGCATAGATTACCGGCTGGCCACCGGCTGCTGGAAAGCCCGCAGAGGCGCCATTGAAGGCCCTCACGCCCTCTGGCCCTTTGTAGTGCGTCCACTCGCCGGCCCTTCGCACGCTCACCGAATTGGCGCCAACCGCATACAGAGTCCGATTCGCGCGGGGTGACTTGGGATCAACGTAGATCTTGTTGGCGCCTTCGGGAAGGCTCCCGGCTTGCTTCCACGTCTCTCCCCAATCGCTGGAAATATTGAGGACTAATTTCCCGGCATCGCTCATTGCAGCGTAGAGGGTGTGGGAATCGGCAGGGTCCACGGCCAGCGCCTCAATCGTCTCGCGCAAGCCGTCCTTGGTGAGAATTCTGTCCTCAGCGTGGTCCCCCAGTGAAGCGACCTTCCTGACGTTCGCGGGAGCCGGATGCACCAGGTTCCACGTCTTGCCTCCGTCGGTGCTTCGCCAGAGACCGACGGTCTTGGCATAGACAACATCGGGAGAGACCGGGTCGCACACGAAGAATCTCACTACGCCCCGAAGGTTGAACATCCGCCAGGTGTTGCCGCCGTCCTCGGAGACAAACGCGCCTGTCATATCGGTGTTCACAAAGACCTTCTTCGGATGGAGAGGGCTGATCGTCGGATTGAACTGGGCCCCTCCCCCGCCCGGTCCGATGATCTTCCAGGCGTCATTGCGGTGGGCGGCAAAAGGTGCGTCCGGAGCAGGTTCAGGACCCAAGCCACCCAGCAGCGCACACGCTGTCAGACAGGACATCAGAACAACCAGCTTCCACCAGTACGACATTCCCCGAGGCAAGCGCATCATCCGGCCCTCCCGACTAATCAGGAACGCTGCGATTTTTCGACCAGCATTTCCGTTTGGTCCCTTTCCGTGGAGACTCTAGTTCTGACCGGCCAGCGATGCAACCCCATTCGCAGCGCGGATCGCGGCCACTCCGGCCTCCCACCTGCCAGACTCACCTGTGCATGGCCTGCCAGGCCTTTCTTCAGATCGTCAACATTGGCGTTTGTCAACAAGAGGACAAAGCAGTGGTTGCTGAATGCCCGGCTTGCTGCCGAGGACGAAGTCACATGCGGAAGCTGGACGATCCCTCCGCCGCATCTGGCGCCGAGAAGCCACACACCCCGGCCTTCTCTCCAGGCCGCAGTGCGGCGCGACCCCACTCAAGCTGGAAAGGGGATGGACAAACGGCGGGGCGCTCGAATGACCGCGACGCTTACGCCTTGCCCGGACGCACACTCACAGCCCGTGGACCCTTTTCCCCTCGCTCCATTTCAAACTCGACGTTCTCTCCTTCTTTCAGACCGTCGAAATTGAGATCCTGGAGGCTACTGCGATGGAAGAAAATCTCTTGTCCGTCGGAGGATCGAATGAAACCGAACCCACGATCACGGATGACTCGCTTGATTGTACCCTGCATAGCAAACCTCGATGTGCGTAAAAGGGAGCGCGTTCTAGGCAGGTCGAAAACCCAAGCAGGACGGCCGGCGAAGAAACCTCTCCTACGCTAATGGCGGCACTCTACCAGTACCGAAGGGCTTTGTCAAAGGTCTAAATCGGACGGGGGAGGCGGGCGGCCGTGCGTGCCGGGAGGCCACGGCCTCCGCACCCGCATCGGTACTCGCCCCTAAGAGGACTGCGACTCCGGGAACGAATTGACCGCTTTCTCAAGACTGTCGTAGATTTCAAAGACGGTGCTGAGGCGTGTGATCTGCAACAGGTCGTGGACGCGCGTGGTGAGGTGCAGGAGTTTCAGGTCACCACCCTGCAAGCGTGCCGACGTGTAACTCGCCACCAGCGTCGAGAGGCCGACACTGTCGATGTAGTTCACCTCGTCCAGGTTCAGGATGATCCGCAGGTGCCCGGCCTCCACCAACCGCTTCACTCTGGCGCGCAGGGCTTCCGTTTCTTCTCCGAGCGTGATGCGCCCGCGCAAATCGAGCACCATCACACCGTTCACCAACTTCTCCACCATGTAGAGGCGCATAGCAGGACACCACCCGCTGGGACGTCAGCGTTCCTCAACTGCTGCTGAGGAGCCCATCCCACGACTTTCCTGAGCACCGCATGCTAGCACGTCTCGAGTCAGTTTGCGAGAACGAGGACGGCTGGGGCCACGATTGGCCGCTTCCCCGGCGCGTGTTAGACTTCTCTCCCATTTCCACCCGGAGGTGTGCCATGAGCGTTTCTCGACGCAGGTTTCTCCAGAATGTCGCCGCAGGATCAACAGGCGCGGCCTTGGCTGCCGTGCCCGGAGCTCTCGACTCTTCCGCCCAGGCTTCGGCGGGCGGGCCTGAGCCCGTGACCGTCGAATCTTACCCGATCGCGGAACCCGGCAAGGGAGCGGTGCTCGACCGCGTGAAGATTGTGACGCAGGAGCAGATCCCGGAGTCCTATCGAGGAAAACTCCGCGGGCTGGCCTCCGGCCTCGATCTCCGGTTGTGCAGCTCGGAAGCCGAGTTCCGTCGCGAAGTAGCTGACGCCCACGTCATCTACGGAGACTTTGCGCCCGAGGACTTGAAGGCCGCCCGGCAACTCAGGTGGATCCAGTACACGGCGGCGGGAGTGGAAGGGATTCTCGGGCCCGAGTTGGTGGAGAGCCCCGTGGTCCTCACCAACATGGCGCGCGTTTACGCGCCGGCGATCTCCGAGACGGCCATCGGGCTGCTGCTGGCCCTGGCCCATGGCATCAACCGATACGCGCTCCAGACCCGTGAACACGTCTGGCAGCCCCTCGAGGGGTTGACCGACGTCAGCGGCTGGACCATGGGCATCGTCGGCTTGGGTGGCATCGGCACGGAAACTGCCTATCGCGCGCACTACGGCTTCGGGATGAAGATCTACGCGGTGGACCCCAAGCCCTTACCCAAACCTGCCTTCGTGGCCGAACTGCACTCCGTCGAGTGCCTGCCGCTGATGGTCCCGGAAGTGGACGTGCTCGTGAGCGCTGCCCCACACACCAAGGCCAGCGAGGGCATGTTCAACGAGTCCATCTTTCGGGCCATGAAGCGGACGGCCTACTTCATCAACGTCTCGCGGGGGAAGCTGGTGGATACACCGGCGCTGGTGCGCGCGCTCAAGGAAGGCTGGATCGCCGGCGCTGGCCTGGACGTGGCGTACAAGGAGCCGCTGCCGTCGGACGACCCTCTCTGGGCTGCGGGGAACGTCATCATCACCTGCCACTCCTCCGGCCACACGCCGCGAACGCTCGAGCGCCAGATGGCCTTGTTCACTGAGAACGTCCGGCGCTACGTCAATGGCTTGCCTTTGCTGAATGTTGTGGACAAGAAACGTGGGTACTAGCAAAATGCGGGGACGCAATTATTGAAGCTGATAAGTGATTGAAAATCCAGTACTTATCAGCTTTGTTGAGATTTTCAACACTTATTGATTCTAAACAACTTATCAGCTTTGTTTTCTGTGTGAGAAAACTAACTTGTTGAGCTACCAAGACTTATCAGGTTCGTTTTTTTGATAGGATATAGAGGGGCGTGGTTTTCGCGTCCACTAGTGCAAGGATTCACCGCCTTCTCCGTCCATCCGCACAGCCTGCCCCTCCTTTCTCCCGCCCAATATGTCAGCCGCAGGCGGCCCATTCGGAACCTTTAGCCTACCACACTTGGCTCCAAAAGTCAAGCAAAATCCGCTGGCCGGTATTGTCATCCTGAGGAAATCGCCCCGGCGGTCGACGAAGAATCTGAAGCGGCGTGACGAAGAACCTGGTTCGTCGCCAGGGGAACACGGACGGGATTCTTCGCTTCGCTCAGAATGAGAAGCAGCCCGAAGGCGCGGGAGCAGCGGGCCGGAGACGCTGGCTCGCCGCCCGGAGGAGGGTTCAGTTCGTTGGGCCGGGCTCGTGTTTCGCGCCGGCCTTCTCCCGCTGGTCGCGCAAGACAGCCTTGCGGCTCAAGCGGATCTTGTTGCCGTCGATGGAGATGACCTTGACTAGAACTTGGTCGCCTTCCTTGAGTTCGTCGCGCACATCCCGGATGCGGTGTTCGGCCACTTCGCTGATATGGAGGAGGCCATCGGTACCCGGAAAGATCTCCACGAAGGCGCCGAAATCCGCCAGGCGGACCACCTTGCCCAAGTAGGTCTTGCCGATTTCCGCCTCGGCCATCAAATCCCGGATCATCTTCAAGGCCTTGTTCGCCGCTGCCTCGTCCACCGCCGCCACGTTCACCTTGCCGTCGTCTTCCACGTCGATCTTGGCGCCGGTTTGCTCGACGATCCCCCGGATGACTTTGCCGCCCGGGCCAATCAGCTCGCCGATCTTCTGCCGATTGATGTGGAGGGTGTAGATGCGGGGAGCGTAGCTCGAGATGCTAGCGCGCGGCTCCGGCAGGGTCTCGAGCATCTTGCCGAGTACGTGAAGGCGCGCGACCCTCGCCCGCTCCAGCGCCTCCGCCATGATCTGCGGGGTTATCCCGCCGATCTTGATATCCATCTGCAAAGCGGTAATGCCATCCTTGGTCCCCGCCACCTTGAAGTCCATGTCGCCGTAATGGTCTTCCGCGCCCGCAATGTCAGTGAGGATCGCGTATCTGTCACCTTCTTTCACCAAGCCCATGGCGATCCCCGCTACCGGCGCCTTGATGGGCGCTCCCGCGTCCATCAGCGCCAAGCATCCGCCGCAGACCGTGGCCATGGAGGAAGAGCCGTTGGACTCCAGGATGTCGGAAACGATGCGGACCGTATAAGGGAAAATCTCCTCGTCGGGGATGATCGAGAGCAGAGCGCGCTCGGCCAGCGCGCCGTGTCCGATCTCCCGCCGCCCGGGACCGCGCAGGAATTTCACCTCGCCCACGCTGAAAGGCGGGAAGTTGTAGTGCAGCATGAAGCTTTTGAACGCTTCGCCCTCCAGCACGTCCAGGCGCTGCTGGTCTTCGCCCGTGCCCAGCGTGACCGTGACCAGGGCCTGGGTCTCGCCGCGGGTGAAGAGCGCCGACCCGTGAGTGCGCGGCAGCATACCCACCTCGCAGGTGATTTCCCTCACCTGGTCAAAGGCCCGCTGGTCCTGCCGCCGCTGGTTCAAAAGGACGTCGTCGCGGAACAGCCTTTCCTCCACGGCGTCGAAGTAGTGCGCCACCTGATGCCGCTTCGCTTCGTCCTCTTCCGGGTAGCTCTCCACCAGCTCCTCTCGAAGGGCCGCGATCTTGCGATGGCTTTGCTGCTTCACGTACTTCGAGGTGTCCATGGCCTCGTGCAACGGTTCCGCGACCTTCCGGAGAACTTCCTGGTAGAGGGCTTCATCGCGAACCGGCGGTGTGAACGCGCGTTTCTGGATGCCCAGCTGCGCGAACAGTTCTTTCTCGGCGGCGACAATCTTGCGGATCTCGCCGTGCGCGTACTGGATGGCCTCGCTGATGGTAGCCTCGGAAACTCCCCTGGCCAACGCCTCCACCATGACGATGGCGTCTTCGCTGCCGGCCACGATCAGATTGAGCAAGCTGGCCTTGGTTTCCGCATACGTGGGATTCGTAGTCAGCCGCCCATCCACCAGCCCCACCCGGACGGCCCCGAGCGGCGTGAAAAATGGAATGTCCGAAAGATACAGGGCCGCGGCTCCGGCCACCACCCCGATCACATCGGGGTTGTTGTCTGAGTCCGCCGAAAGCACCATGGCGATCACTTGGGTTTCATCAAGAAAACCGTCAGGAAACATGGGCCGGGTCGGGCGGTCGATCAGCCGGCTGGTGAGGATTTCCTTCTCCGTAGGTCGTCCTTCGCGTTTGAAGAAGCCTCCCGGGATCTTTCCGGCGGCATAGTTGTATTCACGGTAGTCCACGGTCAGGGGGAAGAAATCCGTCGCTTCCCGCGGTTCCGTGGTGCAGGCCGTGGCCAGCACGACCGTGTCACCATACCGGACGTAGGCCGAACCGTTGGCCTGCTTGGCTAGCTTGCCACACTCGATACTCAGGGTACTTGTACCTAGGGGAATACTGATTTGCTGCAAGGTGGTTCCTCCATTCGAGGAGCGGCCCGCGCGCCGTTGACGCTGCTGGGCACGCTCCGCGGCGGTCACATTCCGCCAGAATTTTGCGCCGGTGAGGGCGCGGTGCATAACTGGGTCATCAGATTTGGACGGGGAAGCTGCGCTGCGAAAGGAAAATCGGCTACCGGGAGAAGTCCTCTGCGGGACGGAATGGCCCTCGCTGGGCTAAGCGACCCGCCCCGCCCACCCGAGGGGTCGGCGGGACTTGCTAGGCTGTCAAAGCTCCAACCTCTATACTGCTGGGTCACAACCGGGCTACTTGCGGATGCCCAACTTCTCGATGAGCTGACGGTAACTCTCTGGATTCTGCCGCTTCAGGTACTCAAGCAAGCGCCGCCGTCTGCCGACCATCGTCAGCAGGCCGCGTCGTGAGGCATGGTCCTTGCGGTGAACCCGGAAGTGCTCGTTGAGATAGGAAATGCGCTCGCTCAACAGCGCAATCTGCACTTCGGGTGAGCCCGTGTCTTTTCCGTGAACCTTAAAGCGGTCAATCAAACCCGCCTTGGTATTGCCGGTCAATGGCATCCGCCAATCTCCTCGCTTCTCACAACTTTTCCCTTTTTGTCCATCTCCAGAATAGCATAGCTGCCGAGATTTGACAAAAGCTAAATCGGACGGCCGGCAGATGCCCGGCCCCCACCCGGGTTGGACTGTCTGGTCAGGAGAGGTATCGGCACGTCAATTCAGGACTTGTCGCTTTCCGATCCAGGCGAGGCGGGTGCGCCAGGTTCCCGGGGAGAAACCAGGCTTCCGAGTTACTGGGTGGATAACAGGGGGTTGCCGTCAAGTTTGCGTATTGAACGGTCGATATAATTAACTTATAGTAGGGGACGTATGAAATGGGCCCTGGGTGTGCTGATCCTTGTCCTGGTCGGTGCGCTGCTGCGGTGGATTCTCCGCCTGGACCGGCCAGTGGTCTCGCGGGCGGGCGGACTGGTACCGCTGGGCGAGGACCGGGAGGCCATTTTCCAACTCGTCTCCCAGGAGATAGAGACTCAGGCGGCGATCCTCGGCATATCCCTCAACGACGCGATGGAGGAGCGCGATGCCGGTCAATCCGATATTGCCTGGCGATTGGTCTGGCTCACGGTTTCGGAGTGGGACCGCCTGGCGGAGATTGTCACGCTCCTGTCGAACGTGATGACCAAGCACACGGCCAGCGCCCGCGTAGTCATCCCCACCCGCTACGTGGCGGCTAGTAATTTCAAGTCGCGCGTGATGATCGACTATCTCCGCATGCATGATCTCCTCGACCAGTTGGTTTTCAGGTCCAAGCTGCGATTTCAACTTCACCTCCGCATGCTACGCCGGGCGACCGAAACCCTCAGCACGGAATTCCGCCGCGCGTATCGCTATGCCGACCGGACCGAGGATCGCTCTCCCGAGCTTTGGAACCGCCTGGACTTCTACTTCCACGATTTCGACCTGATCGCCAAGGAACTCCTCTTAGCTTTCCGCTCCCTCCTCCTCTCTCTGCCCCATTCGGACTTGGCGGGCCTTGCCGCCGACCTCAGAACCATCCTGCAGCGTGGCGTGCGCTCCACTGTGGTATCCGCCGACCGATAAAGACTCCGCAATAGGGTTGCCTGGTTCTCCTCTTTATGAGGAACTGATGATTCTCTGCCGCCAGCGGGCTTGCCCCCGTCGGCCAGGGTAGAACAGAGAAGGTCAGCCCAATGAAACAACCTGACAAGACACTTGCCCAAGGGGCAATCAGCTCGGAGAACCGCACGGATGCAACCAAAAGTCCTTCGCCTCTAGCGCGGGCATTTCCATTGACACAGGGCGGTGGGCCGCCAATAATGGGCACGTCCGATTACCCAGTCGGTCCTGAGCCCGCAACTAAGAGGGGTCTCACGGGCCGTCCCCGCGAAAGGAGTGGAGTCATGAGAAACCGGGTGGCGAGTTTCCTGCTGGTGCTCGTAAGCGCTTTCATTCTGGCCGCATCCCCGAGCGGCGCGCAAGCCAAGGAGCCTACCAAGCCCTTCGATCTCATCCAGTGGAATGGCGGGAAGTTCATCTACGGCGTGGACTACTACCCCGAGCACTGGAACGAAGCCCAGTGGGAGAGCGACGCCAAGATGATGCAGGCCGCCGGTATCAATTTCGTGCGGCTGGCCGAATTTGCCTGGGTCAAGATGGAGCCCGTGGAGGGCAAGTTCGATTTCGCCTGGCTGGACCGCGCCTTGAAGGTCCTGAACGCGCACGGCATCAAGGCGGTGCTCGGCACGCCGACCGGCTCGCCTCCGGCGTGGCTGTATGTCAAGTACCCTGACATCGCCGCCATGGACGAGAACGGCGTCCGGTACCGGTACGGGTCGCGCCGCAACTACTGCCTGCACAGCCCCAACTTCATCGCGGCCACCCAGAGGATCGTCACGGCCATGGCGGAGCACTACAAGAACCATCCCGGAGTGCTGGGATGGCAGATCGACAACGAGTTGGGCGACCCGCTCTGCTACGACGCTTCCTGCCGGGCCGCATTTCAAAAGTGGTGCCGGGCAAAATACAAAACTCTCGCCGCCCTGAACAAAGCCTGGGGCACCATCTTCTGGGGGCACACTTATCTGACCTGGTCTGAGATTCCCCTTCCCTGGAACACCCTGGGTAAGGCGTACAACCCCAGCCTGGCGCTTGACTACCGTCGATTCCACAGCGCCGCCACGCACGACTACCTGAAGTTGCAGGTGGACATCCTGCGCAAGATTGCTCCCACCCAGGCGATCACCCACAACGACATGGGCATGTACGATGGTGTGGACTACTCGGTGCTTAACGAGCCGCTGGATTTCGTGGCCTGGGACAACTACCCGATGTTTGGTGAGGACTACTCCAACTCCTTGGGTGTCGGCCTGGCCCACGATCTGATGCGCGGCTCGAAAAACAACCAGAATTTCATGGTAATGGAAGAGCAGGGCGGGCTGCCCGGTTGGACCGTCTTCTGGGGACGCCAGGCGGCGCCGGGTCTCTATCGCGCCTGGGCCTATCAGGGAGTGGCGCACGGGGCAGACGGGATCTGCTACTTCCGGTGGCGCACCTCCCGCTACGGAACGGAACAATACTGGCAGGGCGTGCTCGACCAGGACAGTTACGCCAATGCGCGCTACCAAATCGTAGCGCAGACGGGGAAAGAACTGGCGAAGCTCACTGAACTGCTGCACGGCTCGAAGGTCGTCGCGCCCGTCGCCTTGCTGGTCTCACCCGACAGTCGGTGGGCGTTCCAGATTCAGCCGCTGGTGAAGGATTTCAGCTACAACCGGCAACTGGGTTCTTACTACGCCGCCTTCCGGCGCGCGGGCATCAATGTGGACGTTGTTTTCCCTCAGAGCGACCTCTCGGGCTACAAGATTATCGTTGCCCCTTCACTGTTCGTCGTGGACCAGCCGCTGGTCGAGAAGCTGACCGCGTTCGTCAAGAACGGCGGAACGCTCGTCCTGAGCTATCGCTCGGGCGTGAAGGACGAAAACAACGTGGTAACAGACCAGACTCTTCCCGGGCCGTTGGCGGAGATGGCAGGAATTGCCATCCACGACTTTGACCCCCAGACCAATCAGGAACAAGAACTCGTGGACGTCGAAGGCGAGCGCCATCCGGCACGCGTTTGGTTCGATGTCCTCACGCCGACCACCGCGCAAGTGTTGGCCACCTACAGCAAGGGTTACTACGCCGGCCAGGCAGCTATCACCATCAACGATTTTGGGAGCGGAGCCGTGGTGTACGTGGGAACCGACCTGGCCTCGGCGGGCTCCGTTTCCAAGCTCATCAACTTCGTCGCCCAAGGGAAGATTTCTGCTGGCCCCAGCTTGCCAGAGGGCGTGGAATTCGCGGTACGCGAAAAGCAGGGAAAACAGACCTTCTTCCTGATCAATTACACGGAGAAAGCACAGAAGGTCACGCTCGACCGGGGATACCAGAATGCGTTGACGGGGGAAACGGAGCCGGCGGAAGTGCAGCTTCCTGCATTCGACGTGAAGGTTCTAGCGACCCCGTAGGTCCTGCTTGCGCGGGAGCCTCGTGTCACAACCTGGAAAAGGGAATCACGAATTCAGCGGCGTCGCCAGCCAGCTCAGCAAGGAAGCAACATGCCGACTTCCCGCTCAAGCGCGCGCCTGTAAAGAGGCAGCGCCGTGGCCATATCTTCCAGAGCGAGCCCCAGGTTGACCACCACATACCGCCCGCTTTCGCTTCGGCGTCCGGGACCGCCGGCAACCAGCACGGCCAGTTCCTCGTAGTGTGTGGGCATGTTGGCGAAGTGCCCATGCTGGCGGTAGTACTCGAATTGGGCTCCGTCGTCCACCCACATTCCATCGGCCGCGTGGGCCGTGGCCGCCTGGATGGTCGCATCAAAGTCCAGGGAAACCGCGACGCTTCCCGGTTTCAACCAATCCGGTGGGATGACCGGTTGGGGATTCTTCACAATAGGCGCGCAGGTGACAATGAGGTCTGCGCCCTTGACGGCAGCCTCTGGAGACGCGGCCTGCTCGACCGCAAGGCCCCAGGCCGTGACCTGCCGCTCGAAAACCTCGCGGGCCCGCTCGGAGGGGTCAAATGCCGCGACTGTCGTGATGCCGGGGCAGACCCGCCGAAGTGAATCTACATTGGCCCGACCCTGAACGCCCGCGCCAATGATGGCCAGGCGCCGCGCGTCCGCTGGGGCCAATCTTCGGAGGGCCACCGCCGTAGCCGCCGCCGTCCTCTTCTCGGTGATCCAGGTGCAGTCCATCACCGCGAGTGGGACGCCGGTCTCCGGACAATTCAAGATGAGCAGCCCCGTGATGTAAGGCAGCCCCACGCGGCGATTCTCGGGGTACCCGCTCACCCACTTCAACCCCGCCGCTCCCACGCCAGCCAGATAGGCGGGCATGGCGTGGATGAATGCATCCGGACGTGTATGAATCCCGGGCTTGGGTGGCATCTCAACTCGGCCCGCCGCCTTCTCCCGGAAGCCCGCCTCCACCGCCGCGATCACGTCGTCCAGAGAGAACTCCAGGGCCTCGATCTGCGTCCGCGAAAGATAGAGAATCTGCCGGCCACGCTCTGGGTTCCACATGGCCCCGGTATTATGGGCGATCCTCGCGGCAAGTCAACCCGCGGCGCACGGCGAGCCTTGGAACGCCATCAATCTTCGCTATCTGCCCGCGGGCATCAGCACAGCCTTCGACCAGGGGATTCCAGGCATCGCAAAAAAAAGCCTGCGCTGCGGCAAGGCAGCGCAGGCATCGCCAGGGCGGACGGAACGCCTTAGGCGTGATCCAGGCGAAGGTTGTTGACCACCGAGAACGAGAGGCCGGCGAAGCGCGCTGCCATCTCGGCCTTGGTGCGGTCGAGCGGCCTGGCCACCACTCCTTCCAGCGTCACGTTCATGTTCTTCACGATAATGTGGATGGGCGGCAGCGCCTGGTTGCCGTACCGCAAGAAGAACGGATCGCCGTAGATGGCTCTCGCCACGGCCGAGCGCAGACGATCGTCAAACAACGAAACGGGCAAAACCTCCAGGTTGTTTTCCACGGTTGCCACGCCCCGGACCCGCGTCAGGAAATTGCCAATGTCCTGCTTCTTGAACGGCTGAGTAACCTGGCCACTGACCGTGAGCTTGTCGCCCTGCGCCTGCAAGTTGATGTTGTCGAAGATCCCGTAGGCGTAGTACATCACGATCTCATGCCGCGCTTTCTCCAAAATCTGTTTTTCGGTGACGTTGTCAGCGCGGACCTCCACATTGTTGACCACCTGAACCACACCTTCGGCTTTACGGGCCGCCCGCTCGGCGTCAAGCTTGGCGCCCAGGTTGTCCACGCTTCCGGTCAGCGTGACGACGCCGTTCTCATAGGCCGCCTGCACCTGGCCATGCTTGAAGACCTGAGCATGGTAGAGGCGGTCCTGGATGTTGGCGAGAGTCTGAGCGTTCGAGGCGTGCGTGTCGGCAAAAGCGGGTTGAACCGCAAAGGCCAGCAAGAATAAGAGAGAGCCCAATTTTAGTGTACGCATTGTCATCCTCCGTGGGGTTTGAGCCCCTGATATTTCAATATGGCGTTTCATCGTTGCTGGCCGGTTCACGTTCGTTCCGATGCTCCTTTCGGATCATCCTCCACTCTCTATAGACGTAATCGTCACAATATAGGTTGCTCGTCTCCAACATGTTGATTCTTAAAGAGTAACTGGATAGGATATTTCGTCCTGTTGCGATGTGTTTCGATATGCGCCAAATGAAGGAAGGGTGAACTGGAACCGAGGCTTCCGAGATTCCCCAGCGGCAACCGCGCTAGCCCCCCAAGGAAGCGCGGAGCAGGTAGGAAATCCCCAGCACCACCAACAGCAGGTTGGCAACGAGGAAGAGGTGCTTCTTGAATTGCCTGTGCAGGCCGGCGCCCCAGGCCATCAACCACGTGGAGAAGACCGCAGCGCCGTAATAACCCACCAGACCACCGACAAAGAACGGGACAACATGCCAGTAGCCCTTCTGCCGACCTTCAGCGATGATGGGGCCGGCAATGGTCAACCAGTAGATCCACGTGCCAGGCGCGCCCAGTTCAGCCAGGGCCGCCACCGTCACGCTGGCGTAAGACATGGTAGCAGAGCGCGCCATCTCCTCCTGGCTCTTGCGGCGCATTTCCACGAGCGAATACCCGCCGAAGGCCACGAGAACTGCTCCACCCATGTAGGCCACGTAGTGCGCGATGTTCTGGGGGACATACTGGTAGAAGAAGAAAGTCATCAGCAGCAGCGCGCCATCAATCACCAGCGGCGGCCCGAGCAGAACCAGAATAGCGCGCCACCAGCGATTGAGGGCTACCTGCGTCAAGGCGATCAGGTGCAGCGGGCTGGGAATCAACCCGCCCACCACCCCCATCCCCAATCCCAAGAGGAGCAAGTCCATAACGATTCCGCGTGGCCCCGGATGTTAAGCGGCAAGTCGGAAAAAGTAAAGGACGCGCAGGTCAGAGAACAGCGGAAAGGCGACAGGTGACAGAGGACGACGAAAACTGCTTCCCCCTGCAACCTGTTCCCTGTAACCTTTAACCTCGAACATGCACATGCCAAAAATCCTCATCCTGACGATCCCTCACGGCGCGGCACACCAACGCGTGGCGGACGCCTTGCGGAAAGCGCTGCTCGAGATACAGCCGGAACTGACGGTCGAGATTGTGAACGCGCTCGCGCACTGTGCGCGCTGGTTTCGCGCCTACTACGACTCTTACGAGATTCCGCTGAGGTACTGGCCCGCTCTTTGGGGATGGATCGAAAGCAAGCAGCACAGTCATACCTCCACGGGCCCCGGCTGGCTCTACCGCAGGGGCGCGCAGAGTCTGTTTCAGTTCATTGAAGAATGCGACCCGGACATCGTAATTGCCACCGAGGTTGGCACCTGCGAGCTGACCGCCATGTACAAACGCGAGCGCCACGCCCGTTTCTTCCTAGTCGGCGCAACGGCCGGAGTAGATATTGACCGTCCCTGGGCTCAACCCGAAGTGGACCTTTATCCCGTCATGCCTGGAGATGTCGCGGCGCAACTGGAAGGCGCCGGCGTGCCTGCGAACAAAATCCTCCCTTGCGGGGTGCCTATCGACCCGAGCTTCGGCTCGGTACTTGATCGGGCAGAGGTGCGGGCGCGGCTCGGACTGGAGTTGGAGCTCCCGATGGTTCTGGTGCTCTTTGGTGGAGGAGGGCACGGCGACCCGCGCCGCATCGTGGCGGAACTGGAGAGGATTAAGCAGCCCCTACAAGCGGTCTTGGTTGCAGGCAGAAACCGGCAAATGGAAGAGAGGGTCCGGCGTCAGTGCCAGCGGTACCCCGGCTTTCGCGTGCTGGGGTGGGTCAACAACATGCACGAATGGCTCGCCGCGGCGGACCTGCTGGTGAGCAAACCAGGAGGCATGACCGTTGCTGAGGCCATCAACTCCGGTGTTCCCCTGCTGGCCTTTGATCCCCTGCCCGGCGCCGAGCGGCGCGCCTGCGACCTGGTCGAAAAATGGGAGGTAGGCTTTTGGATAAGACAACCCGCTGAGCTGGCGGCCACCCTGGAGCGGCTGTTGGCCCATCCCGCAGAACTCGCTCGCCTGCGAGCCAACACTCGAGCGCTCGCGCGCCCCCATGCGGCCCGCGAAGCCGCAGAGGCCATTCTGAAGGGCTGGCAATCCCGCCGCTAAACCAGGACGAGATCAGGGTGATAGATGCTGCCGGAGACATGCCGGGCCACGGCGATCAGGCGGTGTTCCAGATTGAGGATTTTCAGCAGGTTCACGACGCTCGAGCGCCCAGGAGCACCTCCGCGCCCCGGCCGGAGGGCTTGGGCCAATTCAAACTTGTGTCCGTGCCGCACGCTCAATTCTTCGCGTCCACGCACGACCAGTTCGGGACAATCCGGCAGAAGAGCTTCCAGCGGCACGCGGCAGCTTTCCACCTTCCCTTCGCGGACCGCTGACTCAAGCTGCTCCAGGGTTACGGCTCGATTCTCCCTGAATTCCGCCACGGCGGTGCGTCGCAGCCCCGCCAGATGCGCGCCGCACCCCACCTTCTGGCCAATATCGTGCGCCAGCGAGCGAACGTAGGTCCCTCCCGAGCACTCCACGGCAAAATGCACCCGGTCGCCGTCAATCCCCAGCAATTCCAGCGCGTAGATCTCAACCTCCACGGGATTCAGTTGGAAAGGCTTCTGCCGGCGCGCCAGTTCATAAGCGCGTTTCCCGCCCACGCGCTTGGCCGAGAAGGAGGGCGGCGTCTGCATCACCCGGCCGGTGAATTCGCGAAAGATCTTGTCGAGCGCTCCTGAGTCGAGTTGGGGCACAACGGGTTCGGAAGTCGGTTTGCCGGTGGCGTCGTAGGTGTCCGTCGCGTAGCCGAAGCGAATCGTCCCGTCATAGGCCTTCCGGGACTTGAGGTAGAACTGCGCGAACCGCGTGGCCTTGCCCACTGAAAGCGGCAACACACCCGTGGCGAAGGGGTCCAGGGTTCCAAAGTGACCCACCTGCCGAATGCCGAGCAAGCGCCGGACCTTGGCCACGACGTCGTGCGACGTCAGACCGGCAGGCTTGTCGATGATGAGCACGCCGGAGAATTCTTGCTCTTTAGAATCCATGTGCAATCGGACAATCCAAGTGCCCCATTGTGGAAGCGGTCAGCCATCAGCTCTCAGCGAACCCCAGCCGGGCTGGTCGCGGAAGGCTAACATTCCTCCTGGAGTTTCTGGAGCAGCGTTTCGATCCTCTGCCCTTCTTCCGCGCCGCGATCCAGGACAAAAACAAGCTCTGGCGCGCGCCGCAGGCGCAGGCGGCGGCTGATTTCGTAACGCACGTAGCCCGCCGCCGAGGAAAGCCCTTCCAGTGTTTCGCGCTGGGACTCCAGATCTCCCAACACCGAGACCAGCACGCGCCCGTGGCGTAGGTCGGGGCTCAGGTCCACATGCGTGACGGTGGCGAATCCGATGCGCGGGTCTTTCAACTCGCCCGCGATCATCTCCGCCACTTCCACGTGGATTTGGTCTGCCAGGCGTTCGCGTCGGTGTCCGTGAGCGTGCATGCCCTGACCATCGAGGCATCGGGTTGTCGAACCATCGATGCGCCGATGCTCCGCGGGACCGATGTATGATGCCCCGATCAGAAGAATTCCAGAACGTGGTGGGCCACATCCTGGCCCAGAATCTTCTCCGATTCCTCGAGAACCTGGCGGAAGGTCGATTCGAGCAGCGTCTGACTGTTCGAGATGGAGACTACTCCCAGCGTCGCGTGCTGCCAGACGTCCTGGTGATCCAGTTCGGCGATGGCCACGTTGAAGCGCGCGCGCAGGCGATCGCGGATCTTCTGTAGGACCGCTCTCTTTTCCTTCAGGGAATGCGAGTAAGGCAGCTCGATTTCCAGGGTCAGCACGCCGACCGGCATTCGCCCGCCCCCGATTGGACCTTTACACCGCCACGGGCTCGGTAACTCTCTCGGTCACGAAAGCCTCGATGACGTCCCCGATCTTGACATCATTGAAGTTCTCGAGCGCTATGCCACACTCCATGCCAGTCTTGACCTCCGGCACGTCCTCTTTAAACCGCCGCAGGGAGCGCACGCGCCCTTCGTAGGTCACCACGTTGTCGCGGAGCAGGCGAATCTTCGCCTCGCGCGTGATCTTCCCGTCCTGAACGGCGCAGCCCGCTATCGTGCCGACCTTCGAGATGCGGAAGGTGTCGCGCACTTCGGCCCGACCCAGCGTGACTTCCTTGACGGTCACGGCCAGGAGCCCGGTCATGGCCTTCTTGATCTCGTCCGTCACGTTGTAGATGATGGTATGGAGCCGGATGTCAACCTTCTCGAGCTGCGCCAGCCCCAGCGCTTTGCGCTCGGGCCGCACGCTGAATCCGATGATAACAGCGTTCGAAGCCGAAGCGAGCAGGACATCGGTCTCCGTGATCGCTCCCACGCCCGCGTGGATGACCTTCACCTTTACCCTCTCGGTACTCAGCTTGCTCAGCGTGTCGGCGAGAACCTCCACGGACCCCTGCACGTCAGCCTTGATGATCAGCGGCAATTCCTTGACATCTCCTGCCGCGAGCTGCTCGTGCAGTTGTTCCAGGGTCAGGCGCGCACTCTTGGCCAGCGCCGCCTCACGGAGCTTGGCTTGACGGTGGAGCGCGATCTGCCGGGCCTTGACCGTATCCTCAATCACCAGGAACCGGTCCCCGGCCTGCGGCACATCTTCCAGACCCAACACCTCGACCGGTGTGGAGGGAGGAGCCTCTGCCACCACGCGGCCACGGTCGTCGAACATGGCGCGCACCTTGCCGTAGATCGCCCCCACAATAAAAGAGTCGCCGACACCCAAGGTCCCGTTCTGAACCAGCACCGTGGCCACCGGGCCGCGACCCCGGTCGAGTTTGGCTTCCAGGACGGTACCGCTGGCCGGCCGCTTGGGATTCGCCTTCAGAGCTTGCATGTCGGCCACCAGCAGAGTCATCTCCAGGATGAGAGCCAGATTCTTGCGCTGCTTGGCTGAGACTTCCACGGTCACCGTGTCGCCGCCCCACTCCTCCGCCATCAAGCCGTGGTCGGCCAGTTGTCTCTTCACGCGCTCCGGCTGAGCGTCAGGCCTGTCCACCTTGTTGATGGCCACGACGATCGGCACCTTGGCAGCGCGCGCGTGGTTGATGGCCTCCAAGGTCTGAGGCATCACTCCGTCGTCCGCTGCCACCACCAACACCACCACATCCGTGACGCGCGAACCCCGGGCCCGCATCATGGTGAAGGCCTCGTGGCCGGGGGTATCGAGGAAGATGACCTTGCGGCCATGCGCCTCAGCCTCGTAGGCGCCGATGTGCTGGGTGATGCCTCCCGCTTCTCGTTCCGTAACATTAGTTTCCCGGATGGCGTCCAGCAGCGATGTCTTGCCGTGGTCCACATGGCCCATCACGGTCACGACCGGAGCGCGCGGCTGGAGATCCTCGGGACGATCCGCCACCTCCACCTCGTGAATGACCTCGTCCTCGTAACTGATGACGGCGGCTGCCGCTCCAAAGCCCCGGGCAATCTCCGTGGCGGTCTGGCTGTCCAACGTCTGATTGATAGTAGCGAAGATGCCCTTGTCCAGCAGCCGCTTGATGACGTCCTTAGCTCGAACCTCCAGCTTCTCCGAGAGTTCCTTGATGGCGATCCCTTCGGTGATGGTGATCTTGCGCGTGATGGGAACTTCTTCCGGCACGAGCGGTCTGGGCGGCATTACCGGCAAGACGGGAGGCCCCAGGCGCGGGTGCGGCGTCGGAGTCCGCAGGCCGGGCGTCGCGACACGACCGAAGGCACCAGCCTGCCCGGCCCGCACCGCCGTCGGATGCATAGGACGTGGCTCTCCCGGTCGGCGCGGCGGCAGTGGCCGCGGCGGAATCCCCCTGGGCACGATGGCGGGTGGGTAAATGGGTTGACTGGCAGTAGGATCCACCCGGCGGCCACCCCGCCCGGCGCGCGTCGTCCTGGCGGCAGTGGGGGGTGGAGCTGTCGGTAACGCTTTGGTGGGCGTGCCACGTTCCGCCGCCGGTGCGCCTTTAGCCGCTACGCCGTGAGCAGCCCTGGCCGGTCCAACTGGGATTTCGCCCGGCTTTGCCGGAGCCGCCGCGGGGATCGGCGCTGGGCGCGCTGACGGAGGCCGCACCGCCGGGGGTGCCACGGGGCCGGCAGCGGGCGGGGTCACCTTCACTCCAGGTCGCTCCACAACCGGAGCCGGGCGCGGAGACGGAGGCGGCGGAGGAGGAGGCGCCACCACGCGGCGCGCGTCTGCCTTGATCTCGGCAAGCGTGCGTGTCAAAGGCCGCACCTCATGATGTACCTCCGCAGGCTTCTTGGCCGGCGGGGGCGCAGGAGCAGGGGCAGGGGCAGCAGCAACCGGAGCGGGCTTGGGGACTGCCGGAACTTCCTCCGCCGTCGCCTCCTGGGTAGTCGCGCGGAAATGCTCGCGCACCTTCTCCGCAACATCCTCCTCGACGGCGCTGGAGTGCGACCGCTTGTCAGTGATCCCCAGCTCCGGGAGATAATCCAGGACCGCTTTGCTTTTGACCTCTAGCTCGCGTGCCAGATCGTTGATGCGAATCTTACCCATTTCCCCTCTTTCTTTTTCCCGTCCCACTCTCGTGGTCGGTCGAAGCCCACCTTCGCGGCGCTCCAAGCGCTGCTACCTCATTTCACTTTGTTTCGCCTCCTTCGCCGAGCGAAGATTCTTCCTTCTCCCCTTCGCTCTTTGGGCTCGAGTCAGACTCTTCCGCCTTGCCTTCCTCTTGCGGCACCGCCGCTTCCTCCGCAGGGGGCTCACTTGCCACCGCCTGTTCACTGCCCGCCGGCTGGGGCTGCGCCACAGGTTCAGGCGCGGCAGCGGCCGGACTCTCCTCCGCCGCAGGCGCTTCCATGGCCTGCTGCGCCTGCTCAAAGTAGTCGGTCACCACGCGGCGGATTCGTTCCACCGTCTTTTCACCGATGCCCTGGATCTGGGTGAGTTCGTCCGGCGTCATCTGGGCCAACTGCTCGACGGTCTCCACGCCGTGGTCACGCAACCTCTGCAACGTCTTGTCACCCAGCCCGGCGAGACTCGCGACCGGCGCCCCGCGCAGGGCCATAGCGGCCATCTGCGATTCGATCTCCTGACGCTTTTCCTCTTCGCTCTTGATGTCAATCCGCCAGCCGAGCAGCTTGGCCGCCAGCCGCACATTCTGCCCCTTCTTGCCGATCGCCAGCGACAACTGCGTGTCGTCCACGATCACTTCCAGGTGCTTCTGCTCCGCATCGAGGACCGAAACGTGATTGATCTTGGCCGGGCTCAGCGCATTAGCGGCAAAGGCGATGGGGTCCTCGTCGTACTCGATGATATCAATCTTCTCCCCGCGCAACTCGCGGATGATGGACTGCACTCGCATTCCCTTCATGCCCACGCAGGCCCCCACGCAATCCACGTCGGGATCTTTGGAGAAAACCGCCACCTTGGTCCGCTCGCCCGCCTCCCGCGCCATGGCCCGGATCACCACCGTGCCGTCGTAGATTTCGGGAACTTCCATCTCAAACAGCCGCTGCACCAGTGCGCCGTCAGCTCGGGAAACCACCACCTGCGGCCCGCGCGTCGCGCGGTCCACCAGGGTAATGACCCCGCGCAGACGTTCCCCGATCTGGTAACTCTCCAGACGGGACTGCTCCTTGCGTGGCAGGCGGGCCTCCGTCCGCCCCAAGTCCACGATAATGTCCGGACCCTCCAGGCGCTTCACCGTGCAATTAACCAGTTCGCCAATCCGCTGATTGTATTCGGCGAAAACCGTATCGCGTTCCGCCTCACGCACTTTCTGGAAAATCACCTGCTTGGCGGTCTGTGCCGCGATTCTGCCCAGCACATCCGTCTTCTTGGGAATGCGGACTTCACCCTCCAGCGCAGCCTCCGGGTTGTATTTCCGAGCTTCTTCCACGGAGATTTCCAGGTTGGGGTCAATTACCTGTTCGACGACTTTCTTCACGGCATGGACTTCGATCGTGCCGGTCTCCTTGTTGAAATGCGACTGGAGTTCCTCGCTGGTCTTGTAGTACTTCCGAGTCGCCACCAGGATGGCATCTTCCACCGCGGCTATGATGATCTGCGGGTCAATGCCCTTCTCGCGGCTCAACTGGTCTATCGTTTGGTAAAGGAGACTTGTCGTCACGCTCATACCCCCCGAAAAGCTCGGGATTCGGAATTCGGGGCTCGGGAAAACCATGTGAATTCTCCGCTCGGGCTGGGGATCGTCTCGGATCCCGAACCCCGAGTCCCGATTTCTTACAGTTCCACAATCAATCTCGCCTTCGAGATGTTAGCGAGCTCGAACTCCGCCATGCCGCCTTCGGCGAGGTCCATCCGCACCCGGCCGTCCTCAAATCCTGCCAGCCGACCCTCGACAACCTTCTGTTGCCCTATGGCTTCGCGCAACACCAGGCGCGCCCGCCGGCCGGCGAAGTGCTCGAAATCCCTCGGCTTCACCAACTTCCGATCCAGGCCGGGTGAGGAGACCTCCAGGACATAACTCGCTGGAAACGGGTCCTCCACGTCCAGAATCGCGCTGAGTTGCTCGCTCACCAATTGACAGTGGGCGTGCGAGACGCCTTCGGGTTTGTCAATGTAAACCCTGAGGAGCGGATTGACGCGCCCGCCCTTCAGCTCGACATCGACCAGCGTGAGACCCTCAGACGTCACCACCCGCTCAGCAATCGCCCGTATCTTCTCCAGGTCAACCGCCATGTTCGTAAACGCGCGCACTTATCTGGCGGCGCATGCCGGCGCACCTTACTCCGACCGAAAGCTCGCCAACAAAAAAGTGGGCTTTCGCCCACTGTGTGCGTTCGCCATTTGAAGTATAGACCTTCCAGCATGGAGAATGCAACAAATTCCAGCCTTGACTCGGGGCTGGGGGCTCGGGACCGGGGATTCGACAATCACGGCATCCGTGCCGACGGCTTCCTCCCCAGCGGCGAGTCAAGACCGTTCCCGTCGTGGCCGGTTTTGGGCTAATATGCTGCCCCTGGTCACGACAAGCTGGCCAGAATGCCCTTTTGACCCTGGCGGAGGACTGAATGGATTCATCTCCCAAGAACAAGTTGCTGGGGCTCAAGCCCCAGCACTCATATTTCGTCGGCATCGATTCGGACGGTTGCGTCTTTGACACCATGGAGATCAAGCACAAGGAATGCTTTATCCCCAACATCATCAAGTACTGGAAGCTCCAGGCGATTTCCAAGTATGCGCGCGCGGCCGCCGAGTTCGTCAACCTCTACTCGAAGTGGCGGGGCATCAACCGCTTCCCTGCCCTCACCAAGGTGTTCGAGTTGCTGCGCGACTGGCCGGAACCGATGCGGCGCGGGGTCAAGATCCCCGAAGTGCCCACGCTTCAGGCCTGGATTGATTCCGGCGTGGCACTCGGCAATCCGACGCTCGAAGCTGAGGTGGCAAAGACTGGCGACCCCATCCTCAAGCAGACCCTCGAGTGGAGCAAGGCCGTCAACCACTCTATCGCCGACATGGTGGAAGGCGTTCCGCCCTTTCCCTATTTCCGCGAATGCATCGAGAAGCTCTCACGACAAGCGGACATCATCTGTGTCTCCGCCACGCCGGGTGAAGCCCTAGAGCGTGAGTGGGCCGAACACGACATCGCCCGCTACGCCGCGCTGATTTGTGGGCAGGAGATGGGCAGCAAGAAAGAACACCTGAAGTTCGCTGCCGGTGGCAAGTACGAGAAAGACCACGTGCTCATGATCGGCGACGCTCCGGGCGACCTCTCCGCCGCCCGCGCCAATGGCGCGCTCTTCTTCCCTGTCAACCCGGGGCATGAGGACGCGTCGTGGGAGCGCTTTTTGAGTGAGGCTCTCGGAAGGTTCTTTAGCCACACTTACGCCGGCGACTACGAAGCCTCGCTCATCGCCGAATTCGACAAGCTGCTGCCCGAGAAGCCGCCGTGGAAGTAGGAGCGGGGCTTGCCCCGGCCGAGCGGCGCACCAGGTAAGGGACGGCTGCCAGGAGGAT
>JBEKCQ010000006.1:0-42251 GCA_050014795.1 Terriglobia bacterium | reverse complement strand
GAGCAGGTCTGGAGTTCAGAAACGGAGGTTTCTCCCGGTGATCGGATCGAGCTGACGGCCGTGTTGCGCACCACGTCCGGGGAAGCCGTAATCCAGAAGATTCCCGTGGAGATCCCCGAAAGCGTCAGCGACAAGAATCTGTCCCTGGTGGTGGGCAGCGGATCAACGATCAACCTGTTGCAGAGCCGTTTTTCTCTGCTTACGATGACGCCTCGGGATGTGCGCCAATTGGTTCGGGCGCTCAACCGGACACGCCGCAACAACCGGCTCTATGCGCTACTGATGACCCCCCAGCGGTCGTTTGTGATTCAAGGGGAGGAGTATCCTTCGCCTCCCCCGTCCTTGGTGCAAACTCTCCTTGCTGACCCTGCCGTCTCTGGCAGTCTGACCTTAAGCGGCACTTCGGTGGTGGGAGACTTCGAAACGCAACCTACACCTTACACGATCCGGGGCCAAAAGTTCCTGTTGCTCAAAGTGGTGGACACGAAGAACTAGTCCGATGGGCTTCGTACGGAACAGGCCCAGCAGCCGGAACCTCAAGAAAGGCGTTGGCATGAACTACTCCAAAGCGCTTCTTCTGTTGTTGATCGTTGTCGCTACGCCGGCGACGGCGGTGGACACCACCTTCTGGCAGATCGGGACTTTTGAGGAGTTTCTCCAGGGCACCCTTCACGATGTCTCGCTGAGCAAGGAAGGCGAGCTGACCCTCGCTCCGGAAGCGCGGGCCGTTTTCAACCCCGAGGAGGCCTTGGCCCTGTCGCTGGCCGCAGACCGGAACCATAACGTGTATGTCGGCACGGGGCACCAGGGGAAGGTCTTTCGTGTGGACGCGAATCAGAAGGGTTCCCTGGTGTTCACGGCTCGGGAACCTGACATTTTTGCCCTGGTGGCCGCCCCGGATGGCACTCTTTACGTAGGCAGCTCCCCGGAGGGAAAAATCTACCGGGTGTCCGGAAACGGACAGTCGAGTGTGTTTTACGACCCCAAGGTGAAGTACATCTGGGCCCTGGCTCTCGACGGCAAAGGCAATCTTTACGCCGGAACCGGGGACCAAGGCAAGATCCTGAAGATCGATCCCGCGGGAAAGGGCGAAGTCTTCATCGACAGCAAGCAAACGCACATCATGTGCCTCACCTTCGACCGGGATGGCAACCTGCTGGCGGGGAGTGTGCCCAACGGGCTGATTTACCGCATCACCCCCCAGGGAAAGGCGTTTGTGCTCTATCAGGCCAGCCTTCCTGAAATCCACGATCTGGCCACCGATTCGCAGGGGCGTATCTATGCGGCAGCCCTGGGGGGCGTGGGCGGCAAGGGCACTCCAGACTTCTTCCCGGCTCCGGGCGCTGCGCCTGCCGTCTCAAGCCCTGCTGTCACAGTAACGGTGACGGCAAGTTCCGAGGATCTCGCCAAACAGCCGAAGGAAGGACAGGCACCACCGCCGGCGACAACCCCAGCTTCCAGTTTCAATCGTCCCGCGCCCCAAGCCCTGCCGTTTCCCATGCCACAGATTCCCCAAGGCCGCGGGTCGTTGATTCGAATCCTCCCGGACGCCACGGTCGAGACCGTGTGGAGCTCGAATAACGAGAGCATTTTCGGGCTCGCAGTGAGCGGGAACCACATCCTCTTCTCGACCGACTCGAACGGGCGGGTTTTTGACCTGATCCCCTCCCGCGACGGTCAGAAGCTCACTCTGCTGACGCAAACGCGCGAAGCGCTGGCCACCCGACTGCTGCTCGAGGGAACTGACTTGTATGTCGCCACCAGTAACATCGCCAAGCTCTTTCGTGTGGGCGCAACCCCGGGCCGTGAAGGCAGCTACGAGTCCCCAGTCAAGGATGCCAAGTTTGTCTCCAATTGGGGCGTACTCGCGTGGCGCGCCGAAGTTCCCTCTGGAGCCAGCCTGGAGTTCTACTCCCGCTCAGGAAATGCCGAACGGCCCGACCAGACGTGGAGCGACTGGACGGGTCCGTACCGGAAGCAGGAAGGGGCTGCCATCCTGAGCCCACCGGCGCGGTACCTCCAGTGGAAGGCGGTTTTTCGCGCTTCGGGCACCGACTGCCCCACCCTCAACGATGTCACGGTCGCGTACCTGAACCAGAACCTCCCTCCCCAAGTTCGGTCCTTGAATGTTAGTACGAGCGCGGAACGGACAAGCCCTACCGGCGCGGCATCTGCCGGAGGCATCTCGCCGGGAGGCATTGGCATCTCCGGCGGCCCGTCCCCGGGCTTCTCTGGCGCTCAGCCGGCCACTGGGGGCGCCGGCAAGATCTCCACGACGCTCACTTGGCAGGCTGACGACCCCAACGGCGACCAGCTCGTGTACTCGGTCTATGTTCAAGCCACGGACGAGCAGGAATGGCACCTGCTTAAGGACGAATTGCGTCAGACTACCTATACGATCGAGCCGAGCACGCTGCCGGACGGGAAATACATCGCCCGGGTAGTCGCCTCCGACCAGGAGTCGAACCCACCCAAGACGGCTCGCAGCGGTGAACTGATGAGCGCGCCCTTTTGGGTTGACAATACGCCGCCTCAGGTTCGAGTCCTGAAGCAGGAAGTCACGGGCAGCCGGGTCCAAGTCCAATTCCAAGTGCAGGATGAGACCTCACCCCTGCGCAGCGCGGAAACCGCCACGGATGGTGGCGACTGGCGTGAGATCTACTCTGACGACGGCATCGTGGATTCGCGGCTGGAGACTTTCACCGTCAAGGCGGAGAAGCTCGAACCCGGCGAGCACATCGTTACCCTCCGGGCCTTCGACACGGCGGGAAACGCCGGCGTGGGGAAGGCTGTGGTTCGCATCCGGACCGAAGGTGCGCCCAAGCGCTAGGATTGCCGGGCCTGGGAAGCGTTCCCCGACCGGTCGGTAGCCTTGCGGGGTACGCTCAATTTCGGATCTTGATACAACGTTCATTTTCGGCGCCGCATCACACTGAACGAGTCACGGTGCGGCCTCTATTGAAACGCTTTGAGCACCGACAAGACCACGGCAGCCAACGCCGTTACCGAGACTCAGCAGATAGCACGCGCGCAGCAGGGAGACGAGGCGGCTTTTGAAGCGCTTTTTAGTACCCACAAACGCCGCGTGTATTCTCTCTGCTTGCGCATGACCGGGGATACTGCGGAAGCCGAGGATCTGACCCAGGAAGCGTTCTTACAGCTCTTCCGGAAAATCTCCACCTTCCGCGGAGAATCCGCGTTCACCACGTGGCTGCACCGCCTGGTGGTGAACGTAGTGCTGATGCACCTGCGAAAGAAAGGGCTGCAACAGATCTCGCTCGACGAGGTTGACAGTTCGCAGGAGGAACCGGTTAAACGCGACTATGGGGACGACGACCGAAGGCTCATCGGCTCGATCGACCGCCTCAGCCTGGACCGGGCCATCGCGGCGCTTCCCCACGGCTACCGAACGGTCTTCGTGCTGCACGACGTGGAAGGCTACGAGCATAACGAGATCGCGCAGATTATGAATTGTTCCACCGGAAACTCGAAGTCACAACTCCACAAAGCACGGCTGAAACTTCGGGAGCACCTGCGACTTGATCGGAGGAAGCGTTCCGGGGAAGCGGCTCGCGAGCCGAAGCGAGAGAGTGAAAGGTAGACGGGCCATGCCAGAAAATCACGAGAGAGGATCCGACGCGGCCAGGGCCTCGTGCCGGCAGTTCGACCAGGAGTTGGCCGCTTATCTGGAGGGCGAGGACAAACCGGAGGTGCTCGCCCATGCGCAGCAATGCCCGTACTGCAGTGTCTTCCTCACGGACCTGGAGCAGATCCGTTTCGCGAGCCATCATTTGCCTCTCGAACCGCCCCCGGCGCGCGTCTGGGCGAATGTCCGTGCCACCTTGGAGGCCGAGGGAATCATTCGCGAGCAAGTACCGGCCTGGCATCGCTGGCTTCCCCGTCCGGGATTTCTTCCCCACTCCGCTCCCGTCGGGGCCCTGGCCTGCCTGGCATTAGTTGGTCTGACGCTTATGGTCTCCCCGCGGAGTTACGAGACCCCGGGAGACGTGGCGTGGTTACCCGCGAGCGCCCAGACAACTGCGGCGGGAGCTTTTGTTCCTGTTCTGGATGACAAGCTGACAAGCACCTTGGCGGAGATGGAAAGTGCCTATCAGTCGCGCGAGAGCCTTTTGGAACCCGCGCTCAAGGCGACCTACCGCAAGAGCCTGGCATCTCTCGATGCCAGTATCCAGGAAAGCTTTGTCCATTGTCAGCGCGAGCCCGGCAACGCCTTGGCCCGCGAGTACCTGGTCAATGCTTACCAGTCAAAGGTGGAAGTGCTGGCATCCGCGCTGGAGTTAGTCGAGCGCTAACCTTTCCCAAAGGAATTCACTGCCGTGAGTTATTCGCCTTCGACACCCCAAAACAGCAAGCTAGGTCGACGACTTCTTCGGCGGAGCCTGTGGCTGTTCCTGATTCCTCCGGGAGTCGCGCTGGCCGCAGGTCCAACGCGGCTGGAGAAGACTTTCGATACCACTCGGACCCCGCAGGTCGTCCTTTCCAACCTGCGAGGCCAGGTGGTGATTCGAGGTTGGGAGAAAGCTCAGGTCCATGCGATGTGCACTACCGTTTCGCCTCGCGTGGAAGTGGACACGGACGCGATGCCGAGCTCTGGAGCAGCTGAGAAACTTCAGTTTACCACCCGCGTCCTGGATCCGCTGGTAGCCGGAAACGATGCGACCGTCGATTGCACTCTAGACGTTCCCCTGGGCGCGAACGTCGAGATTCGAAACCGCCAGGGCAGCGTGCAGATCGAGAATCTTCAGGGACTGCATGCCTGGATTGAATCCGCGGATGGCCTTATCACTGCGACGGACTTGGCGGGACACGTCATGGCACGCACGCTGGGCGGCGACATCCAACTCACCCGGCCGTCCGGGCGCGTGGAAGCTATCTCCATCACCGGCTCCATTCGGATCAGCGCTCCCACCAGCAAGAACCTCCGCGCCAATACCAACTCCGGTCAAATCATCTATCAGGGTGATTTCGTTCCCGCGGGTGAGTATATCTTGTCAACTTACAGCGGCGACATCGAGCTCCTCTGCCCGCCGTCCGCCTCGTTCGAACTCAACGCCAAGACCGTCAAGGGAAAACTCCAAAACACGTTTTCGCTTGCGCCCAAGCGGCATGCACCGTTCCCCATGCCGTCCGCCAACAGCCTCCTGGGCACCCACAACACAGGCAACGCGACAGTGGAGTTGACGTCCTTCAGCGGCACCATCAGGGTCCGTCAGCAACCCTGATCCCCCACCCCAGCTCTCCGCTCGGGCCAGAGCAGGCATCTCGCTTGCACCCGACCTCGACCTCGGGTGGGAGTCGACTCTGGGCGCGAGGTTGCGCAACACGCCATCAGGCCCCTATAATGACGAGGCGAGAGGCCCTCAGACGGCAACGCGCAACAGATGAGCAGTCGGCCGAGACAACTGATTTACCTCCTGGGGTTCATGGGCGTCGGCAAGTCCACGGTGGGCGTGCTGCTGGCCCAGCAACTGGGCTGGCGGTTCATCGACCTCGATGCAACCATCGAAGCGTCCCAGGGTGCAACGGTGCGGGAGATTTTTGAGCGGGCGGGCGAGCCCTACTTCCGCAAAATCGAGCGGGCGGCCTTGACCGAAGCTTCCCGCAGCGCGCCGGCCGTCATTGCGCTGGGTGGCGGAACCTTCGTCCAGCCTCCCAATTTTGAGTTCATCCGCGAGACCGGCGGAACTACGGTGTGGCTGGACTGTTCGCTGGAGGAACTCCGCCGGCGTTGTGAAGACAAGAACGATCGCCCGTTGTTCCGTGACCCCACAAGCTTTGCCCGGTTGTTCGAGCAGCGGTTGCCCTATTATCGACTGGCAGACCATCGCATCTCGACCGAGGGGCGCGAGCCGCAAGAAGTGGTTGAGCAGATCTTGCGCCTCGCCGTCCTCTAGAACAGGAGCCGCACCTGACATCCCCCCGCCTTGTGACCGCCGCACTCGCACTCCTGCTTGCCGCTTCGCATCCCGGCGCACGTTCCGCGCTGGGAGCGCCGGGCGATGCGTCGCCCGCCGGCTGCCTCAACGACCACGGCGTCTTCGCTCTCTCGGTAGCCGGCCAGCCCGTCGGAACCGAGACATTTGACATCCGCTCCACGGCCGACCGGATTGAGGCAGAAGCTAAGATCGATCTCCGCGTCGAACGCGAGGGCAAGGTTCTCAGCTTCAAGACCGCACCGAGATTGGTCCTCGACTCCGCCCTCCAGCCTCTGACGTATGCTTGGAGCCAGAAAGGTTCGCAGTCGTCCCAGCTTGAAGTGGATTTCCGGTCGTCCCCCGCGAAAACCCGATATCGCACGGTGGCGGGTGAGGATGACCGCCGAGACTTCGAACTGCCCAAGGACGTCCTAGTTCTCGACGACAACGTGATTCACCACTACCAATTGGTGGTTTGTCGCTACTTTCGGACATCGGGAGGAAAGCAAACCTTCCGGGTGTTTGTCCCACAGGAAGCCCTGCCGGGGCTTCTGGAGGTGGAAGAGGCAGGTCAGGAGAATGTGGAGATCGCGGGCCGCTCCCAGACCCTCCGACACCTGCTGGTTTCGGCCGAACTGGCACGCATCGACCTTTGGGTGGACAAGGAGCAGCGCCTCCAGCGCATTTCCATCCCCGTAGCGCAACTGGAGGCGGAGCGCAAAAGGTGATCCGCAGTAGACACCCGTCGGTGCGACGCTCACCAGCCACGCTGGTGGGCGTGGGACCCGGTGTTCACGGAGCGGCACGTCACTAGCTCTGCTCCTCTTCGAGGCGCACACCATAGAGGGCGGTGGCACCGGCTTCGATCTCCCGCCGCCAAACCAGGCGCGCGGCCACTTCCTCTTCACTCCCCCCGGGTGTGTAACCCACCGTGAGAAAGACGCGGTCCTCGGGCCGGATCATCAGGCTGGAACTGAAGCAGACGCCGGTCTTGGAGAGGTTCTCCGTCCGCGCCACCTCTTCCGAGCCATCTTGCAGGCGAATCCGTACTGGCAGTTTGATGGTCAGACGCTTGGCGCGCCGTCGCTCCTCTCCTTCGACCGCCGGAGAAGCAGGCGCCGACGCGCTGGGTTGAGCAGGGAGCGCTTCCTCCGGTTCGGCCTCGGCAAAGCCAAACCTCCACTCCGTTTCGGCACCGCATTCCGGGCAGTCGCGGTGCACCGAGCCCTGAGTGATCATCGACCGGTATTCCTCCAGTGTCAACTGCGCCAGTTCGCGGAACCGGCACATCGCGCATTCGACGAGGGCATCGATCCCCTCTTGCGCTGTAGGCTCCGCGGCCTTGTCCGGAAAAGAAATCCCCCAGAAGTTCACTCCGGGCTCAAGGCACTCCACACCCCATTCCGGTCCTTCACCCAGACACTTGCCGGTGCGGCCCACGACGCGAAAAGGACAGGACATCGCGCTCTGCCGGTTGGTAATCGTGACGCGAGCTTCGGGCTTCAGAGGCGCCTTGAGCCCAATCCGTGCGCCATGCCGGTTGATGACCAGCGTGTGTGTCTTCTCCGTGAACGGCTTTCCTTCCGCATCGGTCCCCTTGACCTCGATGGGAATCCGTAGTAGCACCCGTTCGCTGCGCCGCTTTCGTTCTTCGCTCTTCGGGGTGACGTCTTGTGTCATAGCATCAAGCGACTTGGTCATTATGGCACAATCGGCACTTTGTCCGCTGGAATTGAGTGCTAACCAAGTCGATGTCAGTCCGACGAACCACTCCCCCAACGTCTTCTGGCGTTCACGTCAGACAACGGCGAGGCGGACCTGTTCGTCAATTGGCTCACCGGGAAACGTGTTCTCTCAAACTGGGGCGAGGTGAGTGCGCCGCGTAGCGCCGCATCTCTAGCCAGTCTTGCCATCCCCGCGGCGGCGGGCCAGGAGCTGAAGTTGCTGGGCCAGCGCGCGGCTTCTGGTCAGCGGCCGAACAGGGCATGACCTCTTGACATAGTGCTCGAGCGAGCGTAGAAGCAAACGTAAGGGCATGCTGTCGCTGCTGTACGAGTACGGAGGAAACGTGTCCCAGTGCCAGTGGCGTGAGCCGATGCCGGCCATCAGCAGGTAGGGGGACAAGTTTACCTTGCGAGTCGAGATCCAGGGGAGTCGCGGTCAAACGGCCCGCGTCAGTCGAATCTCAGCTCAGCGTGCGCGCCGCGGCGGCAAAGCGCGGGCCGAAGTGACGCATCCCTCAGGGAGCGTATGAAGCGTCGCACTTTTCTCAAGTTCGCCGCGCTTGGCGCCGGCGCCCTCCCGGGCGCACGCCTGATGTCCCGCGAGACATCTGTGCCCGAGGTCATGACGGTGCTCGGGCCAGTTCCGGCACGCCTCCAGGGCCAGACGCTTGTACACGAGCACATTTTGGTGGACTTCATCGGCGCTGACCAGATTGGGCCCGGTAGATACGACCCCGAGGAGGTCTTCCAGAAGGCCCTTCCCCACCTTCAAAAACTCAAAGCGGCTGGCGGCGACACGCTGGTTGAATGCACGCCGGACTATCTCGGGCGCGATCCGCAGCTTCTTCGGCGGCTGTCGAAGGCGAGTGGCGTGCACATCCTCACCAACACCGGCTTCTATGGCGCCGCGAATGACAAGTATGTCCCTCGCGTCGCTTACACCGAGACCGCCGACGAACTGGCCATGCGCTGGGTGCGGGAATTTGAGGATGGCATTCCGCCCGACAACATCCGGCCCGGGTTCATGAAGATCGGCGTAGACTCCGGCCCCTTGTCCCAGATCGACGCCAAGCTGGTCGCGGCTGCCGCGCGCGCCCATCGGCGGACGAGACTGGCCATCGCCTCTCACACGGGCGATGGCGTGGCCGCTTTGGCGCAACTTGAGGTGCTGAAGAAGGAGGGCGTTGAGCCCTCGGCGTTCATCTGGGTCCATGCGCAAAACGAAGCGGACGCCACCATTCACCGGCGCGTGGCTGAGGTCGGTGCCTGGGTCGAGTTCGACGGAATCTCGGCGAAGACGATTTCGCAGCACGTTGGCTTGGTACTGAGGATGAAGCGCGCCGGGCATCTCGGCCGCGTCCTGATCTCGCAGGACGCTGGCTGGTACCACGTGGGCGAACCAGGTGGCGGCGAGTTCCGCGGTTATGATGGGCTGTTCACCGAATTCCTTCCCGCGCTCCGCAAGGCCGGAGCCTCCCAGAGCGACATCCACACCCTGCTGGTCAGAAACCCTCGCCAGGCGTTAGCGCTGCGGGAGTAGCGGCCCGTCATGCGGTGCCGACGGGCCTACTCGTGTTGCCGACTCAGGAAGGGCGGGGCCGTCGGCCCGGTCCTTTCCGCCGAGGGATGCTATAATGGACTTTTTTGAGGCTAGCAGGCTGAGGTCGCTATGCACGTTGCCCTTCTGTGGTTGGCCCTGATTCTCTACGCCGTGGGAATTGCCCTTACCTTTCCCTCCGTAATCCGCCGGCGTCCAGCGCTTACGCCCACGGCCCTCGGCGCTCTGGGGTTGGGCCTGCTGGCGCACGCCACAGTCTTGGCGTTTGAGACAGTCGAGATTCACCGCCTCCCCGTCACCGATGTTCGCAGCGCGCTCTCGTTCTTCTCATTCCTCGCCACGCTGGCCTTCTTCCTTGTCTATTTGCGTTATCGCATTACGGCGCTGGGCCTCTTCATGCTCCCGCTGGTATTTGTGCTGACCTTGATTTCGGCACTGCATCCTGGACGTCCCTTCGCCAACCCGGCGTTTCGGGGAGGATGGCTCCTGACGCACATTGCTTCAATTTTCCTGGGGTACACCGCCTTCTTCCTCACCTTCGTCGCCGCCGCCATGTATCTCTTTCAGGAACGCGAGCTGAAATCCAAGAAGCCCCGGGCCTTCTACTACCGTTTGCCCTCGTTGGAAGTCTGCGACGAACTCTACTCCCGCTCGCTGATCTTTGGCCTTCCCTTCCTGAGTTTGGGCATCTTGACGGGATTCGTATGGGCCAGCCGCATGTGGAAAGGACCGTGGGAGCTCGATCCAAAGATACTAGCCTCGCTGCTCACCTGGCTGGTCTACCTGGTCTTGTTCTCGACGCGTCTGAGCGGCGCCTGGCGGGGACGTCGTTCAGCGTACCTGGCCATTTTCGGCTTCATTACCATATTGGTAACGTTCCTGGGCATCAGCCTCTTGAGCGGCCAGCACGGATATATTCCGCAACTCGGCACCCTCCCCTGAGGAAGGCATGCCGGACGCGCGATTCGGACTATGAACCTTCTCCTCGTGGGAATGAACCATCGCACGGCGCCCGTCGAGGTGCGCGAGCGGATGAACATCTCCGAGGCTCGTCTCGGGGCAGCCGTATCGGACCTGGTCCGCCGCGAGGGCATCCTGGAGGGTTTGATCATCTCGACCTGCAATCGCATTGAGGTGATCGCCAGCGCGCCGGACCAGGCCGACGGCGAGCCGCCGCTGCGGCAGTTTCTGGCCGACTACTATCAATGCGACCTGAACGCTTACCAGAGCCATTTCTATTGGCACCGCCAGCAAGAAGCCGTGCGGCACCTCTTTCGGGTTGCCTCAAGCCTCGATTCGATGCTGGTGGGTGAACCCCAGATCCTGGGACAGTTGAAGCGCGCGTACGCCATCGCCCGCGAGGCGGGGGCCTTGAATGGTCCGCTCAACGAGATCGTGACCCAAGCGTTCGCGGTGGCGCGGAAGGTCCGGCGGGAGACGGCCATTGGCACGGCAGCGGTGTCGGTCTCGTACGCCGCAGTGGAGCTGGCGAAGAAGATCTTCGGCGACCTGGCCGGCAAGACAATCTTTGTGATCGGCGCCGGCAAGATGAGCGAACTTGCCGCCAAGCATCTGCTGAGCAGCGGCGCGAGCGCCATTTTCGTCAGCAACCGCACCTACGATCGTGCCGTCGAGCTGGCCGCGGCTTTTCACGGCACGGCCATCCGCTTCGAACAACTCCTCGACTATGTGGGGAAGGCCGACATCGTCATCAGTTCGACCGGCGCGCCCCACTTCGTGATCGAGAAGCCGCAGGTTGAAAAGATGCTCGCGGCGCGCCGGAACCGCCCGATGTTTTTCGTCGACATTGCGGTGCCGAGGGACATCGACCCGACGGTCAACGAGCTGGACAACGCCTTTCTTTACGACATCGACGATCTGGAACAAGTCGTGGACGCCAACAAGAAGCAGCGCGAGCGCGAGGCCGTTTATGCGGAGGAAATTGTCCAGCAAGAAGTTCAGAAGATGATGCGCCGGCTCGCCTCGCGCGAGGTGGTGCCGACCATCGTGGCGCTCGAGGAACGTTTGAACCGCATCCGCGAGGGCGAGGTGGAACGGCACCGCAGCCGGCTCAGCAGCCTCACGCCAGAGCAGCGCGAGGCCCTGGACGCGCTCACCCGCGGGATCGTCAACAAGATTCTGCACGGGCCCATCACCGAACTCAAGAGCGGCGCAGGGCATCTCGAACACCGCACCCTGGTGCAGCTGATTCGCAAGATGTTCGGAGTTGAAGAGTAGAAGCAGTTTTCAGTGACGAGTGACAAGCACGTTTTTGAAAGCAGTCCTGCTTTTTCGTACTTCTGACTCGTCACTTGTCACTCGTCACTAGTCACTGTCTTTATGAACTTCATCATCGGCTCACGCGGCAGCCAACTCGCCCTCTGGCAGGCAAACTGGGTGAAGGAGCGACTCACGGCCGCGGGCTTCGATGTCGAGATCAAAGTCATCAAGACCACGGGCGACAAGCTCCAAAACGTGCCGCTCACCCAGTCGGGGACCAAGGGACTCTTCATCAAGGAAATCGAGGAGGCGCTGGCCGCAGGAGAAGTGGATCTGGCAGTGCACAGCATGAAGGATCTGCCTACCGAACTCCCTGCCGGTCTTGTGGTGGCCGCAGTGCCCGAGCGGGAAGACGCGCGCGACGTTTTCATTTCGCGCGACGGCAGACGGTTCGGCGAACTTCCCGCTGGCGCGCGGGTGGGGACGAGCAGCGTGCGACGCCAGTCCCAATTGCGAAAGCTACGCAGTGACCTGGAGATGGTTCCCTTGCGGGGGAATCTGGACACGCGGCTCAGGAAACTCGACCGGGGAGAATGCCACGCTCTGGTGCTGGCCGCAGCCGGAGTTCATCGCCTGCGGTTACGCCAACGCATCACCGAGTATTTTTCGCCCGAGCAGCTATGCCCCGCCGTGGGCCAGGGTGCTCTGGCCATCGAGATTCGCCAGGGCGATGAAAGAACGGCAGGCGCCGTGAAGCCGTTGGATCACGACGCGGCTCATCAGGCGATTCGCGCGGAGCGTGCTATGCTGCGTCACCTGGGCGGCGGCTGCCAAGTGCCCATCGCCGCCTACGCCACGCCGCAAAATGAGGAGCTGCGTCTCGTCGGTGTGGTGGCGAGCTTGGACGGCAGCACGTTGATCCGCGCCACAGCTTCAGGCTCAATCGGCGATCCGGAAGGCCTCGGCGCAAGGGTGGCACAGGATCTGTTGGAGCGGGGAGCGCGAGCCATCCTCGAGTCGATCTGAGTAGGAGAGGGCCTTGATGGCCCTCCGGTGTGGGAGAGAGGGACTCTGGTTAGCAGAAACGGTTTCCAAATCGGCAAGGTCTATCTCATTGGCGCAGGGCCGGGCGATCCTGGCTTGTTCACGCTCAAGGGCAAGACCATCCTGGAGCGCGCGGATTGCGTCGTGTACGACTACCTGGCTAACGAAGAGCTGCTGAGGTTTGTGCGGCCCGGCTGCGAGAAAATCTACGTCGGCAAGCGTGGCGGCGCCCACACGCTGTCGCAGGCGGAGATCAACCACCTGTTGGTCCGCAAAGCCCGCGAAGGCCGCGTGGTGGCCCGGCTGAAAGGTGGCGACCCGTTCATTTTCGGACGTGGAGGCGAAGAGGCCGAGGAACTGGTCAAGGCAGGAATTCCGTTTGAGGTGGTGCCGGGCATCTCCTCCGGCTACGCTGCGCCCGCCTATGCTGGGATTCCCGTAACCCACCGCAACCTCACCTCCGGGGTGGCCTTCATCACTGGCCACGAGGACCCCACCAAGGCAGAGACCGCGCTCGACTGGTCGAAGATCGCCACTGGCCTGGGCACGCTGGTCTTCTTCATGGGCGTGAAGAACCTGCCGGAGATTGCAGGCAAGTTGGTCGAACACGGTCGTGACCCAGAGACTCCTGTGGCAGTAATTCGGTGGGGTACCCGAGCGGAACAGCAAGTAGTCACGGGCACGCTCGCCGACATTGTAAGCAAGGCTGCGGCTGTTCCTCCGCCCGCCATCACGGTGGTGGGCGAGGTAGTGCGGCTCCGCGAACAACTCAACTGGTTTGAGCGCCTTCCCCTGTTTGGCAAACGGATTGTCATCACCCGCACCCGCGAGCAAGCCAGCATTCTCCGTGAGGCTCTGGCGGAGTTGGGAGCGCGGGTCATCGAAATCCCGACCATAGAAATCCGCGAGCCGGCCTCCTGGCATCCGCTCGACCAAGCCATCCGGCGCCTGGAAGAGTTCCACTATCTCCTGGTGACTTCAGCCAACGGAGTGCGAAGCTTTCTGGCGCGGCTGAAGGTCTGCGAGCGCGACGTGCGCGACCTGAAGGGCCTGGTCATCGGCGCCATCGGCCCAGCCACGGCCGCCGAATTCGCCAAGACGGGCATCAAGGTCGATTTCGTGCCCAAAGAGTACCGCGCCGAGGGCCTTCTCGAAACCCTGAGTGGCCACGACCTCCAAGGCAAGTCATTCCTGATTCCCCGCGCCAAGGTTGCCCGCGACCTCGTTCCCCAGGCACTGAAGAAACGCGGCGCGCGCGTGGAAGTGGTCGAGGCTTACCAGACTGTTGCTCCTGAGTTTCCGCCCGGTGAACTCGAGCGCCTCCTGACTCCCCCGCCTGATATGATCACCTTCACCAGTTCTTCGACCGCCACGAATTTCGCCAAGCTGCTCGGCGACTGCAAGCTGGGCGATGTCCTCGACGGCGTCGCCGTCGCCTCCATTGGACCCATCACCTCGGACACCCTCCGCAGCCTCGGCATTGAGGTGAGGGTCGAGGCGAAAGAGTCCACCATCCCAGGCTTGATGCAAGCCGTCCGAGAACACTTTGGCAGGTAACACAACAGTAACGTCGCCGACAGTGACGAGGAAAGATTGACCTGTCGCTGGCCCATTCAAGAAACGCCAGCGGGGGCGCGAATCTGCCTAAGCCCGTAGGGCATCCTGATAAGTTGTTGATAGGCGGACACTTACCAGCTTAGCTGAATTTCTCAACACTTACTGATTCTAAAGAACTTATCAGGTTTGTTTTCTTTTTCACAAAGTCAAATGACTGATTTTCCAAGACTTATCAGGTTCGTTTTTTTCAAGGGTATAAAGAATGCGCACCCGCTGCGTTCGGAGCCCTCCAGGCAAGTTTGCACATCAGTCAACATTCCGAAAGAACCGCACGGATGACGTAACGCGTTCCGATGGCTCGCCACAGCAAGTTCCGCCGCCACGGCCCAAGCACAACCCTTCGCTACCTTGGACTCGGCTCTCATGATTGTTGTAGTCTATCACAGTTGCCGCCAAAAGTCAAGCCGAAAATGCGCACCGCAGAGTTGAGGGTGGCCCCGGCACTACTGCTGTGCAGCTACGCGCATCCCCTCCTGAGGGCGAACCTCCAGGTCGTTCAGAACCATCTCGTCCGCCTGCAGCCCGCTCTTGATGACGATGGACTCCGTACTGCTTGCTCCGACCTGTACTTGACGCAGGTGCAAGCGGCCGCCGCTCACCACGTAAACGTAACTACGACTTTCTATTTGGAATACGGCATCCACCGGCGCCAGCAGAACGTCGTGGACCTCGCGGCTGGTAAACGTCAAATCCACATTGGAATTGACCGGCAGGCGGGAACGCCCCTCGACGACCGCGCAGAGGGCTTCCCCCACCACGCGCTTCCCGATCGTCGTCAGTTCGGCCGACATGGATACGACTTTACCCTGCCAGGTCTCACCGGGAAAGCCATTGGAGGTGATTTGGACGGACGACCCGGGTTGAATCGAGGAGAAGTCCGGCTGATCGATGAAGGCTCGGACCTGGAGTTGGTCCGTCTTGCCCACCTTAGCCAGGACATCTCCAACATTCACGATTGTTCCGGGGCGCGGGGGCTTAACCAGGACAGTTCCCGCTATGGGGGCCGGGACCGTGGTAGCCCTCAGGCGACTCTCGGCGTTCGCGAGCAGGACACGAGCCTGCGCAACGCGCGCCTGGGCTTCGTCTTCGGCCAAAGGTCCCAAGCGGTCCACCTGGGCCTTGCGCTGCTTCTCCAGGGCCGCTAGACGCTCCGCCGCCTTTTGGTAGGCAGCCTGGGATTCCTCAAATTCCAGTTGACTGATGGCTTTCTGCTTGAGCAGGGCCTCGTTCCGGCGCAGATTGGATTCGGCGAGAGCCAGGTCTGCTTTCGCCTGGGCGATATCCGCCTCCAGTTGGTTCAGTGGCCCGGCATCCCGTAGTTTCGCGTGGGCCTGCTCAGCCTCCAACAGTCCCGAATGAGCTTGAGCGAGTGCCGCGCGCAGGTCGCGGTCATCGAGTTGGGCGAGTGACTGCCCGGCTCGAACGTCCTCGCCCTCGCGCGCCAGGACTTCGATGACCCGGCTCGGAAATTCAGCCCGCACTTCACGAAACTCCGCGGGCTCCACGACGCCATTGGTGCGAAAGGTCTGCACCAGGTTGCCCGTCCGGGCACGCGCCACCGTGACCGTGACGACGGAGCCTCCCAGCCGGCGCCAAAGGTACAGGCCGATCACGAGGGCCGTGAGCGCCAGGAGGAGAACGAGATTTCGGCGGTTGAAGAGTCTCATCTCAGGGTTGCGCTCCGCCTTGGAGTTCGGCAAGCAGCTTACCCTGCAATCGGAACGCGGCCCAGCGGGTAAGCAAGCTCGACCGGGTCAGGTCCAGGCAGCGCTGGCGGCTATTCAATAACAACTCGGCAGCTTCCAGCAAGTCCGAAGGTGCGCCCGCCCCCTGGTCATACTTCAGGCGAGTTACCCGGTAGAGTTCCTCAACTTGCGCGAGCTGGGCGCGCGCCGCATCGAGCTGCCGTCCAATTTTCCGGTTCTCCGCCTGCAAGCGCGTGTACTCTTCGCGGAGGACGGCCCGCGTTTTGTCCTCCCTCAGCGCGGCGGCGCTCAGGTGCTGCTGTTCCGCTCGAATATTCCGCTCCACTTCACGGCTCGTAAACAACGGAAAGCTGGCACGCACGCCCACATTGTAGCCGGGCCGAAAAGTGAACAGCAGGTTGGAAAAGGCAAAGCCATATTCCGCCACAAACTTGAATTCCGGCAGCCGGTGAGCCTTGGCCGCGCGCAGTTGCTGTTCCTGGATGCGCGCATCGAACGAGGCAATTTGAACTCCGGCGTTGCTGTCGAGGTTGAGCTCGTCGGGCAGAAGCGAGAAGCTCGAACGCTCCAGGAAGGCCTCGAACGGCCGCGTGTCAAAGGCCGCTTCCGCCGGCAGCCCGGCCCTTTCGCGCAGCAGGCCGCTCGCCAGGCGGACGTCATCGCGATTGTTTTCCAAGCTCGCCTGGGCAGCCTGAAGCTGGGCCTGACCCACGAGCGCCCGGGCTTCGGTTATCCGGCCCAGGCGGGCTTGGTCAGCGAGGGCTGCGGAGGTGAGTTCTGCTACCCGCACGTGGTCCTCCAGATACCGGCTGAAAACCCGGGCCTGCGCCAGGTCGAGGAAATCCGAGGCCGCGGCGTAGGCTTCATCCTCCCGGGCGCGGCTCCTGGCGACCTCGGCCTTGCCCTCGGAAAGCCACGCCGTGCGGATGGCCGCCCCGGTTCGGCCGCCGTCAAACAGATTGGTTTCCAGGCGTGCCCCCGGCACCACGAAGGGACGGTCACCGGAAAGGTCCGCTAGGCGCGCGCGCGTCTTAGGGTCATTGACCGAAGCGGGACTCAGCCCCGTCAGAAGCACGTTGGCCATGTCGTTGACCAGCTTGCCGGCGCCCACGTCCGTGCTGACATACAGCTTGGGCATACGCAGCGTTTCGGTTCGCCGTGCTTCCGAGCGCGCCGCGTCTTGCTCTGCTTGGTGCGCCCTGACGCCGGGATCGCGTTCAACCACGCGGTGAACGACGTCCGCCAACGGCACTAGAGTTTCCTGTCCCCACAGCGCGGGAACGCTCAGGAGCACGAGAGGAAAAATCCTCATCAACCATTTTCGCATGACGGCTCTCCCCATCCTTGTCGTGATGACACACCCGGACCATCCGGCTGCCAGTATCCGGCCCAGTCCGCAAGCGCTCTTATTGTAACCAATTGCAGGCCCCAAGGAAGGACTCCGAAGCGGTCGGAGACGACCGGCTCAGCAGGCCCGCGCGAGTACACACCTAAAGCTTGAAGAGTTCTCTCAACCGCCGGGTCTGCGCACGGCTGACGGGGATCTCGGTCTGTTTGCGGTCATCCATCTTGAGCTGGTAGGAGCTCTTGAACCACGGGACGACTTCCCGGATGCGGTTGATATTAACCAGGTAGGACCGGTGCGCGCGCCAGAAGGAGTTGGGGTCAAGGTTGCTTTGCAGTTCCTCGACCGTCCGGAAATTGGACTGCCCCTCCAGGTCACGCGTCACAACCGTAATCACCCCGTCTTCGATGCTCGCATAGATGATGTCGTCGGAATCGACCAGAACCAGCCGGCCGCCGCTTTTTACCAACAACTTGCTCCGCTGCAGAACGGGTCGTTCTTCCACCAATTGGACCAGGCGATCGAGCTTCTGCTGGGTGGGTTCCACCGCCTCTAGCTCGCGGCGAATCTTCCCGATAGCTTTTTCCAAACGCGTCCGAGCGATGGGCTTCAACAGATAGTCGATGGCATTGACCTCAAACGCTTGGACGGCATAGTGGTCGTAGGCGGTGGCAAAAATGAAAAACGGCAGCCGCACCTTCTTCTCGAGCAGCTTCTTGATGACCCCAAAACCGTCGATGCCGGGCATCTGCACATCCAGGAAGACGACCTGGGGATTCAATTCCCGGATCAGGTTTACAGCCTCGACGCCATTCTTGCCCTGGCCCACAACCTCCACATCGGGAAGGCCTTTGAGTAGAAACGCCAGTTCATCGCGGGCCGGCTGTTCGTCATCCACGATCAATGCCGAAATCCTCATCGGAACGCTCTCCCCCGGATTGAATCGTACCTCCCGCCCGGCTGGACAGTTGAGAGTATAGCAGCCCACCACGCGCCTCGGCACACAAAGCTCAGGCGACAATCGCCAGCCCGTGTGATAGTATCGCGTCCAGTCAACGCTTTGAGGCGCCGACAGGGCCCTCCGTCTTCAGAGTCGCCCCACAAAGCGCAAACCACACGGCGAGGTACCGCCATGAAGACCAGAATAGCGATTGTCATTTTTTTGAGCTTGGCTTCGACAAATCTGCTCAGCCAGCGTCCAGCCCCCGCGCCATCCTGCCAGGACGAGGATATGATGGTGGGAGAATACAAGAAAACCGTCACCGAGCTGGTGACCACCATCAAGAAGGAAAGCCGCCAGGAGTTTGACAAGGCCTACCATCGAAAGAGTTGCCTGATCAAGCTGACCATGTGGGTCGGTGCCCTCGATGGAGCCATGACTTGCCTGGATAAAGCTGCACAAGATGGTGCTGCCGCCAAGAGTCAGGTGGAATCCTATAAGGCCAAGCGCGACAGCTACTCCAAGCTCAAGGAAAAGGTCGCCCAGTATCGGGATGCCCTGAAGGCCACGGAGGCCAGCAAGGACGCTAAGGCACTGATTGACAAGTTTGACTTTTCCGATTGACCAACGCCAACCTCGCCCAACTTCCCTGCTTGCCTGAGAGGTTGGGGCGAGGATCGGACCGCATCTAGTCGTGCTATCCCGCCATTGCTCCAGGTGGGAGCGACCCGACCCCTGGAAGGATTCCTCACGTGGCGCCTCGCTTTCAGGTTCTGGACAGCAAGACCGTTTACGAAGGCAGGATCGTCAAACTCAGGGTTGATCGTGTAGTCGAGCCTGACGGCGTGGAAGTGGACCGCGAAGTGGTTTGTCATTCAGGCTCGGTGGTTGTTCTACCTCGTCTCCCCGATGGCCGCGTACTGCTGGTACGGCAGTTCCGGTATCCGGCAGGGCGATGGCTCTGGGAACTGGTAGCCGGCGGAATTGAACCCGGCGAAACGCCCAGGCAAGCAGCAAGGCGCGAACTATTGGAGGAAACCGGCTATCGGGCTCGCACTCTTAGGCCGATGTTCAGATTCTTCTCCAGCCCGGGATTCCTGAACGAGCAGATGCATTTGATAGAGGCGAGCGGCCTGACGCCATGCCGGGCACAACCGGAGGCGGACGAGCGCATCCGGCTGGGACGATTCACACCCCTCCAGCTTCGCAGAATGCTCCGCGCCGGGCAGATCCGAGATGCCAAGACACTCGTAGGCCTGCTCGCAGTGCTCTTATCCTGGACAGGGTAAATTTGACCGCCATCAATCCCTGCCCACTCGGCTAGAGAATATTTTCTTGACAAGCGGTGCCCACTTGGATATTTATCTTGGTGGGAGTTTGCACGGTGTTCGCATCGGGAACGCGTACGTGACGAGATTGCCGGGAATCCTTGCTGATTCTCGGCTTTTTCTTTTTGGAGCCTCCCGATGAGCCGGCAACCCCAAAGCAGATCAAGGAGGAACGCAAGTGGCAAGACTTCAAGGTAAAGTGAAGTGGTTCAACAACGCCAAGGGTTACGGCTTCATCGGCCAGGATGGCGGAGCAGACGTCTTCGTTCATTACTCGGCCATTCAAGGTGAAGGCTTCAAGACCCTGCAGGAGGGCGACACCGTCGAGTTTGAGGTCGTCCAGGGCCAAAAGGGACCTCAAGCCGACCAAGTCACCAAGGTCGTGTAATCTGTCTCCGCTTCAGTGCTTCCTGGCCCAACCCCTGTGGTTGGGCCTTTTTGTTTTGTACCGGGTCTGGGCGAGGCGGGCAAGCTTGATTTCGGCTCCTGGGAAGAGGAGAATGTCCAAACCTGGACACTGAGATGACGTTCCCACATTCGCGGAAGGCGATTCTGGCAGCCTTGGCGATGATCGTCATGGCACTCGGAGCTCACGGCGAGAGTCCATCCCCGCCGGCTGCCCCAACGTCTGGAAGCCAGCCGCGTTCGGACGGCGCGGCACAGGCCGCTCGCGAGAGGACGCTGACTATCCCGGCCCAGACGGAAGCTGCTGCCCAGCTCCTGTCAGGAATCCACACCCAGGTTAGCCACGTGGGCGACCCCATCACGGCGCAACTTCTCAAGCCCGTCTACGTCGACGGGCGCGTGGCGCTGCCGCAAGGGACTTTGCTGGACGGCCGGATAACGCGAATTCGCTCTGCGCGCCACTTGCGTCGCCCCGCTGAACTCTCTCTGCGGTTTGACCGGATCACCCTGCCGGACGGGCAGGATCAGCCCATCGCGGCGGCCCTGGCCGCGCTGGACACGCCGGCGCCACCGAAGGTACGCTTGGACAGCGAGGGCCAACTGAAGGGCACCAAGCCAAGCCCCTGGAAGGGCGTCGCGGGAGGGCTGGCAGGCTTGGGGGCGCTCGCGGCAGTGCAGGTGAATCTGGCTGGCGCGGCGGCCCTCGGGGCCTCACTGCCGTTGGGCGGCGGGGCCGTGCTCGGCTACGCCTTCCTCTGGCCACGAGGCAGCGACGTTCACCTTCCTCCGGAGACTCGCTTCCGCATCCGTCTCCACTACCCGCTTACCGTCCGCGTGACTTGGTAGGAATGTTGTCCCCATCCCAGGCCCGACGAACAGGCACGACAGGCATCTCCTCAGATCGGGATAGTGCTGGGCGCACCGCATACGGACCGATTTGAAATGGATTTCAACGTCGCCATCCGTACCATGACGATTCGTGATGAGGTGGCGGCCTTCAACGTGGGCGGGGGCATCGTGTATGATTCAGACCCGCACGCGGAGTTCGAGGAGATGATGCTCAAAGCCCGGCCCCTGCTGGCAGCTCTGGGCGTGGGAGCCCAGCCGGAACCCCGGGCAATCGAGGCGTGCGTCCTGGAGGGTTAACCAAAGACCATGGATCCCCTGATATTTCACAATGACCGTATCGTGCCTCTGAAAGAGGTGCGCCTTTCTCCCGGCCAAGTGGGGCTGCTCATGGGATGGGGTGTTTTCACCACCCTGCGTCTCTACCGGGGTGTGCCCTTTGCCTTCGAGCGTCACTGGGCACGCATGGTTCGCGACGCAAGGCTCCTGGAAATCCCGATGCCCCACCAGCAGGAGGCCGTCCGGCAGGCCGTCGTGGAGCTGGCGCGAGCTAACAACCATGCCGAGTCTATGGCCCGCGTTTCCTTTGTCAAAAACCGCGGTGGCCTCTGGGCCCAGGCCGATGACCTGCCGCCCACGGACCTGCTGATCTTCACCCGCGAACTGGTCGCCTGGCCCGGTGCGCACCGACTCCAGATTCAGCCCCAGGGAATCTTCTCCACGGGACGTTTCGCCGGGGCGAAGATGCTCTCCTGGGTCCCCCATGCCGCTGTTCTGGAGAAAGCCCACGCGGAAGGCTTTGACGACGCTTTGTTGCTGAATGAAAAGGGCCAGCTCGCCGAGTGCACTTCGGCCAATGTCTTCCTGGTCCGCGGGGGGAAGGTACTGACGCCGCCGCTTAGCTCCGGGTGTTTGGCGGGCATCACGCGCGAGGTCCTTTTCGAGATCGCGCCCAAGGCTGGCATCGAACTGCTTGAACAGGAACTGAGCCTTGCGGACCTCTCTTCGGCGGAGGAGGTCTTTATCAGTTCCACCACGCGGGAAGTCGCCGCGGTCGGCTCCATCAGCCCGGACTGGAAGTATGACGCCCGCGGGAAAATCACACGTTCTCTGGAGGAATCTTTCCAAGCATACGTCCGATCCTACCTGGCGGGACGAGAGGTCCGCACGTGACGCACCGCGAACGTATCCTGGCCGCCATCCGAGGCGAGATTCCCGACCGCCTGCCGTGGGTTCCGCGACTGGAATTCTGGCACCGCGCCCGGCTGCGAGCGGGAACCCTGCCCCCCGAATTCCGGTCCCTCAACCTCATTGAACTCGCGGACCGGCTGGGCGTCGGATCCTACGCCGTCGTTCCCGACTTCACTAACTGCCCGCGAGACATCGACATGCTCGACCGCGCGCTCGGCCTCTATAACCTCCCCGTCTTGCCCTTCAAGCTGACCCTGGAAGGTGTGGACCGTCACGTTATCCGCCGAGGGCGTGAAACGGTCATCGAATATCGCACGCCAGTCGGCTCAATCCGTACGGCGACCGTGTTCACTGACGAGATGCTCGATGCAGGTGTGTCCGTATCCCATATCACTGAACACGCCATCCGCGAGCCTCGCGATTTCGAGGTCGTGGGCTACATCTTTTCCCACCTGAAGGTTGAGCTGCAACTGGACGGGCACCTAGCGCTCCGGGACCAAGTTGGCGAACGGGGCCTTGTGGTGGCCTGGCTTAGCCCAGCCGCATGTCCCACGCACCACATCATGAAGGAGTTCATGCCCATCGAGGAGTTCTACTACGCCACGTACGACTGCCCGGTGGAACTCCAGCGGCTGGCTGAGCAAATGGAACCCTTCTATCAACGCATCAAGGAGATTGGCGCTGACTTCCCGGCGGACGTGGTTCTGTTCGGAGCCAACTACGACGATGCGCTCACGCCCCCGCCCTTCTTCCAGAAATACATCCTTCCTTCTTTGCGCCAGTACGCTGAGGTCTTGCATGCCAAGGGGAAATACTTGATGACCCACACCGACGGCGAGAACCGCCGCTTGCTGCCCTTGTACTTGGCCGCCGGCTTCGATGTGGCAGACTCGGTGTGCCCTTACCCCATGACCTCTTGCCGGCTGGAGGAAATCCGCGCAGTTCTTGCCGACCGCATCACCATCTGGGGTGGCATCCCCTCCATATTGCTCTGCCCCGGCAGCGCCAGCGAGGAGCAGTTCCGTGGCTTTGTCGATGACCTGGTCGCACGGTATGCCCACGAAAGCCACCTGATTTTGGGCGTGAGCGATATGGTCACGGCGGACTCCGATTGGGACCGCTTGCAGTACATCACGGAGAAGGTGGCAAGTATCGCGTAGAGGTTTGGAGAGGAGAGAAGCCAGCTCCGAGCTGGCGACCGCGCCTATGCCCGTGGCAGGGCGTCAAAGAACGAGATCAAGTCGTGGCCGCCGCGAATGCTGGCCGGCAACTCTTACTGCGCCCGACAGCGGCGGAAGAGCTGATCGAGCAGTTCCAGCGCGAGGTCCATTTCCTCGCGTGTAATCGCAAACGAGGGTGAGAGAGTGAAGACGTTCTTGTAGTAGCCGCCGACGTCGAGAACCAGCCCGTACTTCCTTCCTCCCGCCTCCAGATTTCCTTTCAACCCTTCGGCAAAAATCCGGTCCGCCAGCTCGCGGTCCGGCGTAATGCCGTCTTCTTTACAGACTTCGATCCGCAGGGCGAGTCCAAGGCCGTCCACGTCTCCGATAACCTCGCGGTGATGCAGTTGGAGTTCTCGCAGGCCGGCGAGTAAGTAGGCTCCCTTGTCATTCACCAGCTTCTGGTAATCCTCTTCCTCCAGCATCTTAAGGGTTTCCAGGGCTACCGCCGTCCCCAAGGGGTTCGAGGAAAAGGTGGAATGGGTGGACCCCGGAGGGAACAGTTCCGGGGTAATCAGTTCTTCGCGCGCCCAGATGCCGGAGAGCGGATTCAGGCCGTTGGTCAGCGCCTTGCCGAACACAATGATGTCGGGCACGACACCGAAGTTCTCAATCGCCCAGAACTTGCCGGTGCGGTAGATGCCCATCTGAATCTCGTCGTCGACCAGCAGAATCTTGTGTTTCTCGCAAGTTTCCTTGAGCCGGACGAAATACTCTTTCGGGGGAATGACGTAGCCGCCAGTCCCCTGCACGGGCTCAATGTAGAACGCGCCGTACTCTGCGGCTTGAACCTTGGGGTCCCAGACTGCGTGGTACTCGCTCGCGAAGAGCTTCTCAAACTGATCCTCGCAATAGAGGTTGCACGTCTCCCGTCGGAGCCCGTAGAGGCAGCGGTAGCAATAAGGAAAGAAGACGAATTGCGCCCGGTCCCCGAAGTGCCCGTAGCGCCGGCGGTAGCGGTAGCTCGATGTAATGGCCGAGGCGCCCAGGGTCCTGCCGTGATAGCCGCCCATGAAGGCGAACATCAGGCTCTTGCCGGTATAGTTCCGCACGATCTTGAGCGAATCCTCAATGGCCTGCGAGCCGCCCACATTGAAATGCACGCGGCCCTTGACTCCGAAGCGTTTCTCGCAGTACTGGGCGATACGCGCCGCCACTTCAACCTTCTCGGCATGCAAGTACTGACACGCAAGCTGAGGTAGGCGGTCGAGTTGGCGTTTCAGGGCCTCGTTCAGGCGGGTGTTCTTGTAGCCAAAACTCGCCGCGGAATACCACATCTGGAGATCGAGATAGGGCGTTCCCCGCTCGTCGTAAAGATAGCTGCCCTCGCAATTCACAAAAACTTTGGGTGGGTCGAGATAGTGGACGGTGTCCCCGAACGAGCAGTACTTCTTTTCCAGGGCCAGCAGCTCAGCCGTCGTTGGCGTCTTGGACATGGCCAAAGGCTTGTGTCTCCTCAATCAGTCGAAATGGGAAGTCGAAGGTTCAAAGAGAATGATATCCACGTCAGGTTTTCAACTCTTGGCTCTCGACCGTGGATTGATGCTCTCCTCTGCCTTCTTCCGCAACCGCTCAACGGGCAGCAATTCTTTAAGGGCCGCCTCGACCTCCGCAAACGTCTCAAACGGGTGGCAGGTGATGCCCTTCTCCCGGCAGTACGCGAGCAACTGCCGCTTGGCAAACACCACGTCAGCCTCCTGCACCGCAAAGCGATCCGAAAGCCCGTCCCCGATGAAGACAACCGGATGTCGGCCACCGCTGAGCCGGCGCATGATCTCCGCCTTGCACGTTGCGCAACCGTGCTCGCAGGGCGAGGCCGAATGAGGAAAGGATGCAAGCAGACGACGGCCTTCGACCCGAAGGGCGCTCGCAAAAAGGTGAGTCCCGTTCTGGAGGTAGCCATTGATGCCGGCACGCTTCAGCACTCGACGGATAACATAGTCAAACCCGTCGCTCAGCACGTAGAAGGGCAACCGACGCATGTCGACGAGGCGCAGGAATCTCGAGAAGTGGGGATCGATGGGGACGGCATCAATAAGTCCATTCAGTTCCGCCGCCGACGCCTCGACCAACGCCATCTGCCGTTCCAGGCATTCTCGAGAGCCGATTGAACCGCAAGCCCATTCCTGCTCGATCTCGCGCCAGGAGGGGTGCGCAAGCTGGGCCAGGATCTCGTCCGTCACGTCGCGCTGCGTGATGGTCCCGTCAAAGTCGCAGAAGATCACGGGCTTCAGCGAAGCAGCAATCTTATGGGTGGGGTTCGCTCGGGTTCTCATCAATACAATCGAAATCCTTTTTGGAGTTCCGTCTTCGAGTTGCGACAACCTCCTCGATCCTAGCCGCGGCGCTCATCCAGCAATCGCCGGGGTTTTCTTCCCCGCTCGAGCGACCCAGGAGGTAGAAACTGGAACGCCAACTGGTACATCCCACACAGTTGATTTGCCCACACCTCGGGGTAACGGGACTGGAGGCTTTCCCGGACAGCCGTCTCCACCGTCGAGGAACTGCTGCCATCGGCGAGTTCCAGCCGAAACTCGAGAATATCGTGGGTTCCCTCTTGCCGCACAGCGACCTGCCAGCTGTCAGAGACTCCCGCAACATCATGCAAAACGTTCTCGAAGATCTCGGGATGCATGTTTCCCGCGCCCATCACAACCATCTCGTCGCGGCGCCCTTTGATTCCCGCAATGCGACGGAGCGTGGCGCCGCAAGGACAGGGTTCGTCAAGGAAGCGAGTGACATCCCGCACGCGGTAGCGGATGAGCGGCATGGTCCGACGGGAAAGAGTGGTGACGACCAGTTCGCCGTACCCGTCGGAATCCGGGTCGAGAATCTCCACCAGAAAGTTGTACTCGTCGATGTGGATGCCCTGCTGGCGCCGGCACTCCATTCCCAGCCCGCCACCCACTTCGGTCGAGCCGTAACCCAGGATCACCGGAGCCTTCCAGACGTCCTGGACGTACTTCCGGTAAACCTCCGTCATTCGGTCGCCCGCCGCAAAAATCAACTTGATCGGCGGGGTCCCCTCCTTCTCCGCAATCTCACTCAGGCTCACCAGCCAGGTGGGATCGGCCATGATGACGTTGTAATGATAAAGCCGGAGGCGGGAGTACACCTCGCGGGGGTGCGGTTTGCCGACGGCGGAGCAGAATACCCCCATCTTCCGGCAAGTCAGGAAAGTCATCCAGCTACTAATCCAATACGCCGCGTCAAAGGCGCAGACCAACCGGTCGCCGGGCCGCACGCCATGTTCGTGAAAGGCGGCCGCCATGTAACGTCCCACAAACTCCAACTCGTCGTAGCCGAAATAGACCCGCTTGGGCGCGCCGGAGGTCCCGGTCGTTTCGAACACGGCCTGCGGCTCGCGGCAAAGAAAATCCTCCGGCGGAAGCCTGAGCAGGTCCTCAGGCGTGGTGAAAATGTTGCCGAGATCTTCCGGCCCGCGGACACGCGCCGGATTCACGCCAGCCTCGCGCAGGCGGCGTGCAAAGAACCTCTGGCGCTCGGCCGCATAGCGCACCACGGAACGGAACCCGTCGGCCTGAATACCTCTAATCATGGCGCGGGGTACAGGCTTCCCCCAGCGCACCAGCGCTGGGATCGAATCCCCGATCACCACGCGTTCGACGAATTTTCGTAGACTGCCCAGCATTAGGAGTCCCGTGTTCGCAAGACCGGCGCGTCCCCGAGGGGGTGCCTGACATCACATGAGGTAGGCGGACTCCCCGGAGCGCGCGGGCGGCGCGGCCAGCAAATCGATGTAGGTGGCCGTTTCCAGCAACGCCCGAGCTACATGTGCCACGGCGTGCGCGGCATCAGGCCGAGCCAGTTCCCGGGCGCGCCGCGCCATTTCCGCCAACTTCTCCGGGCTGCTCAACAGTTGATGGGCGAGCTGAGGAATTTCCTCGAGACCGCGGGCCCGCACCGCCAAACCATTCTGCTCCAGGTATCGGACGTGCCTCTCTTCCGGTCCCGGAATGGGGTGAGTCAGGAGCATGGGGAGGCCGACGGCCAAAGCCTCCGCGACGGTGACCCCGCCTGGCTTGGTGATCAAGAGGTCGGCCGCAGTCATCAGTTCCGGAATGTTGTCGCTCCAGCCGAAGACGTGCAAGTCGAGCGCGATCCTGCCGCGCAGGCTCTCCAGACGCAGCTTCATGGCCTGGTCGCGGCCGCAAACGGCCAGTACCTGGAGCGGCAACCCACAATGTTCCAGGCTTTGAATGATCTCATCCAGCGGCGCTGGCCCCATGCCTCCACCCATCACCAGCACGACGGGGCGGCGGGGGTCGAGGCCCAACGCCCGGAGGACTTCACTCTCGTCAAACGCCAGGGCAAAAGCCGGATCGATGGGAATGCCACACAAAACGATGCGGTTCGGCGAAACCCCCCATCCGATGAGCTGCCCCTTCGCCTCCTCACTTCCTACACCGTACACATCGATCTCGCGTTGCGCCCAGGGGGGTTCCGTCTGGAGATCGGTCTGCACGGCTAGGACGGGCGAGCTCAACCAACCTTCGCGCTTGGCCAGGGCAGCGATTTCCGCTGCTCCAATCTCAGTGGCGATGACCAAGTGAGGCGCGAAGGCTTGGAGTTGCCGCAGGACCTCCACACAACCACGACGAAAGACCCAGTGTGGGGCGGTGGCGCGGTGCCCCTTCCGCTGACGGCGCTCAAACAGGCGACGCCACAGTCCCGGGGCATGGCGCAACATCCACCAGTATGGCGCGACATACACCCAACGAAACCACGGCCGCGCCAGTTCAATGGCATCCAGCGTTCGCACCTCAATACTGTCTCCGCCGTCGAGCAAGGCGCGCTGGATGACTTCAGCGGCACGTACGTGCCCTGAGCCTACACTCAGCGTCAGAATCGCAATCCTTTTTGCTCCGGTCATGCCCGTATCAGAATTCCCCCTCCAGCCCCCAGCGGAGTCCCAAGTCATTCCAACCGGCGCACCAGGAGGACCGCATTGAGTCCCCCGAAGGCGAAGGAATTGGAAATGGCCACACGCACCGGTTTCTCGCGCGCCTGGTTGGGAACATAGTCCAAATCACACTCGGGGTCAGGCTTCGTATAGTTGGCCGTGGGCGGAATCACTCCCCGTTCGAGCGCCATCACGGTCCCCGCCAGTTCGATAGCCCCCGTCGCCCCCATCGCGTGGCCATGCATTGATTTGGTGGAACTGATGGCCACGCGGCGGGCGTGGTTCTTAAACACTTCCTTAATCACCTGTGTTTCAATCGCGTCGTTCAGACGCGTGCCGGTACCGTGGGCGTTGATGTAATCCACCTGGTCAGGATTCACAGCGGCTTCCTCGAGCGACATCCTGATGGCCCGCGCCGGGCCGATCACTGAGGGTTGGGTGATGTGGCTGGCGTCGGAGGACATGCCGAACCCGGCAACCTCTGCGTAGACTTTCGCCCCTCGCCTCCGGGCATGCTCAAACTCCTCCAACAAGAAGACGCCCGCGCCTTCCCCCATCACCATGCCTTCGCGGTCCGCGGAGAACGGCCGGCACGCCCGGCTGGGATCCCCATCCCCGGGGGCCAGAACCCGTACCGATTCCCAAGAACGGATCATCCCGTACGTGATCGGCGCGTCACTCCCGCCGGCCAACATAACGTCGGCAATGCCAAACTTGATGAGGTGAAACGCCTCGCCAATCGCGTGCCCCGCGGAGGAGCACGCGGTGGAAATGGCCATGGACGGTCCCTGGGCCCCGTATTCCATGCAGATCTGCGACGTCACTGCATTGTGCATGATCTTGGGAATGGTAAACGGATGGAGGCGGGTTTCGTTTCTTGCGTACAGGTTGAAGTACCCTCTATCGAAAGTCTCCGCGCCCCCCATCCCGGAGCCCATCACGACCCCGAACCGCGGCTTCTCTTCCTCCGCGACCTCAATGCCGCTCGACTCCATGGCTTGGCGCGCCGCCAGCAAGCCAAACTGGGTGAAGCGATCCAGCAAGTCGAGTCGCTTGGGGGGGAAATAATCGGTAGGCAAGTAGTCGGGGACTTCAGCAGCAATCTGAATGGTTAGCGAAGAAGGGTCCCATTGCGTAATGCGGCGGACACCTGACCGGGCGTTTATCAGGCTCGAAAAGAAACTCTCCACATCTTTGCCTGTAGAGGCAAACACGCCCAAGCCAGTGATGACGACTCTACGCACGCCAGGCACCACAATGTAAGGGGATTAGCTGCTCGGCGCGGAATTCTCGCCCTTTGCCATGGCCACCAGGTCCGACACGTCCTTGCCTTCCATCACCCGGGTGAGGGCGTCCACCACCTGACTGACGCTCCTCATGTTCTGCGCTACCGAGTCAGGAATGTCAATCTTAAACTCCTGTTCCAGCGCAAACAAGATATTGACCCCGTCCAGGGAATCAATCCCTAGCTCGGCGAATGTCGATTCCGGCTTGACAACGCCGGGCTCGAAGTGCTGCTCCCGGGTGATGATCTCGATCACCTTGTCCGCTATGCTCATCTCCACTCCTCGGGGCCCCTCTTGGACCGAGCCAGGACAACATCCTCAGGGCGATATCGTGACCGGTTTCGGACAGGCCAATTCGCCCACTATCCGCAACAAATCCGTCAGGCGAAAGGGTTTTTCGAGCAGGGCGTGGGCGCCTAACTCCCGCGCCAGCTTCCTCTCCGCCCCGCTGATGAATGACGACATCAGAATAATAGCTTGTTTGGATCTTTCTTGGCGCAGATTTCTCAGTAGCTCGAGACCAGTCTCCTTGGGCATGCGAAGATCCGCGATGACGACAACATACCCGTCGTCGCGACGCAATTCCTCGCGCGCAGCCACACCATCTGCCACAGCCTCCACCGCGTACCCGTTGGCTTGCAGGACCTCGCACAACAGATTTCGGCTTTCCTGGTCGTCATCAACGATTAGTATCTTGGGCGCGCTCACAAATACTCCCAACTGCAGACCAAATCATGGTCGCACGCCAGATGCCAACCGGCAATCCCGAATGTAACCCCTTGATTTCATAGGCCATTATTGTCCCCCAAGGGGCGGCCGGGCACTGCACGCCAGCACAAACCAGGAATCGAGTGTGTCATAATGCCACACTCTACCTCACGTTTGTCAATCTCAATCGATAGGATGAGCCCTGATGCTGCTAGCGCCAACCCTTAGCTAACCACCATGGAGTCACGAAGTTAGAGTAGGCCCGCCAACCTCTTGGCTGACCTCAATGGGTCAATTTGGGACACAGGTTAAGCCCAGGCAGGAAATCTTGGACAGAAACGAACGTGAACCCGTCCCTCAGAGCACCATCAAGAATCGCAGGCAGGGCCTTGACGGTATCACGCCGGTCGCCCTCGCCGGCCGACCTGCGCACATTGCAGCCGTCGTGGAGGAGGATGACCGAGCCCGGACGTAGGTGCTGGAGTGTCGCGGTGACGATAGCATCTGCACCGTTTTCCCAATCATAGCCAGTGTCTGACCATTGGACCACGCGCATTCCGCGTTCCCTGAGCACCGGGTAAAGTCCAAACCATCTGGCCCCGTAGGGGGGCCTGAACAGTGTCGGCCGGTAACCGGTGAACTCCTCAATCAAGACTTGTGTGCGATCAATCTCTTCCGCGATTTTCTTCCGACTCTGAAGATACAGAAAGGGATGGGAGTAGGTGTGGTTGCCGAGGGTGTGGCCCTCCGCGTGAATCCGACAGACAATCTCGGGGTAGCGTTCCACGTTTTGACCGCAGACAAAAAAGGTGGCCGGAACGCCCCGAGCGCGCAGGATTTCCAGAATCTGCACAGTAAACGGCACGGCCGGTCCATCGTCAAAAGTCAACGCCACGCGGCGGTCCTCCCGCGGCCCCCGAACCAGGGCGGGGCCAAAGACTTGGGAGCTGGGGACGCTGCAGGCATACCAGAGCAGGGCTCCTCCCGCGGCCCCAACCCCAGCACAGCCTCCAGCAAGAACCGCCCACATCATTTGCAGAACTCCCTGCCCAGATTCGCCTACCTCGCCCTACTCCCCCCGGTTTGCCCGCGCTCAGCTCAATTCCTTAAGTACCCCCTTCCTGGAGACAGCCGCGTCCCGCTTCCTGCCGATTCAAGTAATCCTGAGGAAATTCAGGACCGACTTAAAGGCCAGCAACGGGCTGTTGGTGAACGCGCTCACTTCGTATGGGCACCCGATCTTGCACCCCTTGCAGAAATCCCATAACGTCGCTTCCTGCGCGACAATCTCCCGTGCCTCCCGTGAGGCGAAGATCTCTCTCAAGGGCGCCTGCGACTTGAATAGGGTAGCGAAAGCGCAGGGAAGATGGACAGAGCCGTCCGGCTTCACTGAGATCAGCTTGGAAGGATGCCGGCAAGGGAAACCTGCTCCAAAGCCGCCATTTCGGTAGAAATCGTAGTAGTGAGTGTAGAAGCGAACGCTTCGGGGGTAGCTCGCCCGCAGTTCGCGCAGCACATGCTCAACTTTGTCAATCTCCGGGCCGTGGAGCTCTACGTCGGGCAGAAGTTCTCCTTGCCGTATCACATTGTGGACAGCTTCGGGGTGTAGCACCAAGTCGCGCTGACGGCAGAACTCAGCGAGCTGGGGGAGGTCGTCGAGATTCTCCAGATTGACCGCTGCATTGATCTGCGTGGTGAATGGCTTACGTCTCTTCAAGGCGAATTCGAGGTTAGCAAGGATTTGGGGTAGGGCATCCAGGCCGCGACGCTTCGCGAACCGCTGCGGATTGAGGGAATCGATGGAAACCTCCAGCATATCCAGCCCTGCCACTCCGTCCGCGTACTTCTTGATCAGCAACCCGTTGGTAGGCATGGAGGTCCACATGCCTTTGTCCGTGGCATAGGCGATGTAATCACAGGTGTTGGCATTCAGGAGAGGTTCTCCACCCGAAAAACTCAAGGCGAATACCCCCATCTCGCAGAATTCGTCAATTCGCCGGAAAATCCGATCCCGTGTAGCCCGCGTCTGCAGGTCGTTGAATTTACCCGTCTCGCCGAAGATGCAGTATTCGCAAAACATGTTGCACATCAGCGTAGTTTCGAACATCACCATGTAAGGCAGCTTGAAGCCTGAGGCGAGGTGCTTAAGCGCGGTCTTGGCAATATAGGTGTACTTCATTATTCACTCGGGCCCACAATACCGGCCAGCGCGCAATCGCTGCCGCTCTCCCGCCGCGCGATGGACTGCGTGCAGCTTCCCGATCCTTGAATATCCCTGTGCCCTGCAGGAAGGTACCCTTCCCAGGGTACCCCAAACCAGCCCAACGGCCCAGATCTTCCCCGGACTATGAGACGCGTAGTCTGAATTTCCCCAGCATGCGGTAAAGGGTCTTGCGATTGATGCCGAGAATTCCCGCAGTCTTGGCCTTGTTCTCGCGTGTCACCCGGAAAACATGCGCCAAGTACCGCTTTTCCAGTTCGTCGAGAGAAGGCAGGTCAGCGAAAAAATCTTCCACCCGCTGGACCTCATGGAAGTCCGCACGCACCTTCGGCGGAAAATCCTCCGGCATAAGCACCCCAGAACGAGTGAGCGCCACGGCAGCCTCTATCGCGTTCTCGAGTTCGCGGACATTCCCCGGCCAGGCATAGGCGGTGAGCACGGATAGTGCCTGGGGAGAGAGCGACAATGTCCTGCCCCGCTCTCGCTCCAACTTCTTCAGGAAGTGTTCGACCAGCAGAGGAACATCTTCGGTCCTTTCCCGCAAGGGTGGCATTTCGATTTCGATGACCCGGAGGCGGTAATACAGATCCTGGCGAAACTTTCCTTGCTCCACCTGGTCGGCCAGGTTGCGGTTGCTGGCGGCGATAATGCGCACGTCGATGGGGACCGGCCGGTTGCTGCCCACGCGCCTGACCTCCTGCTCTTCCAGAGTTCGCAGGAGTTTGACCTGAAGCGCCGGACTCATCTCCGCCACTTCGTCCAAGAAAACCGTGCCCCCGCTCGCGTCTTCAAAGATGCCGCGCTTGTTCCCAAACGCGCCCGTGAATGAACCCCGGACGTAGCCAAACAACTCAGTCTCCAGCAGGGACTCCGTGAGGGCGCCGCAGTTCACGGCCACAAAGCGCTGGCTGGCGCGCGGGCCGTTATGGTGGATTGCTTTGGCCACCAGTTCCTTTCCCGTCCCGCTCTCGCCGCAGATCAGCACCGTGGAGCGGGAGTCCGCGACCATGGCGATCCTCTTGTAGACCGCCAGCATGGCGGCACTCCGGCCCACCAGGCTGGAGAGTTGGACTTGGCTGCCGAGTTGTCGTCTCAGGTCGCGGTTCTCACGGATGAGATGCCGGTTCTCGAGGGCCCGCCCCACTTGCACCAATAGTTCATCAACCTTGAAAGGCTTCGAGAGATAGTCGAAGGCCCCTCCTTTGAGCGCTTCGATAGCGGTTTCCATGGTACCGAAGGCGGTAATGAGGATGACCTCCGACTCCGGCTGAATCGCCTTGTAAGCTCGCAGGACATCTAGCCCGCTCAAGTCCGGTCCCAGCTTCATGTCGCTGATGATCACATCGAAGCATTCTTCCTTGCCGACGTCCAGAGCCTCCTCACCGCTGGAAGAGGTAACGACCTTGTAGCCTTCCTCGCTCAGGACCTCCCGCAGCAACTCGCGGGTTTCACGGTCATCGTCGACCACCAGGATGTTGACCGGGGTCTCGGCCCCCACAGTGCTCATGGATTCGTCCTTTTCTGGTGCGTGCCGCGAATCGTGGTCAGGGGGCAGAATTCACCCCCGATACGACTTTAGCCGTCGCCTCCAACTTTTCGCGGCAGTCCAAGGGAAAAACGATGGTAAAGCGTGTCCCCCGACCGAGTTTGCTCTCCACCTGGATCGTCCCGGCGTGCTGGCGGACGATCTGGTCGCAGATTGCCAGCCCCAGCCCGGCGCCTGTCCCCATGCGTTTGGTGGTGAACATGGGCTCGAAGATGCGAGCCAGGGTTTCCGCCCCCATGCCCTGGCCGGTGTCTGCCAGTTCGACAGCCACTTCCCTGCCGTCGCTGTTCGCTGGGTGGCGCAAAAGCAGCGTGAGTTCCCCTCCGCCCGACATGGCATCCATACTGTTGTTGATGAGATTCAGGAAAACCTGCTGCAAGTACCCGGCGTCGCCATAGATCCGCGGACATTGCTCCAACTCCATCCGAACCCGGATCTTCCGAAGCTGGAGCGCGGGCGAGGAAAGCAATACCGACTCCTCCAAAATATGACGCAGGTCCACAAGTTCAAGGTGCAATTCGAAAGTGTGGGTCCAGGAGAGTAGCTGTTTGACCGTTCTCACAATGTTTTCGATTTGCTTCTCGATAATCTGGAGGCGGCGGTTGACCGCCTCATCTGCCGTTGTTTGCCGTGCCAGCAGTTGAATATGGCCGGAAATGGAATTCAGTGGAGTGCCGATCTCATGCGCCAGGCTGGCGGCCAATTGCCCTGCCACGGCCAGGCGCTCGGAACGCGCCAGGCTCTTCTGCGCCTCAAACAGCTCTTCATTGATTCGCCTTAGTTCCTCGTTGCGACGTGCCAATTCCGTCGTCGCTTCTTCCACCCTTCCGCCCAGCTCAGCATTGAAATTTTCAATCCGATTCAGCATGCAGTCCAGGTGCACGGCCAGTTCGCCGATCTCATCTTCGCTCTCCACTCCCGCGCGGGCGTCGAGCTGGCCACTCTCCGCGGCCTCCATGGCGCGGATCATTCGCTTCACCGGGCCTCGCACTCGCCTGAGGAAGAAAACGTGAATCGCCAGGATGACCGCCACCAGGCTCGCCAGCATCAAGAGGAGGTTGCGGAGGACGAGCCCCCACGTCACGTGCGTAGTGTGCGATTTGGATACCTTAAGATTGAGACACGCAATGGGTTGATCCCGTTCGCGCACGGTGGTGCCCATAATCCAGGATTTGCCTCCCAGGGTCTCAATCGTAATAGTGTCTTCGTCGGGCCGCTCAAACTCGAGGTAACGCTGGATGCCCGGCAGATGATCCAGTTCCAGATGATCGCCCTGGGGAACAGTCGTGGCCACCAGACGGTGGTCGGGAGCGTGCAGGTAGACGTCGGACTGCTGGACCCCGGGAAAGTCCCTTTCCATCTGGCGCAACCTCTGGAGCAGGGCTTCGGAATCCTGAAGCGCGTGCTGATTGACCAACTGGTGAGCGGTCGCTTTCGCCTGGGCTAGCGCCTTGAGATAGATCTCCTCCTCCACCATCCGCCATGTCAGCACCACGGCAATAAAGGTCGAAACAGCCACAACAGAAATGACCACAACGGCGGTAAAAATGATAATCTTGCTTTGTAGACCGAGGCGGGTGGGCAGCATGGATGTGCTCAGGGAGGCCTATTCTATCACCAAGTGGGGCAAAAAGAAACACTAGGGAAGTGCCTCTATCTAGCTCATTCTAAAGGCATTTGTCCAGGCTGACGCCCTCGGACCACTACTTTACCTAACCCTGAGAGAGCTTCACGAGTCTATGTAGCTCGGCAGGTGATGGAGGCCGTTGTGGAAAACCGAGAAATTGCCGCCGTCTTCGAGGAAATCTCGAACCTGATGAAGATACTTCAAGACGACGCCAAGTGGCAGTTCAAAGCGGCCGCCTATGATCGGGCCAGGCGGGCCATCGAAGGCTACCCCGAGCAACTCGAGGAGATCGCACGCGATCCCAACCGCAAATTGACTGAGATTCCGGGCATCGGCGAGGACCTGGCCAAAAAGATTATCGAGCTGGTGGGAACCGGAAAGTGCCAATACCACCAGGAGCAATTGAAGAAAATACCGAGGAGCCTGCTGGAGTTGCTGCAACTGCAGACCGTAGGTCCGCAGAAGGTCCGCCTCTTCAAGGAGAAGCTGAAGATCACGACTGTGGACGAGCTTGAAGCAGCCGCCAAGGAAGGGCGACTACGGGACCTGCCGGGCATGAGCGTGAAATCGGAGGAGAACATTCTGAAAGCCATCGAAGTCTTCCGTCGCGCGGCAGGGCGCTTTCGACTGGACACGGCCTTTGAGACAGCGGAGGAATTGGTGGCTTACCTTCGGGAATTCAAAGGAGTCGAACAGGTCACGCCGGCAGGCTCTCTGCGGCGAGGGCGGGAGACGGTCGGCGACCTTGACCTGCTGGTGACGGGGCGCGACCATGCGGGCATTGCCGAGCACTTCGCCAAGTTCTCCGACATCGCTCAGGTCCTGGCCAAGGGGGAAGACAAGGTCAGTGTGAAGCTCAAGAATGACTTGCAGGTCGATGTGCGGCTCCTGGAGCGCTCATCTTACGGGGCCGCGCTCCAATACTTCTCCGGCTCGAAAGAGCACAACGTGGCCTTGCGCGAGCGTGCCAAGCGCCGAGGTTGGAAGCTCAGCGAGTACGGACTGTTCGAAGGCAACAAGGTAATCGCCAGCCGCACGGAGGAGGAGATCTACGAGAAGCTGGGACTCGAATGGATTCCGCCCGAGCTCCGCGAAAATCTGGGAGAAATCGAAGCCGCAGAGAAGGGCGAGTTGCCGAAGCTGGTGGAACTCTCCGACATTCGGGGCGACCTACAAATGCATACTACGGCCTCCGATGGCAGGAGCACTATTGAGGAAATGGCGGAAGGAGCCAAGCGGCTCGGCTACCGATACATCCTCATCACCGACCACTCGAAGGCCGTCACCATCGCCAACGGGCTGGACGAGCGACGCGCCGTCGAGCATATCCAAAACATCAAGGCTGCCCGCAAGAAGGTGAAAGGCATCGAAATTTGGGCGGGTACGGAGGTCGACATCCTCGGAGACGGCAAGCTCGACTACTCCGACGGGCTACTCAAGCAGTTTGACATTGTGCTCGCCAGCATCCATTCGCGGATGACCCAGCCGGCCGAGGAGATGACCGAACGGCTCCTGAAAGGGCTGCAAAACCCTTATGTTAGGATCCTCGGGCACCCCACGGGGCGGCAACTGTTGAAGCGCGACCCCTTCAGTTTCGATATCGAGAAAGTCTTCAGCGCGGCACACAAACTGGGAGTGATCCTGGAGCTTAATGGTAATCCCGAGCGGCTCGACCTCTGCGATCGCCATGTGAAGTGGGTGCGGGACCGCGGCATGAAGGTCATCATCTCGACCGACGCGCACCACCCGGATCAGTTTGCCTTCATGCGCTACGGGGTGATGACCGCCCGTCGCGGCTGGATGGAGAAGCAAGGTGTCCTGAACACCTATCCGCCGGAGAAACTGCTGTCGTCTCTGCGGCCTCTCCCCAGCTGACAGAAGGCGGCGGGATGAAGTGCGTGGCCATCGCCTCCACGTTCCCCCTGGAGGAACTTCGCGAACGTACCCGCGCTGACTTGATAGTGCGCAGCTTCGAAGACCTGACCCTCGATACCTTACGACAACTTTTTGAGGGGAATCGCTGACTCAGCGGGATGGCAAGCAGTAGCTCTGCGCAAGGAGTTAGTCTGAGGGCGGGCCGAAGCGGAGCACGGTCAACGTGAGGTCGTCGGCCTGGGGAGCGGCGCCCACGAAATCCCGAACAGCCGTCACTACCTTGTCACAGATACCCTGAGTGGACTGGCCGGCGCATTCCTCCAAGAGGGTCTTCAGGCGGGTCTCTCCAAACAACTCATCGTCCGCATTCTGGGCCTCGGTAACGCCGTCGGAAAAAATCAGAACGTGTTCGCCATACTCGAGCTGGACGTGGTCCGCTACAAAAGTAGTGCCGGAGAAAAATCCCAGGGGAACGTTCGAGGAATCCAGGCGGCTGATCGTACCATTGTTGCGAATCACGAGGGGCGTGGCATGGCCGGCGTTGACGAAAGTGAATTCACCGTAACGGTCCAGGACGCCGTAGAAGATGGTCGCAAACATCTCGGGTGGCGTCCGCTCACACAGGAAGTCGTTCACCCGGCGGAACAGGTCGCCGGGGTCGGGATCGCCCGTGGCCACAGCGACAAACGCCCCCTGCAGAGTCGCAGCGAGGATCGCGGCCGGCAGCCCTTTCCCTGAGACGTCAGCCACCGTGAACCCGAACCGGTCACGCGGCAAGCGGACCACGTCGTAGTAGTCGCCGCCCACGGTCTGGCAAGGCACACTGAGGGCGCGCAGCTCGAAGTAGTCGCTCTTGGGCAATTCGTGGGGCAACAGGCCCAGTTGAATATTGCGGGCCAGGGCCAAGTCGTGCCGCATGCGTTCCTGTTCCCGGGAAAGGCGAAACAGGCGGGCGTTCTCGATGATCGTGGCGCCTTCGAGCGCTAGCGTCTGGAGCACCTGGCGGTCCAGGCCCGTGAGCGCCGTGGGGCGGGCACGGTTGTCGAGATAGAGCACCCCGAGCAGCTCCGGGGCGGTTTGATGCATGGTCTCGCTGCCCGATTCCATCATCGGGAGTTTCTGCAGCGGCAAGGCTACTATGCCGCGCACCGCTACCTGGATGATGCCGGTCTCGTAAGGTGCACGCCCGGTCATCTCTTCTTGCAGGGTCACTTCTTCGCGCCCCGTTTTCGCTACCCGCTCTACCACCTCGCTGGAGTAGTCGGTCAGGGTTGGCGTCAGATGCACTCCGCCCCGTCCGCGGGCCAGTCGCAGCCGCAGTTCCCCACCCTCGTCGCACAGGAACAGCAGGCCGCGTTCCGCGTCAGCCAACTGGACTCCAGAATCCACCAGCGCAGCCAGAACCTCCTCTAGCGCTGCAGCACGGTTCAGCATCTGCGCCATCTGCAGCAACAGACCCAGATGCTGCAATTGAGGCGCGGGACTTTCCTTCACCTTGCCGATCTCCGCCAGGAGCTTGGGCAGAACAGCCTGTTCTGTTACGAAGAAAAGCTGGAAAGAGTCCGAAATCCCCAGGCTGATCTGGTCGCCGCTGGCGAGCGCGCAAGAAGTGATGCGCTCGCCGTTCACAAATGTCCCGTGGCTGCTCTCTGTATCTTCGATCAGATAGCCGTGGGCGTCCTGGAGGATGCGAGCGTGACGGCGGGAGATGCGCTGGTCGCCAAGGAAAAGATCCCTGTCACTCAGCCGGCCCAGCGTGAACGGCGTGCGACTGATTTCCACCTCCCGTTCGGTGCCGGTGGCTTCGCGAACGACCAGTCGTGGTACATTGCCTGGCGTGGCCATGACTCTCCCAGGGTGCGCGGAAGGACACCCGCTGCCTGAGAGCATTATACCCCTCAAGTCGACATTTTCAGCATCCCGGCCGAAGGCGAGCCCGAGTGCGACGCCTGGCATGGAAACAGTCTGCAATTCCTGGGGCATTGGCTCAATATGCCTGCTTTCAGTTGGTGCCCGAATTGCCCATATAGATTCTGGAGGTAACTGAAGTAGCGAAAAAAACCGTGCAGATTGTTGAACCCAAAGGAAAACCAGGCGTCCTGATCCCCGGAATGGGCGCTGTGGCGACATGCTATTCCTCGACCTGGCACAGCGCTGCCGGGAAATGGCGCGCAAGGGCATCCAGGAGTGGCTCTCGTTTTATTTCAAGAGTCCCATGTGCGCCCCCAACCTCTACCCCGAGCACGACCTCTTCATCCAGCTCATGAAACTCAAGAACACGTTGCGGCACCTGCGGGAAGAGGAATTGATCACGCACCTGGGGCTGGAGTACTGCGACTAGCAAGGGCCGCCGAGAGTACGAGAGGCCGCCTGCCAACCCCGTCGGTTGGCACACGACAAGTTGTGGCTGCAAGAACGAAAAACGATTCCCTCAGCTTCTCAGGGCTTGGGTGGCGGGGGCGGTGGCTTGGGCTGGCCTGACGGCACGTCTGGCAGGCTGGAGAGATACTTCCCCAGGATACTTCCGACGGTCGTAATCTCCGCAAGGTCCCGGGGCGTGAAATCCGGACCGATCACGTCGCCCCCTCTTCCCTTGCGGCTGATCTGAATTACTCCCACAACCTTGCCCTCCGCCAGCATGGGGGCGCTCACTATCTTCTGGATGGGCGAGGCCTTCTGCTGCTCGGACAAATCCACGGCTTCAAAAACGGTAGGGTGCTTGTACACGCCAAAGTTGTTGACGATCTCGCCTTTCCGGTCGCGAATCGTCTTGGTGGCCAACGAATGCGCGGTGGTCAGCGGAATGGCGCCGATCTTCGCCAGTTTGAGCGGGAAGACAAAACTCAGCATCTTGCCATCCGGCGAGAGGCGCAGGATGGCCACCTCGTCTTTCTTGGCCCCAAAAGCCAGAGCAATTTGCCCTGCCAACTTGCTGAGAGCTTCTTCAGACGGGAGTTCGCCGGCTTTCCGCATCTCTTCCACGTGCTTTGCCACCGCCAAGGTGAGATCGATTTCCGCCATCCGCATTCCTCCCCGAGATGCCTGTAAGGTACGCGAATTATACTGTAACAAGGCCGGGCAAGCAATTGTGGGCCAACTTGCGGCCCTTCGCCACCCCCTCCCGGCGGTCGGAGTGTGGAAGGAACCCTGTGGCTCCGGGCCTCCGCGAGAATTAGTTTGACAAATTCTTCCGGCGCTTCAGATAATCGCTGCCCGATTGCTCAGGGGCTGAACTTCATGCGCACGCTACGACGGGTCCTCTTTGTCTTCTTGATTCTTCTGCTTGCCGTACCTTCACTTTTTTCTGCGCAGCGAACCTGCGCGGAGGCGGAGAATGTCGCCCAGAGGGTCCTGGAACGGGCCATCCTGATTGACACTCACGCCGACACCCCCCTGATGCTGCTCGATGAAGGCTACGACCTCGCCGATCCCAACAGCCCTTTCATGATCAGCATCCCCAAGATGCGCGCCGGACGCTTGGGGGCCGAGTTCTTTTCCATCTGGGTAGATGTCACTTGGCCTAAGCAGGACTTGATCCATCGGGCGCTCGACCTGATCGATGTAACTTACGAGCAGGTCGCGCGCCACGCGGACGCGCTGGGTCTGGCGACCACGGCGGACGACATCGAGCGCCTGCATCGTGAAGGCAAAATCGCCATCCTCCTGGGTGTCGAGGGCGGCCACGAAATTGAGGGGGATCTGCGCGCGCTCGACATCTACTATCGCCTGGGCGTCCGCTACCTCACCCTCACGCACACGAAAAACAACGAACTGGCCGATTCTTCCGGCGACAAGCCCCGCTGGAACGGGCTTTCGCCCTTGGGGCGCCAGGCCGTCGAGCGCATGAATCGCCTCGGCATGATGGTCGATATCTCTCACGTCACCGACAAGACCTTCTACGACGCGCTCGCCGTCAGCAAGGCGCCGCTCGTCGCTTCGCACTCCTCCTGTCGCGCCTTGTGCATGGTGCCGCGCGATATGACCGACGACATGATTCGCGCTCTCGCCAAAAACGGTGGCGTCATGGACGTCAATTTCTATTCCGGCTTCTTGAGCCAGGCCTACGCCGACAGCTACAAGAAGATCGAAAAGCAGTTGCAGGCGGAAGTCGCTGCTGCCCGAGCCCGCTACACCCGGCAGGGTAAGTGGCTTCCCTACCTGGAAGAGGTGAGAATCGAGCAGCGCCTGACGAAGGATTTGCCGGTGCCCAGCTACACAGTCATCGCTGACCACATCGACCATGCGGTCAAAGTGGGCGGTATCGACCACGTCGGCTTGGGCTCGGATTTTGACGGGATCGATTCAGCGCCGCGCGGCATGGAGGACGTTTCGAAGCTTCCCGACCTGGTCCGCGAGCTTGCCCGTCGCGGCTACAGTGAGGAAGACCTGGAGAAGATCGTAGGCGGGAACTTGCTCCGCGTTATGCGCCAAGTGGAGGAAGTTGCACGCCGGATGCAGGCCGGAAAAGGAGGATAGTCATGAGAAGGGTGTTGACCGTCATCATAGGAATGAGCCTGGCCGCAGCGGCGCTGTGGGCTCAGGCGACGCAGAAGAAAGTACCACCGCCCAGCAAGCCCGCGGCACCAGAAATCAAACTGGACCAACCGCCGGGCCTCTATGCAGTGCTCGAGACCACGAGGGGGCGCATCGTCTGCCGCCTTTTCTCCGCCAAGGCTCCCGAAACCGTTAAGAATTTCGTCGGGCTCGCCAACGGCACGAAGCGCTGGTATGACGACAAGAAGAAAGCCTGGACCGAGCGCCGGTACTATGACGGCCTGACGTTTCATCGCGTCATCCCCAATTTCATGATTCAAGGTGGAGACCAACTGGGGACGGGCATGGGCAACGTCGGCTACACGTTCAAAGACGAGTTTGTCGCCGACTTGACCTTCGCTAAATCCGGGCGTCTGGCCATGGCGAATGCCGGGCCGAACACCAATGGCGCGCAGTTTTTTATCACGGTGGCGCCGACCGAGTATCTGAA